>CAZZJH010000073.1:0-7123 GCA_964654335.1 uncultured Acidimicrobium sp.
TGGGTCAGTTCTTGCTCACGGCCGGAACGCCGGGCAAGCGGTTCACGTTGCCGAACGCGCGCATCATGATGCACCAGCCACTCGCAGGTCTGCGCGGACAAGCATCAGACATCGCGATTCAGGCGGAACAGTTGGCATTCACCAAGCACCGCATGGCGGAGCTCACCGCTCACCACTCCGGTCAAAAGATCGAGCAAATCCAGAAGGATTCCGAGCGCGATCGTTGGTTCACGCCCGAGCAGGCCAAGGAGTACGGCCTGGTCGACAAAGTGATCCTGCGCCGCGGCGAGATTCGCTGACTCGCGAATCCTGCTGAATCAACCTACGGGGTAGTGGTCGTCACGATCGGTGTGACGCTGTTGCCGGTGGAAATGTCCACTCCACAATTCGTCATCACCCACTTCATCGCATCTTGGGCGGCGCGCTCACTCGCGTAAGCCTGATCGACGAAGTTTTGTACGGCCTCCTCGTCGGAGGCGTCGAGGCCACCTGCCGTGCGCAGTAGCTCCGTGAGCGCACGCCAGTCATCTTCGACTGCAAGCGGTGCCACCTCGAGCAATCGCTCGTAGCGCTCGACGGCTTCGTTGATCGCATTCGGGGTGGCAGGTAGGTCGGCAAGTCCGTCCATTTCGTTGGCCAACTGACGACAGAAGTTGGTCGCGGTGCGCGGGGTATCTCCACATGCACCAATCACCAGCGCAGCAGGTAACAACATCAGGCAGAGGCGGCGCACCCGACCATTGTTTCAGGCGACGACCACTCGTCAGTGTCAAGTCGACTTCACAGCCCACACATTGCGCACATGGCATTTGCCCTCGCGCGTTCCGCAAGTTTGCTCGGTATTCACGGAGAGCCGGTCGACATCGAAGTGCATGTGGGGTCGGGTCTTCCTGGTTTCACCATCGTCGGTCAACCCGACGAGTCATGTCGAGAATCTCGCGACCGAGTGCGGGCAGCCTTGTTGTCGAGCTCACTCCCTTGGCCGAACCGTCGTGTCACCATCAATTTGTCGATGCGCTCGACGGTGAAACGAGGAGGATCCGGGCTCGATCTCGCAATCGCCGTCGGTTTGTTGGTGGTGCAGGAAGTTATCCCGCAAGAAGGTGTCGATCGTTTCGCCTTCCTCGCCGAGTTGGGCCTCGACGGCTCGTTGCGCTCGGTGCCCGGACTCGTTCCATTGGTCGCAGCCATCGACGATCGTCGGGTAGTTGTTGCCGAGTCGGCCCACGCGTCAGTGTCTCTCGTGTCAGGTGATCGAGTGGTGGGTGCGAAGTCACTGCTGCACGTGGTGGAGTGTCTACGGGACGGCGGCTCGTGGGCATCACCTCGGTTGGTGGGAACGGTGGAAGAGCCCCACGAGGTCGTCGATCTTTCCGACGTACGTGGGCAACGCGCAGCGCGTCGAGCACTTGAGATTGCCGCGGCTGGTGCTCACCATCTGTTGATGGTCGGTCCACCCGGTGCCGGTAAATCGATGCTCGCGCGAAGGATGCCGGGCATCATGCCTCCACTCGATGCCGAGCAATCTCTCCAATCGACGATCATCCATTCCGCAGCACATGTGACGATGCCGAGCGGAGGAAGTGTCTCGTTGGCGCCGTTTCGGGCACCGCACCATTCGGTTTCGCTCACGGCAATGGTCGGGGGTGGCACGGCGAGTCTGCGCCCGGGCGAGATCTCTCTTGCCACCAACGGTGTGTTGTTCCTCGACGAGCTCGGCGAGTTCGCCCCGAGCGTGCTCGATGCTCTTCGACAACCATTGGAGGAGGGAGTCGTGCGGGTGGCGAGGGCACGCCACGGCGTGGAGTTGCCAGCGCGTTTCTTGCTCGTTGCCGCCACCAATCCGTGTCCGTGTGGCGAAGGTACGCCAGGAGTGTGCGTCTGCGATGACCGGATGCGGATGCGTTACTTCCGTCGCTTTTCCGGCCCACTCCTGGATCGCTTCGATCTTCGTGTTGCCGTCACTCGGCCCGAAGTGGGTGATTTGCTCGACGCGGCCCCTGCCGAATCGTCTCGCGACGTGGCCAAGCGTGTTTTGCGGGCGCGGGAGATATCCGTTCAGCGCAATGGCGTCACCAATTCGGCGCTCACCGGTGAATTACTCGATCGCGTTGCAATGCTCAGCCTGGCTGCGACACAACTTCTACGAACTCATTTGGAGCGAGGTGCGTTGTCTGGACGTGGCTTTCATCGCATTCGTCGCGTGGCGCGCACGATCGCCGATCTGGAGGACGCACCCGAGTTGATCGAAGAGGAACACGTGGCCGCCGCGCTTGCGCTGCGTGTGCAGGTGCAACCAGCGGTTCGTCAATGGTGATCGACGAAGAACAGGTGATGGCCTGTGCCATGGCGGCGATGCCCGCGGTTGGTCAAAGCAGGCTCGGTGGTTTGTTGTTGCGTCAAACACCTTCGCAAGCGTGGAAAGCATTGGGGCTGAGCGATGACGAACTCCTTGCTCGCATGGAAGTGGCACTGCAGCACCATCGCATCGGTGTCACCTATATCGGTCATCCCACGTACCCGGTGGCACTGCAAGCCGACCCCGCTCGTCCAGCGGTGCTGTTTCATCAAGGAAGCCTCGAGCATCTCGCGCATCGCCGAGTCGGCGTCATCGGCACCCGAGGAGCCACCGCGTCCGGTCGGTACATGGCGTCGCATCTCGGGTTCGATCTTGCAGTGAACGATGTGTCGGTGGTGTCCGGTCTCGCTCGAGGTATCGATGCGTGGGCTCATCGGGGAGTCATGGTCGCCGAATCTCGCGGTCAACGTATTGCTCCACCGATCGCCGTCGTGGCCTCCGGTCTCGATGTCATCTACCCACGTGACAACACCGAACTATGGAAGTGGGTGGCGCGCGAGGGAGTGGTGCTCAGCGAATCCCCGCCGGGTACTGCGCCCGAAGCATTCCGGTTTCCACTTCGCAATCGCATCCTTGCCGCACTCAGTGAGGTGATCGTCGTCGTCGAATCGCGGGAGAAAGGTGGCTCGATGATCACGGTGGCAGAGGCGATGAAACGTGACATCACGGTTATGGCGGTGCCGGGTTCGCCTCGCAATTCGTCGTCAGCGGGAAGCAACCTCTTGTTGCAACAGGGATGTGCTCCGGTGGTGGGCGTGGACGATGTGATGGTGGCGCTTGGGCTCGATCATCGGCGATGTCATCCGCAGGTCTACGACGCCCGACCGTTGCCCGCCGATTTCGATCTGCGAATCATCGAAGCGATTGGTCGTGAAGCCTTGACTCTCGATCAAGTGATGATGCGAATCGGTAGCGATCTGGTGCCTACTGCGGTTGCTTTGGGGCGACTCGAGAGCCATGGCTGGTTGGCGAACACTGGTGGATGGTGGGAGGTGCTCGGTCAACTTCCTCGTGAGCGATATGGTGGAAACGACGCGGACAACCTTCCGCTCACCGGAGCACACGATCGATGAACAAGCGCCGTACGGGTGAAGACCTCGAGTCGTGGGAGTTGGCTGCATTCGGTCGGTCGCTCACCCGCGCATCGGACAACACCATCAAGGCCTATCTCACCGACGTCACGCTGTTCGCCGAGTGGGTTTCGCGCCAGTCGATCGGCTCACCCACCGACGTGCGGAAAGTAACGGTTCGCCAGTACGTGGCATTTCTCGCCACCACGCGCACAGCGAAACGCTCGATTGCCCGCAAGATGGCCGCATTGCGCCGGTACTTCGGTTGGTTGGTACGTACCGAGCGATGCGAGGTGGATCCCACCGCGGGCGTGAAGACCCCATCCGATCAGGGACGATTGCCGAAAGTGTTGACCAACGAACAACTCAACACGTTGTTGCAGCCTCGAGAAGATGCGCCACCGTGGCGAGAGGCTCGTGACATTGCGGTCGTCGAGATGCTGTACGGCAGCGGATTGCGTGTGAGCGAACTCTGCGCCATGGATGTCGATTCGGTCGACGTGAAGCGTGGTGCCGTGACGGTGATGGGAAAAGGTGCCAAAGAACGGCGGGTTCCCGTGGGCGAGCCGGCAATGGTGGCGCTGAAGGCATGGGCGACGTTGCGCAGAGAAGTAACGGGCGATCGCGACGAAACGGCACTGTTCGTCAACTCGCGTGGAAGACGTCTGGGCACACGCGACGTCCGCAGAATCCTCGATGAACGAGCATCATCACCCACACATCCCCACGCATTGCGTCACACGTTCGCCACTCATCTCCTCGACAACGGCGCCGATTTGCGCGCCGTGCAGGAGTTACTCGGACACAGCGACGTTGCCACCACGCAGCGATACACCCACGTCAGCAAGGAGCGACTGAAGGCCGCTTACGAGGTCTCTCACCCGCGGGCATAATTGGGGTTCATGAATGCCTTGCCTGTTCGCCTCACGGTCGAGCAGGCCTGGCAGAAGTGGCACGACGAGCGGGCGAACGATGCTCGTGACGTGTTGGTGGTGCACTACGCATCGTTGATCAAGTTCGTCGCCGGTCGACTCAGTGCGAACCTTCCCAAACGGGTGGACACCGGCGATCTGATTCAAGCTGGCGTTTTCGGACTGATGGGAGCGATCGAGCGTTTCGACCCCCAGCACGGCGTGAAGTTCGAGTCGTATGCCATCCCACGAATTCGTGGCGCCATCCTCGACAGTCTGCGTCAACTCGACTGGGTGCCGCGCACCGTTCGTTCTCGCACGCGCGACATCGAAAATGTGATCAGCACGCTCGAACATGAACTCGGACGATCGCCGGTGGACGAGGAAATCGCCACACGCCTCGGAATTGCGCTGGACGTTTTTCATCAATGGCTCGCCGACGCCCACTCGGGGTCCGTTGGTCCACTCGATCACGTGATGGCTGATGCGCGACCGACCGACACACATTCGGACATGCACTTGTCCACCAATCCGGATGCAGTGATCGAATCGGGCGAGATGCGTCGTGTGATGCGTCAAGAGATACGCAAACTGCCGGAGCGCGAAAAGAACGTGCTCGTGTTGTACTACGAGGAAAACCTGACGCTCGCCGAAATCGGTGAAGTCCTGGGTGTCACCGAAAGCCGGGTCTCCCAGATCCACTCGCGTGCGGTGTTGCAGTTGCGTTCGCGGCTGCGAAGTCAAGACGTCGCCTGATCCTCGCGTCTCTTCTCGCTGCGTGCGGCCTCGTCTTGCCGACGCATCTGACGATGGTGGGGGAGTTTCGTCAGCCGCCGTGTCCCTACTGCGCCGGTCGGCGTGGCATCGAGTACGCCATCGCCGAGGGCGATCCCGTGTTCGCTGCGGTATCGGGTGACGTGAGCTTTGCCGGCATGGTGGGCGGAGTGCGCTACGTAGTAGTGCGAACTTCTCGGGGTGCACTCGTCACCCATGGAAATCTCCGAGACATCTCCGTGCGACAAGGCGAACGCGTGGGGCAGGGTGACCAGGTGGGGCAAAGCACGGGGCGGCTCTTCATCGGGTTGCGGGTGGGCGGTGCCTACGTCGACCCGCGGCTAGCTGTTGGCAGGTGCGTAGGCGCTGACCGACGCCCGAGGGCAGTGCTCGTCGGCTGACCCGCCGATACACTCACCCCGCTGCTTTCGGGCAGTAACTACAACCAATCCAACTCGCTCATCCCAACCTGTGGTCGCTTCGGCGCGAGGGTGAGTGTTCGAACCTCAGGAGGAGAATCATGGCAATCGTCAGCATGCGTCAGATGCTGGAGGCAGGTGTTCACTTCGGACACCAGACCCACCGCTGGAACCCGCGAATGAAGCGCTTCATCTTTGGTGAGCGCAACGGCATCTACATCATCGATCTCGAGCAGACTCTCGATCGCGTCGAGACTGCCTACAAGTTCGTGCGCGATCTCGTCGCCAACGGCGGCTCGGTGCTCTTCATCGGCACCAAGAAGCAGGCGCAGGATCCAATCAAGTTTTTCGCCGACAAGTGCGGCATGCCCTACATCAACGAGCGTTGGTTGGGCGGCATGCTCACCAACTTCGACACCATCGCCAAGCGCGTGGGCAAGATGCAGGAATACGAGCGCATGCGCGACTCGGGAGAGTTCGAACTCATGCCGAAGAAGGAAGCCCTTCTCATCAGCCGTGAACTCGAGAAGTTGCAGAAGAACCTCTCGGGAATTCGTTCGATGAGCAAGTTGCCGTCGGCAGTCTTCGTGTTGGACACGATGAAGGAGCACATCGCCGTCACCGAGGCCAACAAGTTGAAGATTCCGGTCGTCGCGGTCGTCGATACCAACGTCAACCCCGACTTCATTCAGTTCCCGATCCCCGGCAATGACGATGCCATTCGTGCCAACGAATTGATGTCACGTGTCATCTGCGAGGCGGTAATCGAAGGTCGCTACATCGCCGAGAAGACGATGTCGCGCGTTGCTTCGGCTCCAGCAGCCGTTGCTCGTACCGCCGAACAGCAGGCAACGTTCGACGCCGAACAGGAAGCCGCACGTAAGTCGGCAGCAGAGGCGCAGGCTCTTCGCGACGCACGCGTGGCGCAGGCCGGTGAGCAGGCAGGGAGCTGAGCATGTCGTTCACCGCGAAGGACGTCCAGACGCTGCGTCAGGCAACTGGTGCAGGAATGATGGACTGCAAAAAGGCTCTCGAGAACACGAGTGGCGACATGGAAGCCGCCAAGCAGTGGCTGCGCGAAAAGGGTTTGGCTGCAAGTGCCAAGCGTGACGATCGCGACAACAACCAAGGCGTCGTGGCACTGTCCATCGACTGCCCGCAGGCCGCCATCGTCAAGCTCAAGTGCGAGACGGACTTCGTCGCATCGAGTGATTCGTTCGTGGCAGAAGCGAACGCCTTGGCATCGCTCGTACGTCAAAACGGTGAGGCTGCGGTCAACGACCGCGCCAAGGAACTCGAGGACCTCAAGATCCTGCTCAAGGAAAAGATCGAGATCGGCGAAGTCGTTCGCTTCGAGGCGGCGCCCGGCAACATCATGGATTCCTACGTGCACGTGCAAGGCGGCCGTGGAGTGAACGTGGTGTTGGTGGAGATGAGTGGAGCAACCGAAGAGTTGGCCCACGACATCGCCGTGCACATCGCATTTGCCCGTCCGAAGTTCTTGAACAAAGAAGACGTGCCGGCCGAGGTGATTGCCGCCGAGCGAGCCACGCTCGAAACGATCACCCGCAACGAAGGCAAGCCGGAGGC
>CAZZJH010000074.1:0-6978 GCA_964654335.1 uncultured Acidimicrobium sp.
TCGAGATGTGGACTCGTGTAAGTGCCAACCTTCAGTCCGTGAGCCATCAACAACTTGGTCACGATCTGCGTGGTCGAACCCTTGCCGTTCGTACCCGTCACGTGAATCACGGGGAACGACTCTTGAGGGTTGTCCATCACGCTCATCAACGCGCGAATGTTGTCGAGTGATGGCTCGTCCACCCTTCCCGTCTTGTCGTAACTCGCGTGCTCGTCGAGGTAGCGCAGTGCCTCTTCGAAATTCATGGCGAGGTGACGCTACTGAGCCCGAGAGCGAAGTCAGCCCGGGAAGTGGCAAGCAACGGGATGACCCGCCCCGCGATCCTCGAGTTTCGGCTCCTCCTCGGCACAACGAGCCTCGGCTCGCGAACAGCGCGTGCGGAATCGGCATCCCGAGGGTGGATCGATTGGGCTCGGCACGTCGCCGGTGAGCACGATTCGTCGCCGAGTAGTTGCCTTGACCGGATCGGCGACTGGGACCGCCGACATCAGAGCTTGGGTGTAGGGGTGTTGCGGACTGCGATAAACATCGGCAGCCGAACCGTATTCGACGAATTTTCCGAGGTACATCACCGCAACTTCGTCCGCGATGTGTCGAACGACGGCAAGATCATGGGCGACAAAGACGTACGAGAGTCCAAGTGTCTGCTGCAGATTCTCGAGCAGGTTCAGGATCTGCGATTGGATCGACACGTCTAGTGCAGAGACCGGTTCGTCAGCGATGATTACTTTGGGATCGAGAGCGAGCGCTCTGGCGATGCCTACGCGCTGGCGCTGCCCACCGGAGAACTCGTGTGGAAATCGATTTACATGTTCAGGATTGAGCCCGACGAGCTCCATCAATTCAGCAACCCGCCTTTCCCGCGATTCTGCATCCCCGATGCCATGAATGCGCAACGGATTACCAATTGACTGACCAATGCTGTGGCGAGGGTTGAGACTCGCATACGGGTCTTGAAACACCATCTGCACAACCCGGCGCATTTTCAGTAGATCCGAGCCCCGAGCAGCTAGCAGACTCTTGCCCTGCAGGAGCACCTCACCCGAAGTCGGCTCGACGAGACGTGTCAAGAGGCGACCCAGCGTGGACTTTCCACACCCCGATTCACCGACGATTCCGAGCGTGGATCGCGCTTTCAAGACAAATGACACATCGTCAACCGCTTGCACCGTGCCAGTTGGGCGCATCAGAAGTTTGGACGCACCGGTTGGAAAGTATTTGCGCAAGTTGCGCGCCTCGAGAACGACTTCGCCCGAGCCCATTACTCCTCCCCACCGATCGTCAACAACCGATCGTCAGAGAGGTGGCACGCTGAGAGGCCGACACCAACTTTATGGAGGCTCGGCGCAGATGTGCGACACACGCTTCCTTCCCCCATCTCATACGGGCAGCGTGGATGGAATGCGCAACCGGTCGGCAGGTTGATCAACGACGGCGGCGCTCCCTGTATCTGCTTCAGCGATCCACGTCGGGAGTCATCGAGGCTGTGCACGGAGGAGAGCAAGCCAACGGTGTAGGGGTGCGTTGGACGGGCAAATAATTCTGCAACAGGTGCACTCTCTACTGCCCTACCCGCATACATCACCATCACATGATCGGCTGTCTCGGCGATCACTCCCAAATCATGAGTGATCAAGATGACGGCCGAGCCGAACTCCTGTTGCAGTTCGTTGATGAACTCGAGGATCTGAGCCTGCACAGTGACATCGAGAGCGGTGGTCGGCTCATCGGCGATCAGGATCTTCGGATTGTTGACCATCGCTATGGCGATCGCGATTCGTTGCCGCATGCCGCCAGAAAACTCATGGGGGTATTGGCGGGAGCGCTTATTTGGTTCGGGGATGCCGACCTTATTCAACGCATCGAGAGCAACTTCGAGTGCTTCCGACTTACTGGAATCTGGATGGTGAATGGAGAAAGCTTCCGCGATCTGATCACCCACCGTGTAGAAGGGATTGAGGGCAGTCAACGGATCCTGGAATACCATCGCCACGTCTCGACCGCGGATTTTGCGCAAGTTCTCGTCTTGCATCGACAACAAATCGCGACCCTCGAAGATGATCTCCCCCGACATCGAAACCTGAGCACCGAAATTGAGGCGCATGATCGAGTTCGCGGTGACCGACTTACCCGAGCCACTCTCGCCCACGATTCCGAGAGTTTCGCCGGGACGTAGGTCGAAAGAAACTCCGTCTACTGCCTTTACTTCACCTTCTGCCGTGCCGAAAGAAACCTGCAGATTACGAACACTCAGCAATGGCTCGCTCATTTCACACGAACCCGTGGATCGAGAATTCCATACAAAATGTCGACGAGCGTGTTGGCCACGACGATGAACGCTGCAGAGACGAGGGTCGTTGAAACCAGGATCGGGAGGTCGGAGTCGACCACTGCCCGAATCGTCAACTTGCCCAACCCCGGCAGATTGAACACACTCTCGGTGATTACTGCTCCACCGAGCAAAAACGCAAAGTCGAGACCCGCAATCGTCACGATCGGAACGAGTGCCGCGCGCAACACGTACTTCAACATCAGGCGGCGCTTACCCAAACCCTTGGCGATCCCCAGCCGAACGAACTCCTCGTTCATTACTTCGAGCAAACCGTTGCGCGTCATTCGCACGTACGTCGATGCAGACACCACGGCGAGGGTCGACCACGGAAGAATCAGTGCGGTGAACCACTTCACCGGATTACTCGTGATGCCTTCGTACTGAGGGAAGGGAAAAATCCCGGTCCAAATCACTAAGATCAGGATTACGAGGAGACCGACGAAAAAAGTAGGCAGGCTCACGCCAATCACGCTGAATGTGGTGGCCAACCGATCTTGCCACTTACCTCGTTTCATTGCGGCCAGCGTGCCGATACCCACGCCGAGTCCCATCCACAAAACGAAGGCACCAATCGCCAACGATGCCGTCACCGGCAGTCCACGCACGATGAGTTCAGTGACGCACTTGTGCTCGTTATAGGAGTACCCGAATGAAGGCGCGGGACAGTGGACCGCGATTTCGCCTTCACCAAACGATTGACCGACGAAGATCCCCTTCATGTAGCGGCCGTATTGCTCGAGGATCGGCTTGTCGTAGCCGAGTCGTATTCGGTTTGCCTCAATTGTCTCGGCGGAACAGTTCTTCCCACAGGTAAGTGCCGCCGGATCAGACGGCAGCACGGAGAAGATCAGGAAGGTAAAAAGACTGACGACAAACAGCAGGATGACGGAAAACGCAGTCCTGCGCAGGAGAAAGAAAAACATCTATGGGCACCTCGGTGGGTGGCCACCCGAAGGTGGCCACCCACACGAGACAACACTGCTATTCGGCGAGACCGATGCCGCCGACGTTGTACCAACCAAATGGCAGCCACTGATACGCCAAGCGCACCTTCGAACCGACGAGGTTCTGGGACTTGGTGAACGAGCCCGGAATCGACCACACCTGATCGATCACGTACTGGTTCAGTTCCTTCCACAGCTCGGCCTGAGCGGCGCGATCTGTGGTCGCCTTGGCCTCATCGACCTTGGTCTGGAACTCCGCAAATGCCGGGTCGTTCTCGTTCTGGTGATAGTTGAAGCCACCACCCTTACCGAACAACTCGGGGATCACCGTGGAGGCATTGCTCCAGTCGGCGGCCCAACCAGCGCGCATCAGGTCGCCTGGATCGGCATTGATCGTCGCGTAGTACTTGGACGGCTCGATCGGGTTGTCCTTGATCTTGATGCCAGCCTTGCCGAGCGAATCGATCCAAATGGCAATGTTCTTCTTCCACGTGTCCGTGTCCGGGTGGTCGAAGCGCATACCAGTTTCCGTTGCCAACTTGTAGGCATCCGGGCACGTCGTCTTGGCCTCTTCCAACAACGCCATCGCCGCCTCAGGGTTACCCGATGGCAGGAGGTCGTCCGGCAACTTGGCACCTTCGTAGTCGGTTGCCAACAGCGGGTTCACGAAGCTGTCCGCGAACTCACCAGTGAATGGACCACCGGCCGCGGTGCGCAAAGCCTCGCGGTCTAGTGCCAGCCATACAGCCCTACGAACTTCGGCGCAGTTCACCTTGGAAACATTGACCATCGTGTACGAGACGAATCCGTCAAAGCCATCGGTGCGACGATCCTTGAACGTGTCGTCACCGAACACGGTCTGCAGGTTCTCCGGCAAGATGCCGCCGTAAACGATGGCATTCTGGTCGTCACCTGAATCGGCGATCATGCGCTCGTCGATCACGGACTCATCGAGACCGAATTGCACGATGATCTCGTCGACATGCGGCGAGCGAACAGGGTCAGAATCCTGATTCCAGTTTTCGTTACGCACCATGACGAGCTCCTTGCCCGCCTCGTACTTCTCGATCTTGAATGGTCCACTCGAGACCGGCTTCAAGGTGTACTGGTCGCCGGTGTCTGCGGCCTTCGGCACTGGACCGAACGCCAACAAGCCAACGGTGTAGTTGAAGTCGGCCACCGGAATTCCGAGGTGGAAGGTGATCGTCTTGTTGTCTTCGGAACACTCCACGGCTTTGTCGAACGCGGCTTGCTGCGATGCAGATGCCGTGTACGGACCGGGGTAATCGGAGACGTCGAGATAGCTCATCGCATACAACGGGCCCTCGTCACCGGTCATTTCCGAAGCGAACGTGCGCGACACGCCGTAGCGAATGTCGGCGCAGGTGATCGCGCTTCCGTCTTCGAATGTAGATCCATCACGCAGGGTGAAAGACCACGTCTTCAGGTCGTCCGATGCCGTGCCCGTATCCGTGGCGAGGTCGGCCACCAATTCGGTGCCCGCGGTACCTGCGACTGGGTTGTACGAGGTCAAGGTTCGCTGGATGGTCGAACCGAGGAACCCGAGGTCGGCACCGGTGTAGATGCGTTGTGGGTCCATGTTCGTCATTCCCTCGAGGTTCGTCAGCACGTACAACGTGCCGCCGTCCTTGATTCCGTCGCTTGACGCGGAGATTCCGCCGGCTTCCTCACCACTGGTGGCTGAGTCGCCGCCGCCTCCGCAGGCTCCCGCAACGAGGCTGACCGCAGCCGTGATTGCGAGAACTTTGCTGAACTTGGCAAGTCTCTTCATATCTCCCCCTTTTGTCGGATCGATTCCGACACTGTTCAAGGGGAACAATACCTCGTAGTAATCACAGGCCAACCATGACCGGTCGGGGTCAGAGTTGCTGACGGTCGCTGCGGGGGTCGAACGCGTCGCGGAGCCCGTCCCCAAGCAGGTTGAAAGCCAGCACCAGCACCATCAAGGTCAGTCCGGGAATGAACAAGTAGGCCGGGTCGGCCCGGTAATACTTCACCGAGTCGCCGAGCATGATGCCCCATGATGACGCAGGTGCGTAGAGGCCGACGCCAAGATACGACAACGTCGCTTCAGTGGCTGCATACGCCGGAAGGCTCAATGATACGAACACGATGATTTGCGGCCACAGGTTGGGCAGTAGTTCGCGGAAGATGATGTGTCGCGTGGAAGCGCCGATCGCTCGGGCGGCCTCAACGAACTCGCGCTCGCGCATCGACAACACTTGGCCCCGAATCAATCGGGCCATGTACACCCAACCGAAGATGGACAACACGAACAAGATGTAGGTGATCCGCGCAGGGTTGCCCTCGGGCACACCGAGCGACTCAAGGCGCTGAGTGAGTGGTTGGCTCAATGCGATGAGCAGGAGCAGCGACGGAAACGTGAGCGTCACATCACCAAGTCTCGAAATCACCGCGTCGATGAAACCGCGACGGAGACCGGCGATCATGCCGAGCGTGACACCGATGGCGGTGGTGATCAACGTCCCGATCGTGCCGATCAGCAGTGAGATGCGGGCTCCATAAATCAGGCGAGCGAGAATGTCGCGACCAGTACCCGGTTCGACACCGAGTGGATGATCGAATGAGACGCCTCCGAAAAAACCCTTTGGCAATCCGTAATCATTGATCGCTTGGCGATCCAGCTCATAGGGATCGATGTTCAAGATGCGACAGATGAGTGGCGCAAATACAGCGACGGCGACATAGAACACCACGACATTGAATGCAATTCGCGCAACGCGATCACGACGAAAACGTTGTAACCCCAAACGTGCGGGAGAAAGCCCGACGACCTGTTGCTCCACTGCCTGTTCGGCAACGTCCGATCCCCTAACCATCGGCCACAGCCTAAACAGTCGGACCGCAGTCAGGAAGCTGCGCGGCGCTGGCGAGTGGCACGTGCCGAACGTGGCACCACGGTCGGCGTTCCGACGCCGGTCACGGCATCCACGTCCACCACCACCTTGGCGACGTCGGTTCGCCCCGGCATCTCGTACATCACGTTCAACAACACTTCTTCGAGGATCGCCCGCAGACCGCGTGCCCCCGTGGCACGGACCAGTGCCTGATCGGCGATGGCATCCATCGCCGACTGGGTTACCTCGAGCTCGATGTCTTCGAATTCGAAGAACTTCTGATACTGCTTGAGTAACGCGTTCTTCGGCTCGGTCAGGATCTTGATCAGCGCCGCACGATCGAGGCTGTGCACCGCACCGATCATCGGGAGTCGGCCGACGAACTCGGGGATCATGCCGAACTTCAGGAGATCTTCCGGCAACACCTGGGCAAACAACTCGCCCGGATCTTTCTCGTGCTTCGACAATACGTTGGCGTGGAAACCGACACCCTTGTGACCAATTCGCGACTCGATGATCTGCTCGAGACCGGAGAACGCACCGCCAACGATGAACAACACGTTGGTCGTGTCGATCTGAATGAATTCCTGATGCGGATGCTTGCGGCCACCCTGTGGAGGAACCGACGCCACGGTTCCTTCGAGAATTTTCAGCAGAGCTTGCTGCACGCCTTCGCCTGAGACGTCACGAGTGATCGACGGGTTCTCGCTCTTGCGCGCAACTTTGTCGATCTCATCGATGTACACGATGCCCGTCTCCGCGCGCTTGACATCGAAATCTGCTGCTTGCAACAACTTGAGCAGGATGTTCTCCACGTCCTCAC
>CAZZJH010000075.1:0-6736 GCA_964654335.1 uncultured Acidimicrobium sp.
GCGCGCCTCGATCGTCGCACGGAGCTGACGGGCAAGAACGATCGAGTCCTCGTTCAGGTCAGACTGAAGGAGGGCAATCGTGGCCGAGTCCGACAAGGCCTTGGCGATTGAAAACTCTCTGTCGCCAAAGACCGAGGGCCCAAAGAATCCAAAGGAGCCGACGACGACGTCTCGCGACTTGAGCGGAATGGCGCACGCATACTTCATGCCAAGTCGCGATGCCGCCGCGTCAAAGGTTGGCCACGTGGAGGTGGACGTGTCGATTTGGTTGATCACGGGCAAACCCGACATGTACGCGGCGTGACAGGGGCCTTCGGACTCCTGGACCCGCAGCATGTCGACGAATTCACGGATTTGGGTCGACGAGTTGACGAGCTGCAGCTGGTGGATGTCGTCTCGAAGCAGAATCCCCGACATGGCGATCGGCAGGACGTCAACACTTTGTTTGGTGAGGATCGAGAAGATCTCAGTCGTGTCGTTTGTAGACGTCACCTGGGACGTCAGGTTCACGAACATCGACGCGAGGAAGGAGTCTGCCTTTGGGTCGACTTTTCCCCTATCCGGATCCGACATGTGCGCTCTCCTACTTCTCGATGACTACTGTACGACTGATCACTTGCTCGGCGACTTCCCTGGTCGTCAACCCGGACACGAAGGCGTGGCCCCGAAGCCGCACCAATGCCTCCACGATCGAGATGTCGAGCTGTTCCGCCACCATGCCTGCCGCGAAGTGAACCCGGGCGTCGCTGATCGACAACGGGTCTGGATTCGAATCCTCGGTCTGTGACGCACCGGCCTGCTCATCCAAGATTGCGATCGTGAGCAGCGACGACACCACGAGACCGTTCGCGTAATGCGATGGCGAGATGTCTCCCTGCGTTCGCCGATACGCGGTCAGCGCACCGATCTGAGCGCCACCCACCCGGAGCGGAAACGAGAATGCGGAGCGAATCCCTGTGGCCGACAGAGCCGGCGCCGCAAGGGGCCAGCGCGTGAGGGACTCACCGGAAACAACATCGCCGACCACGATTGGCACGAACGAGGCGACTGCGTCAACGGTCGGCCCTTCTCCGAGGTCGAACTGGGCCTCGTCCGCACGCTGCGCATCAATTGACGAGCCAAACGAGGATGTCACTGCCGAAGCAGACGGGCTGAAGCCGACGCTCACCCCAACGAAGTCGGCAGCCGTCGCGCCGACGGCGACGTTGGAATATCGCACGACGAGCGGCAATGACGGATCTTGGCGGGCCAATGACTCCGCGACAAATTCGCCCCGCTCATCCGTCAACCTACGCCGCACCTTCGAACGAATAGAGACCCGATTGTTGGAGGAAGACGGCGAGCTCGGTTCTGTTTCTCTTGTCGAACGACTTGAAGAGGCGCGAGATTCGATTCCGAACAGTCTGGTTCGCCATGTAGACCGTCGCGGCAATCTCCTTGTCCGACTTTCCTTGGGCGAGCAGACGAAGGATCTCCCGATCGGAGTGATCGAGCGTGTTCAACTTGCTCTCAAGTGAGTTCGAATACCTCGCCCTCACTTGTGCCACTTCCGACTGGGTAAAGAAAGCCTTGTTCCCATCAAGTTGATCAATCGTTGCATAGATGGCATTCCAACTCTGGGTTCTCGCAAGGAGCGCGTCGGCGCCAAGCTCATAGGCCTCGAGAAAGGCCTTGTCGCTTGGTTGATCACATAGCACGACGAGTTTCATGTTTCGATGGTCATCCCGGATAGACGTGGGTACTACCCCGTTCAAAGATGCAACGTCGTGTGAAGCATCGAGCACGAGAATGTCCGGATTGTGCTCCTGGATGAGATCCGGAACCTTCTCAAACTCACGAGTCGAACAGACGATCCGATGGTTCTTGGAATTCTGAACCAAGTAGCTGGTTGCAGCAATGACAAAATCCGATGTTGCTGCGAGAAGAACATTCTTTTTTGCCATTACCTGCCTACCTTCTCATCATTTGAAGACATTACGTGGGATGGTGCCTTGAAAATCGATAGAACAAATTCGGTCGGGTGTCCGACGGTCGGGTGTCCGACGGTCGTGTGTCCGAACCCTTTATTCGCCTGCTGGCTATGACAATTCACGATGACCTCCGATTCCCGTGAGATCCCCATGCAATGGCGCTCCCGCTGGCGAAAGGTGGTCGCCGGCAGTCGATTGGACGATTCGCTGGGCGACGTCGCGCAACTTGCCCCTTTCGTTGCGGGCCAAGGATCTGAGCCAAGCAAAGGCCTCCGACTGGTTGAGTGAATAGCGCTCCGATATCACTCCCTTCGCCTGTTCGATGAGGACTCGACTCTCGAGCGCGCCCGACAGCTGCCCTACGAGATCAAGGGCCTGCGATACGCGTCGCTCGTTGTCAACCATCGCCATGGCGGCATCGGCAACCCCCTGGATGTAGGTCACGAGGTCGTCGCTCAACACACCATTGGCTCGATCAAAAAGAACCAATGTTCCGATGACTTCTCCTCGACGACGGACAGGAAAGTGATGAATCGCCTTTGCACCAATCAACCGGAGCGTCATCGCGACCTCATTTGTCGGCAGGTTTGAGTAGTCGATGTGCCGGGATGCCTGTACTCCGCTCTCGAGTACCGACCATGCTTCAGGCAACATTGGGCCGTTGTCGTCAAAGAATCGCGCGATGTCCGTCCTCGTTGCAGTGACGACGTATTCTTCGCGATTCGTAGAGAGCTCAATGATCGCACCCTGACCGAGCCGAGCGGCGTCGCAACAGATGAGGAGGGCTCGCAATGACGCATCATCCATCGACAGTCCGGCTTGCGAGTTCGTGATGTCGACGAATGTGTCGACGAGTTGTTGCAGATGAGCTGTCATGTTCCTCCCGAAGTCGAGTGTGATGAGATCAACATAAGTTCCGACTCAAGAAATTGCGAGAAACAGCAGTACTATCGTTGGTATTGATTAGTACTTCGAGAGAAGTACAACTCGTCCTCTCGGATTCGCTCTGAACTTTGCGCCAAAACCTACACTTGCAACCTGCTTGATGTACTGGTTTGCGACGAGTTCAAATTCATCCATCGACATTCCATAGACAGCTTCGAAGGTGTCGATGAAGTTCGTGAAGCGCGTGATTTCTTGATACAGCTCAAGCAGCTTGCCGAGCCCACCGAATTCAGAGATCAAGAGTTCGACGGCAAGAAATCCAAGGATGTATTCGCACCCCCCAAGCCGTAGCGACGGGGCCGAATAGACGTTCAGGTCACTCGGGCAACGATTCGGCCAGTCAGCAAACAGTCGCACCTTCATCGCATGCATGTCGGCAAACGACAGGTCCGGACCAAACGCCTTCACGCGCGCCAGTCCGCTCACCATCTCCGCGAAACCCTCGCTCATCCACGTCGGTTCCCCATCGGGAACTTGACCGCCCGCAATCCGCGTGCGCACCGAGTGAGCCCACTCGTGAGCGAGAACCGACGCGTTTCGGTCAGCGACCAGATAGGAGGTGCGGGCCAAGGGCGGCTCGGCCCGTGTTTCGTCGCTTTGCTGCACCGGCCGCATCGACTCAAGGAAGAGGTATCCCGAGAGATTCACCGTGATCACTCGGTCGTTGCAGAGCGAGGAGCCCATCAGGTGCTGACCGAATGTGGACGCCAAGTTCGGAAAGCACCCAAGGGCAGTCACCGTGTCGCTGAGAAATTTCTGACTGCGCCCGACCACGATCGACGTCGCTTGGCCGTCGTAGATCTCAAACGTTTCGAAGATCTGCTGGGACGCGATCAAGGCCGCCCTGGCGAGACCGAGGGTCGGTGAGGCCTCGGACCCCTTTTCCACGTACCACGTGATGAGTTGGAGGGTTTGGGGTGTGAACGACCCGAGATCCTTGATCTCGCGGTTGATTCTTGAAACGACTCGTCGCTCTATTTGAGTAATGGGAACGGCGAGGCCGCGCGGGAAGGCGCCGAAGGCGGGTGAGACACGAATGACGAGAGGGAGGGCGCTCGGTACGTCGGCCCCGTGGGACGGCCCTGCATACAGCGTCGATCCGAGGACCGCAAGAACGAGTGCAAGAACGACTCGCATGCGTGCGACGTTCGTCATGAACGCAACCTATTGAGCATTAAATGACGAACTTCGCGCATCAGTGAACTGGGTACATCCGTGTCGAAAAAAGTACGGCGGTGATGCGTATCGTTCGACCGTCGCCACATTGCGATTCTCAGCACACAAAGCGCGATCCAGGACCTTGATTGCACTTCCGAACGAGGGAGGCATGACATGTCCAAGTCCGAAAAGATCGAACGTCGAGATCGAGCCGAGACCGACGTCAAGAAGCAAACCAGCGCGCCTCGAGAAAGCAAGTCGCGCATCGCACTTGCACTCGCCGCGTCAGTCATCGCATTCGTGGTCATCGCACTGGCCCCATCTGCCAATGCAGCGATCGTCTGCGACATCGGATTCGAAGAAGTGAAGTTTGACTACGCAAATGCCACCAACATCATCGGAAACGGCACCAACCAGGGCGACGCAGTCCTCTTCAGTGGGGTTGCCACGCGAACATGCGGTGGAGTCCCTACAACCATTGATGCCCTCGTCACGACCGCAGCATTGGTCGACGCATCGGTGGTTCACTACGAAGTGAACACGGCTTCAGCTGGTCCTGATACGAGCGCCGACACGACGACGAATTTCTTTGAAATCGACATCGCGGCCTTGCGAACTGGAGGGCATGCCGACCTGACGTTCTCGTTCTACAAGGGCGGAACCTACCCAAGCGCTCCGGAAGCAGTGACGCTGCTGAACGTCAAGGCGACGGCGATCGACATCGACAACAAGACCTACGGCATCTTGAATTCGCTCGACAGCTTTACGCTGGAAAGCAACACCCGCCTCACCAACGACTATGCAGGTGGCGGATTTCCCGCCAACGTGACGTTCTATGGACAACCATCGAATGGCACCAATGACACCCGTGACCGCGTCACTGCGTCGTATTCGTCGATCCAGTCCTTCACCTACCGCATCGGCGTCGGCGACAAGGACTCGAACGGCCAGACGCTCTACTTCGGATTGTCTTTCCAGGATCTGGGTTGGCAAAATCCGGTCACCACCGGCGACGAGTACACCCTGACCTACAACGCGAACGGCGGCACCGGCACGGCACCAACGAGTGTGACCGCAGTCGTCGGATCGGCGATCACCATTGCTTCGAATTCAGGAGTCCCACCCCTCGCCAAGACCGGTTACGTCTTTACTGGATGGAACACGCAAGCCGATGGCCTGGGCACAACGTATGCGCCAGCGGCAAGCACCTTCATGCCAGGGAGCAACTTCACGCTCTATGCGGTTTATGTCCCAATTGACTACACGCTCAGCTACGACTTGAACGGTGCAGCAGGCACACCACCAACCTCACAAACCGTCGCCTACAACACCACCACCATCGTCACCTCGAGCGTCCCAACCAGAACCGGATACGGATTCGCAGGATGGAACACCGCCGCTGACGGATCAGGCACCAGCTACGCATCAGGCGCCACCACCGCAGCCATCACAAACAACGTGACCCTGTATGCGATCTGGTCCACCAACGACTACACGCTCAGCTACGACTTGAACGGCGCGGCAGGCACACCACCAACCTCACAAACCGTTGCCTACAACACCACCACCATCGTCACCTCGAGCGTCCCAACCCGCACTGGATACGGATTCGCAGGATGGAACACCGCCGCTGACGGATCAGGAACCAGCTACGCCTCTGGCGCCACCACCGCAGCCATCACTGCGAACGTGACCCTCTATGCGATCTGGACGCCTGATGAAGTCACCACCACGACTTCTACAACCTCCACGACGTCGACGACAGTCCCGACGTCGACGACAGTCCCGGCGTCGACGACGACCACGGCTCCAACGCCCATTCCCGTGAAGTACTGGACCGTGTCGTTCGACCCGAATGGCGCGACGTCGGGCTCGCTTCCGCCGTCGAGTCAGATCTTCGACACTGGCCTCTACAACGTGCCGGGCAACCAAGGTTCACTCGCCCGATCTGACGGCGCAGAGTTCCTCGGCTGGAACGCGGCGGCCAACGGTTCAGGGATCCTTTACACGAGTGGTTCGAAGTTGACCGTCACCTCCAACGTCGTGCTCTACGCCACGTGGTCGCCGAGTGCAGTGGTGACATTGCCGAGCACCCCACCAGAGCCCGAGCTCCAGGTGATCATCCCGACGAGCCCGAATCCCGAGGACTTCCAGGTCTCGTTCCCTGACCGTCTCCCAAAGACGGGAATCGACCTGACCCTTGAGGTCATCGCAGCACTCCTCATCGGACTGACGGCACTTGCCTTCGTGTTCGAAGGTCAGATCCGCTCACTGCTCGGGCACCAGCGTCGCCCGCGCAAGTCGCAGCACTAATTACCCCACAAGGCCTGCCCGGGTGGCGAAGCCATCCCCCGATTCGTCACCCGGGCTCCACATCACACCAACAAAGGAGAACACCATGGAAGAAACCACCAACAACCACGACATCAGCAGGCGCACGTTGCTCGCGGCACTTGGAATCGGCGGAGTCGCCACCGTCGGATCGATGTATTCGAAGCTCGTCCTGTCGAACCGTACCGCGGCCGATGCACGCAACCTCGTCGCGGTCGAGACCCGTGAAGAGTGGGCGGCGAATGCAGACACGATCTCCTACGGATCAGACGTCAATGCCAAACCTCGTGGGATGACCCTCGGCTTTCTCTACATTCCCCGGCTTCGCTCCG
>CAZZJH010000076.1:0-6670 GCA_964654335.1 uncultured Acidimicrobium sp.
GGGCACATTCAGTACACGCGCAACATGATCACTGGTGCATCCAACGTCGATTTGGCGATCGTTCTCGTCGACGCTCGCACCGGCGTGGTCGAACAAACCCGTCGCCATAGCCTTCTCGTGTCGCTTTTGGGTGTACCGCATCTCGTCATTTGCGTGAACAAGATGGACCTCGTCGGCTTCGACCAAGGGCGGTTCGACGAGATCCGTACCGAGTTCGAAGAGTTCGCTTCACGCCTCGAATTGCAGGATGTCACCTTCCTGCCGATCAGCGCCTTGGCCGGTGACAACGTAGTGACACGCTCGAGCAACATGAACTGGTTCGAGGGACCGACACTGCTCCATCACCTCGAGAACGTTTACACAGCGAGCGACTCCAACCGAATCGATGTTCGCTTCCCCGTTCAATACGTGATTCGGCCCCAGCGGGCCGAATACCCGGACTACCGCGGATACGCCGGCCGCCTTGCCGGAGGCGTAATGCGCGTTGGTGACGACGTGATGGTGCTGCCGTCGGGACTCACCACCACGATCACCGGAATCGATACTCCTCTCGGCCCCCGCGAGTCCGCCGAGCCGGGTGAGGCAGTCACCCTCCTACTTGCAGACGATCTCTCGATCACTCGCGGCGACATGATTTGCCGACCCAACAATCGACCGCGCGCATCACAGGAACTCGAGGCAATGCTTTGTTGGATGGATGACGCATCTCCGCTCCAACCCGGCAAGATCTACTCGATCAAGCACACCACTCGTCTTGCTCGCGCCAAGGTGAATCAGGTGATGTATCGCCTCAACATTTCGAATCTGCATCGTGAAACCGACGTCAACGGATTGGCGCTGAACGAAATCGGGCGCGTCACCCTGCACACCACTACCCCGCTGTTCTTCGATGACTATCACCAGAACCGAGTAACGGGGTGTTTCATTCTCGTGGACGAAAGCACCGGTCAAACAGCGGCAGCAGGGATGCTGCTATCTCCTCGCACATGAACGCGCCGCACTGGCACGAACCGACGGTGTCGCGGGAGGCACGCTGGAGCACGCTCGGACTTCGCGGTATGACTCTGTGGATCACCGGTTTTTCGGGTTCAGGAAAATCGACCGTGGCACATGAACTTGCGCGTCAACTCCTCCTCGCGAAAACGCTCGCCATAGTCCTCGACGCCGACAATCTTCGCCATGGACTGAACGCAGACCTCGGATTCTCCGACGATGACCGTCGCGAGAACGTGCGCCGTGTTGGCGAAGTGGCGGCTCTCCTCGCCGATACAGGAGTCGTGACCATCGTGCCAATCATCAGCCCGTTCAAAGAGGGTCGTGAAGCTGTGCGGGCCCTTCATCAACGTGCAGGACTGCCATTCATCGAGGTGCACATGGCAACTTCGATCGATGAATGTGCCAGCCGCGACCCGAAGGGCCTTTACCGAAAGGTTCGTGATGGCGAAATGACTGGGCTCTCTGGTCTCGATGCGCCATACGAAGCCCCAGAAGCCGCAGACCTAGTTCTCGGCGCCAATGGCGAATCCGTCGAGGATTGTGTCGGTTCGTTGATTGCCGCCATCCGTCAGGTGACCACGTCATGACCACATCACCACAGCAGCCCAACCTTCCCGATCTCCTCGGTTACGCCTTGGTGGCGCCGAGAATCAAGGTGCTCTACGTACCGACGACCAAAGCTGCATGCAGCACCCTCAAGTTGTTGGTTTCGCAGATCGAGGGCTCTTACAGCGAAGAAGCAAAGCGGATCGTGATCACGCCGAACATCTCTCAAGAACAGACCATCCACAACTACCTCGTGCACGGTCTGACCCGCTTTTTTGACCTGAAGCCAAAGAAACGTTGGGAGATTCTCAATTCCGAAGAATGGCTGCGGGTGGGAACCCTCCGCGACCCCCTGTCTCGCGTCTATTCATCTTGGGAGAACCGTGTGCTCTTTCGAGCGCCAGGAACTCCGCAAGAGATCTTCGATCGATGTCCCGATGTAACCGTCGACGGTCGGGTCGACGTAACTGCATCGTTCAAGCGCTTCGCCAGAGAATTGCATGCGGATCTTGAGACGTTCATCCAGGACGACCATTTCCGCCCGCAGTTCAACACCCTCTATTCCGATCAGGTGGAGTACCACCATCTCACACGGGTGGATGTGCCCGGAGAGTTGCAACGCCTAGCCGACGTGCTGAACGAACGAGGTGGCACCAACGTCAAACTGGCGCGACTGAACAGTGGAATCGGCATCAAGCCGCCCCAGGTGTACGACGCGGAAACCGCTCGTCTCGTGACTGAGGTGTACCAACAGGATTTCGAGTGGTACGGATTCGAGAAAAAGAGATACCCGGAGTCGATCCCCCCGTTCGTGTTCGACCCACTCCAGCAGAGCATTCTCAACAATTTGCGTGAAACGACGGAACGTTTGTCGGCCATCTCCACGTCAGCATTCTCCCGGGTGGGATTCCGCTACGGATTCAAACAGATCGTGAAGTCGGTGGTCTTTCGTCTGAAATTCAAGGGCAAGAACTACGACCCCAAACTGCTGCAGTGGTGACTCGATGGTGAAAATTGGAATAGTCACCGTGTCCGATCGCGCATCGCGCGGTGAATACGAAGACAAGGGTGGACCGGCAATCGCTGAGTATCTCGGTCGACATATCGCAAGCGAGTGGACAGCAGTTGCTCGGGTGATCCCCGATGAGCGAGCAATCATCGCCGCCACATTGATCGACTTGGCCGATGTCGAAGGATGTTCGTTGATCGTCACCACTGGAGGCACCGGCCCAGCACCCCGTGACATGACCCCCGAGGCGACACATGACGTGTGCGAGAAGATGATGCCCGGCTTCGGAGAATTGATGCGTGAAGTGAGCTTGCGTGTGGTGCCCACCGCGGTCCTCTCCCGACAGACGGCCGGCATTCGGGGATCGAGTTTGATCATCAATCTCCCGGGCAAACCATCAGCGATCGCAGATTGCTTGGACGCAGTGCTTCCGGCAACGCCCTACTGCATCGAATTGATCGGTGGACCGTGGATTGATTTGCGCGAGGGTGTCAGCGGGTTCCGACCCAAGTCGTCCTGAGCGACTGAGAACCGATTTTTCGATTCCGGACGATGAGCAACTTCGGATTCATCTGACCAAACGTTTCAGTTCAATCAAAGCTGGGCTGGCGACCGTCGGCAGTGCCATCGGCCACGAGTCGAAGGGCTGTGATGAAATGTTCGATGTCTTCGATGAGACCAAACACTTCCTCGTTCATCTCTTCTACGATCCCAATCGCTGTAGACAAGACTTCGTGGCCCTTGCCCGTGGGAACGATCCGCTTGACCCGTGCGTCGTTCTGGTCCGCCTCACGCATGATCAGACCATCGCGCTCGAGTGAGCGCACCACCTGCGACGTCATCATCTCATCCATCGCCATGTAATTCGCCAGCTCGACCTGCGAAGGCGCACCTCCCCGATTGATGAGCGTCGAGGAACCTGCGAGGAGGCTGAACTGCACATACGTGATGTTCATTACGGAGAGGGCCTCCGTCACATCACGTCGCCACTTGGACAATGCCTGCCAAAGAAGGAATCCCGGCCGATCCCACGCCGGCGACTCGTGAACCTTGCTCCGGATCAACTTTCGTGATGCATCCGCCACGTTCCCCCAAATTACCGACTACTCGACAAACTGGACAGAACCTACTAGCCCTCACCGACTAGTGGGGCATGCAAGGTTCAGGTGCGAAAGCCAGGCAAGATCGTCGCGGCGAGTATGCGATCCTTTTCCCCGTCGGGGAGAAAGGCCGCCCGCACTCCAGCGGTGGTGGTGGCAAGGAACTCGTTGCGCCCCCAGCCGAACGTCTCAGTCAAGAGGTGCCACTCACGCGTGATTGACGTGCGACTCATCAGGCGATTGTCAGAATTAATCGAGACGGCGAATCCCGACCTGAACAGAACATCGACAGGATGACTGGCGAGATCCGGGTACATCTGGGTGTGCAGGTTCGAAGAGGGACACACTTCTAGCAACACAGCCGAGGCCCGCACCTTTTCCGCATCCGCTCCGAGTGAATACATCAGGCCATCGACGGAAATGTCGTCTGCGACTCGCACGCCATGCCCAATCCGCATCGCACCACACGAGAGCGCATCGAGTACCGACCCGATTCCATCTCCTTCACCCGCGTGCAACGTGATGGGCACTTCGCTCCGGCGCAACATGTCCAGGGCCTCACGATGCAAAGACGCCGGCCAACCTCGTTCTGGTCCTGCCAGGTCGAACCCCACAACATTGCCACCCTTGCGCTCGATCACTTCTTTAGCTATGCGAATCGAGTTCTTGGCGTTACGCATCGCACAAGCGATCATGTTGACCGTGATACCTAACTCGAATGAGGCGTCAGCGAATGCGGCCTGCGCCACATCAAATACCTGGCGTATGTCCATCGAACCTTCAGTGAGCAATTCCGGAGCGAAGCGGACCTCGCCGTAGACCACTCCATCATCCCTGAGATCCTCGACACACTCGAAGATGGCTCGACGCAATGCGTCGGGCTCCTGCAATACCGCACCGGTGTGGCCGAATGCCTGCAGGTACGTCTCGAGCGAGTTGGTCGGCTTGTCTTGATGGAACCAGTCAGCTAACTCATCGACGTTCGTCGTTGGCAATCCCCGATACCCGACCTCCGCGGCAAGTTCGATCACCGACCGCGCACGCAACGAGCCGTCGAGATGATCGTGAAGGGCCACTTTCGGCAATCGGCGAAGTGTTTGCTCGTTGATCACCATGGATCAATCATCCTTCTGCCGAGCCGCGGCCGATCTACGCATCCGTCCAACACGCGGACGATGACACTCGGCGTGTCACGGGGGTCAATGACATCGTCAATTTCTACATGGCTAGCCATGTTGAGCGCACTTCCCCGTTCATATGCCGCAGAGATGAGACGCTTCTCCAACTCTGCAGGATCGTCACTTGCAGCCAGTTCGTTGCGGAAACCGAGTCGAACGGCCCCTTCGATGCCCATGCCACCAAACTCACCCGTCGGCCAAGCAGCGATGAAATCTTTGGCATGGAACCCACCTCCAGCCATCGCCTGTGCACCGAGACCATAACCCTTGCGCAGAACGATTGTCACCCATGGCACCGACGTACTGGCGGCAACTACGAAGAGACGACTGAAGTGACGCACTTGCGCTTGCTCCTCTGCTTGGGCACCAACCATGAATCCCGGAGTGTCACAAAGCGAAACGATCGGGAGTCGATGGGCGTCGCAGAGTTGGACGAATCGGGCCATCTTGTCGGCGGCGTCCCGATCGATCGCTCCTCCGAGGTGTGCAGGATTGTTGGCAACGATCCCCACCTGACGACCTTCGATCGCACCAAGCACCGTGACGACACCGACGCCAAATCGGGGGCGCAGCTCGATCGACGAGTCGACGTCAAGTAGCAATTCGATTGCCCGACGAACGTCATAGATTTCCGCACGGTTGACCGGAACCACTTCTCGCAACTGGTTCGCATCGTTGCGCTTCGCATCCGTTCCAACTGATCCGACGATTTGGAGATATCGCGTCGCCACCGAAACCGCTTCTGATTCATCGGCGACTAACACATCCACCGAGCCCGCTCGCACATGCACTTCGGCCGGGCCAATCTCCGTCGGGGAAACCTTGCCCAACCCGCCACCTTCGATCATCGCAGGACCAGCCATACCGATGTTGGCGTCGCGTGTAGCGATGATGATGTCGCAGCAGCCGAGAAGCGCAGCATTACCCGCGAAGCAGTATCCCGCTGCAATGCCGACGAGCGGCACCTCTCCGGACAACCCGGCAAACGCGCCGAAAGACGGCACGTCAAGTCCGGCGACCCCTGGAGCATCGACGTCACCAGGGCGTCCACCGCCACCCTCGGCGAACAACACCACGGGAAGTCGATTTCGGCGCACCACCTCCACTAGTCGATCCAACTTGCGGTGATTGATGAACCCTTGCGTGCCAGCGAGAACCGTGTAGTCGTAGGCCAACACTGCGATGCGCATCGCTCCTTTACCGACCGTGGCCAGACCGCAGACAAGACCATCCGCAGGCGTCGATTCGATCAATTCCTGCTCGCTCTTGCGTCCGCGTTGAGCAGCGACTGCAAACGCGCCGAACTCGACAAACGAACCGTCGTCGACGAGATCCACGACGTTTTCTCGGGCAGTTCGCTTACCTTTGCCATGACGCTTCGCAATCGCAGTCTGCCTAGCTTCATCTCGAGTGAGCCTGCGGCGCTCCAGATAGCGGGCCAGATCATCCCGACTTTCCAGCTCACCCTCTTCGAACGACCGTGCCTGCGCAGATTCTTCGATCCGCATCGGTATCACTCGCACGAGCTCGTCACCCTCTGCAACGGTCTGTCCCTCACCGACGAGAATGTGCTCCACCTGACCGTCGACATGAATGTTAACGGGGTGCTCCATCTTCATCGACTCAATGATGATCAACGTCTCGTTCTCAGCAACCAGACTTCCGCCTTCGATGAGCACGCGAGCGATGGTTCCCGTGATCGGCGAGTGAATCGACACGTGACCAGACACGTGCTCAGGCTATTGGCGCTCGCATATTGACTACCGATGTAAGCCCCAAGGCACTTCGTGGGCCAGGTAGGGATCGAACCTACGACCAAGGGATTATGAGTCCCCTGCTCT
>CAZZJH010000077.1:0-6603 GCA_964654335.1 uncultured Acidimicrobium sp.
CTCCCGTCGATGCGGGTCTTCCCGATGCAGGGTCGATGCTCCTTCGTGGACTCATGGGGCGAATCGCGCAGTGGCGGTCGCACGCACGAGGGAACTGACGTCATTGGTCCCCGCGGTTTGGCCATCTATGCAGTGATGGATGGCGTGATCACTCGCACCTACAGCGGACTCACACTTGGCGGTAACGCCATCCGCTTGACGATCGCAGATGGCACGTACTTCTACTTTGCACACCTCGACTCTTTCGCGCCTGGCATCGCCAACGGCACACCAGTGCGAGCCGGACAAGTGATCGGGTACAACGGTTCGACAGGGAACGCCGGATCCCCCCACCTGCACTTTGAAGTTCACCCTCAGGGCGGCGCGGCCATCAATCCCTACCCGCTGCTCAAAGCAATCGACGGCTGCGCGAACGAAGCAGTACTTCCGCAGTAAGCCGGTCGAACGAGGGGGCGGCACAGGTGTGAGATCCTGGTGCCGCCCCCTCGACGATTTTCAGGTAAGAGTCTGACGACGAACGTCGGACTGAATTGGTTCAGCGGGTTCGAATGTCCGTCGGCAGGTGTTCGACATCGCTCAAATTGATCAAGCTGAAGGTGTAGCCATCGCCAAGCTTCATCGCCTTGATCGACGTCACAGAGGCATGGCCGATGACGAACCGCTCCCATTCCCATGGTGTCGGTTGTAGACCTAGCAGGTGGCAGATGATCACACTGTTGGTGCCCGCATGGGCGACAAAAACGAAAGACTCACCCGGATTCTCGATGTGCCACAAAGGCAGCGGTGAATCGATTCGACGGACTCCGCGGGACGCAAGGAACTGTTCTACCCCTGTGTGCATCCTGTTGACGAAATCACGCACCGACTCTCCCCCATGCAAGCCGTGCCATCGGTCTTCAGCGTTTCTCGACATCTCGTCGCGATATGCCTTGATCGTTTTCTCCGCCGGTTCTCCGTGCCACGCGGGCTCACGAATTTCCTCAAGCCACGGTTCGATGATTAAGTCCCGACCGTGGGCCTTCAATGTGGGTTCCGCTGTCTGATGCGTTCGCACGAGTGGCGAGGCATAGATGTGATCGAAACTGGCGTCGGCCATGCGCTTTCCCAAAAACTCGGCCTGATCTAAACCACGTTTCGTGAGAGGAGGATCGACAACGGCCTTGCCATCCTTCACCCATTCGGGCTCGGCGTGACGAATCAGCGTGAATTCCATGATCGACCGAGACTAATCGCCAGAGCCAGTTGGCTCGGCACCATCGAGAGCAGTACTCGTGGTGGCGCCACCACGACACTTCATCAGCGACTGTGAGACCAGACTCTCCAGAACCACATCATCCAAATTCGCGGCCCCTTGCGCTGCGTTCGAAACGAAACGCCCAACGCAAATTGCCTCGTCGTTGGTGAGAGTGACGTCTCTTCCAGTGATCAGGAGATAGCCGTAAGCAGCCAATGACGAAGGCTCGTCTTCTACGACGAACGGGTACTCATCGGCTTCCTCAGGGGTTTGGATGGGAGTTGGCAATGTCGCCCCATCTCCCCGCGCTGGAGGGATCGGTGATTCGAAATTCGTGCGACATTCCAGTTCTACGAACTTTTCGAGTTTCTCACTCGCTCGAATCACGTCTGAACGACGAAGGCTGGCTAGCGCATTACTCGTGGCGACGTCGTTCACCGCTATTTTCCCGTCGAATCCAACATTTATCAGCGCAAGCCGTACCTCTCGATATGCCCTGTCGAGAGACGTGAGCGAGGCTTCAATTTCGGTTGGAGCACCGTCGAGCAACGACGAGATGGTGTCGATGAGTACGTTCATTGAACTTTCGAGAACCGATTCCTCTATTGCCGCCAAATCGTCAAATGCTCGATTCAGCGCCACCGTGCTCGAGTCGAGTTCCGGCATCAATCGACAAACCCGCTCGGTCGTATCGAGTGGTGCACAAGCCGACAAGAGCATCAGAGAAAGCGAAGTAAAGAGTGAACGGTGAACATAGGGATTCATTGTTCAGTCACCGATGTGGACGCTAGCCAGGCTTCGTATAGCGAAATGTATTCACTTGATGATTGCAGCAATTGGTGATGACTTCCCTCCGAAATGACCTTTCCTTCCGCCATCAGGATCACGCGGTTCGCGCGGCTGGCAGTCGAAAGTCGATGTGCAACGGACACGGTGGTTCGTCCGTGTGAGAGCGCCTCCAACGCTTTGCTCAGCTGTTGCTCGGTGACAGGGTCGACCGACGACGTTGCTTCATCCAGGATCAGCACGTCGGGATTCGTGATTGCAGCTCGAACGAGGGCCACCAATTGACGCTCGCCTGCACTCAGGGCTGAACCACGCTGGCCAACCTCTGAATCGAGTCCATTAGTCATTGACGACAGCCAATCGCCCAAACCAAGACGGTCGAACGCTTCAAGCATTTCCATACGTGTCGCATTGGGAGAAGCAAATTGAAGATTTTCCTCAATTGTTGAAGAAAAAAGGAAAGGTTCCTGAGGAACGATCACCACCCTGGACCGCAAGTCATCATTCGTGACCCGTCGAGCATCCACCCCACCGATCGAAACCAAGCCTGTCGTCGGGTCGATTAACCGCGCGACAAGCCGACCGACGGTACTTTTTCCTGATCCTGACGGTCCCACGAGCGCAACATGTTCCCCCGCAGAAATCGACAAAGAAACTCCGTCGAGGGCTGGACGGTCGCCTCGATCTTCTGAAGTGTCATAGACGAAGTGCACGTCATCCAGCCGAATCGAAAGACTGCCCGGGGGAAGCAACTTCGGCTCTCGTGGCTCTGGTGGACCGATGGGCATCTCGAGCACACCGAGAACACGTCTCAAGCTGGCGACGGCACTCTGGGTCATGTCCAACACTTCGGTGAATTCAGCGATTGGTTCCAATAATCGATATGTCAAAAAGACGAATCCCACCAGCGCACCCGAAGTCAAACCACCCGCAGGTCCGATGACCAGGCCGACACCAACCACGGCACACACGGTGAAGACTGCGAAGATCTCTCCCAGCGGAAAGAGGAATGCGCCGAGCGTTCCCGCCCGAATGTTGGCAGCTGCGCGCGTCCGTGACGCACTCGTGAGTTTTGAGCGACGATCTTCGATCGCCCCGTAGGAACGCAGTGTCGCCAGACCGGAAAATGATTCGGCAAGTTCGGCAAGGTATTGGGCGTTGCGCTCCCGACTTTTCGAGTGCGCCTTTAGGAGCCTTCCTTGCAACGCGCGCAAAACGAATCCAAGTGGTGCTGAGACGGCAAGTGCGACCAAGGCAAGTCGCCAGTCGTAGGCCATCATGACCATCGTGACCACGAGTATCTGGGTGGTGTCGAGCAAGAGCGTGAGACCTCCCCATGCAAAAAACTGTGTCATTGACTCGATGTCACTCGTCACACGAGAAACGAGCTCGCCTTTCCTCGTCTCATGGTGATCTTCGATACTCAAACGATGGATGTGACCAAAAAGCCGTACACGGAGGTAATACAAACCGTGCTCCGCTCTCTCCCCCAGCCTCGCGGCCGCGGTTCGCAGAGACAACGAAGAAATCGTGATGAAGAGACCCGCAAGAACGCACGTGAAATACACAATTCCAAAATTGACCCTTTCATCGACGAACCCCTTGTCGATGACCTGCTGTAGCAGTACCGGAATCGCCACCCTTGCGCCGGTTCCCACGACGGCAAAAAACATGGTCAAGACGATTCCCTCTGTGAATGAGGGAGCGGTTTTCATTCCTTTGGTGATGACCTGAAGGGGCCCACCTGAATCTTGATTCTCAATCATCTTGGCGACCCATTTCGTATGACGTAACCAGTTCGCGGTAGCCCTCAAGTTCTCGAATCAGTTCATCGTGCGTACCAATGCCTTGAATTGCTCCAGCGTCGATGAAGACGATTCGATCTGCTGCGCGTATCGCAGATGGCCTTGACGCAGCCATCAAGACGGCAGGTCGCGGACTCAACTCACGCAGATACTGCAACACTCGTTGCTCATTGGTGGAGTCGAGAGCGGACGTGGTGTCGTCGAGAAGAAGTAGATCATTACGTCGACACAGTGCACGGGCAAGCGCCAACCTTTGACGTTGCCCCCCGCTCAAACCCACTCCGCGTTCACCGACCATCGAATCGAGTCCTGAGGGAAGTTCGATCATGAACTCGTCTGAGCATGAGATCTTCAACGCGGATTCGAGAAGATCCGGATCGGACTTCCCTAGCAGGAGATTTTCTCGAATGGTGCCATCGAAGAGAAATGGTTCTTGAAACACGATGCTTGCCCGTCCCGAAGAAACGGTTCCACTCGTTGGTTGTAGCAAACCGGCAATCACCATGAGGAGACTCGTCTTTCCCGAACCTGTAGGTCCAACCAGGGCAACCATTTCTCCGATACCTACGGAGAACGAAATGTCATCGAGCACAAGGGCGTCGCTGTACCGCAGACGAATGGAATGGATTTCTGTGGCGACTCGAACATTTTGGACGGATGATACGAAAGGAACGAAAGGTGTGTCGTCAGCGAGAATCTCCTCGATTCGTTCCATTCCGCTTCGAGAATGTGGCAGCTCACTGAATAGATATCCGATGATCCGCAGAGGGAGTACCAGCAGAGTGAACAGATAGACGAATCCAGACAACTCGCCAACGGTGATGGCGCCGGAACTCACACGATGCGCTCCGATGACGATAAGACCGACATTGATCAGGGCTGGCATCGCATCCATCAAGCCGTCGAACGTTGCCCGTCCCTTTACTGCAAGTATTCGAGCCTCTCGGAGACGTCTCGATATGGAAGCCATTCGGTTTGCTTCTCGGCTCTCGGCCCCGAAAGCCTTGACCACCGCGTAGCCCTCCAGGCTTTCGTAGGCCGCTTCAGAGAATTCCCCCAATGCGTGCTGTGCAGTGACGAAGTGGCGATCAACGCGTCGTTGGTAGGTGACGTTCAGCACCATCATCAATGGCAGCACCAACAAAGCGAGTGAACCCAACAACGGATCCACGAACATCAACGCCACTCCAGATGTCACGATCAAAACCAAGACGGAAGTCGCAAATGGCATGGGTGCGAGAAGAGCCACGGCTGCGTCGGCGTCGACTCCTGCCCTTGCCACCAAATCCCCTGGTTGTCGACCGAGATGCCATGCGATCGGCCTTCCCATCAAACTGGTGACGACTCGTTCGGCCAATGACGAAGCCGTTCGCCATAGTGTGACGCCCGCGAATGAACGTCGAACGACCACTCCGATCGCTCTGATCAGAGCAATGCCAATGATCATTGCGCACGCTGCGACGAATGCCGTGGCTACGTTCGTTTCGTCGACGAAATACGGCTGAATGACCCTGTCGATCAATCGAGACACGGCGAAACTCGAAGCGACCGTGCAGAGCGCGTACACCGCGGCCCCGCTCACCGCGATCACGAAGGGGCGCCGGTGATAAGAAAGGAGCGTTCGAATCAGTGACAAAGACTGTGTGAGTCGCGTCCTTTTGGGAGGCGACTGCGATCTCATTGATTGAAATTGTACGATCGCGCAGTGCCCAATCTGAAGACTCTCAAGCGAATCGGTCTCGGGACCGTCATAGCGCTGATGATCACCATGTGGTTTTATGCGTTTTTTCTGTCTCCGCGAGAGAGCATCAACCGTGTAGGCGATAGAACTTGGTCATCTCGCGCAGAGGAGATTTGTCTTGCATCCAGGACAGAACTTGGAGAGCTTGCTGACACTCGTCGAATCCAGTCCACCGAAGATTTATTGATTCGTGCCGACTTGGTAAACGAAGCGACAAACATTCTTGATCGAATGATCGGAGACGTGTTCCGAGTTCTGCCAACGGATGAGAAAGGTATTGCGATCTCCGAGATGTGGCGGCGTGATTACTTGACCTATCTGCAAGACCGTCGCTCGTACATCGGTCTGCTGCGAGAAGGCGTCAACGAGCCGTTCTCCGAGACCCAGGCCGAAGGAATTCCGCTCAGCGAAAAACTGGGAACATTCGCTCGAGCAAACAACATGGATAGTTGCGCGCCGCCTAGCGATCTGTCGGTATAACCGACTCCCATCCTCTGCCGTCGACAAATCGCTTGATGACACGCGCGGGTGAGCCAACTGCGACTGAATAGTCGGGGATGGTTCCCGTAACGACGGAATTTGCCCCGATCGTGCAATGCCTGCCAATCTGCGCACCTGGGAGGATCACGGAACCAGTTCCTATCCATGATCCGTCTCCGATACGCACTGGCTTTTCTTTCTGTGTTTGTGTGGAAATTGGACGATCGAGATCCTCGTACCCGTGGTTCTGATCGGTGATATACACCCGATGGCCGGTCCACACATCGTTTCCGATAGTGATCTCGAGATGCCCGACGATCCCGCTGTCTCGGCCGATCAAGCAACGATCGCCTATGACCACTACCGGGTCAGTCAGACAAATCTGTCCCGGGACCATTCCAGCCGCCAGTGAAACGTTCGGCCCTATCGTCGTACCTTGGCCAATCTTGATGTAATGCTCGTTATAGATGTTGGCGAACGGGTACATGATGATGCTTCCCGGTCCGAACGAATGAAAAATGGACCCGCGGGAAGTCGTAGGGCCGATGTGTGAATTC
>CAZZJH010000078.1:0-6583 GCA_964654335.1 uncultured Acidimicrobium sp.
AAGGCTATGGCGACGGGTTTGTTCGACCACGCCGGTGCGAGCGTCGACGAGAACTATCGCCAAATCGACGTTGGATGCACCGGTGATCATGTTGCGCGTGTACTGAATGTGCCCGGGGCAGTCCGCAATGATGAAGGACCGCTTGGGGGTGGCGAAGTAGCGGTAGGCCACGTCGATGGTGATTCCCTGTTCGCGTTCTGCTCGCAACCCGTCGGTGAGTAGCGACAAGTCCACGTAGTCGTCGCCGCGTCGCTTGCTGACTGCTTCGATGTGTTCGAGTTGGTCTTCGAAGATGCTCTTCGAGTCGTAGAGCAAACGACCGATCAGGGTGGACTTGCCGTCATCAACCGAGCCAACGGTGGCGAAGCGCAGTCGCTTCATTAGAAGTACCCCGTTCGCTTGCGGTCTTCCATGCCTGCTTCCGACATTCGGTCGTCTGCTCTCGTCGCTCCACGTTCGGTGATGCGAGAAACGGCCGTCTCCGCCATGATGTCGGCGACAGTGGATGCACTCGACTCGATGGCAGCGGTGCACGTGGCATCGCCCACCGTGCGGAAGCGCACCATCATCTCCTGCACTTGGGATCCTTCGTCTGCCTTCAGGAACTCGGTGATTGCCATCCACATGTTGTCGCGCTTGAACACCGGACGTTTGTGCGCGTAATAGATGCTTGGTAGGTCGATCTTGAACTCGGCGATGAACGTCCAGATGTCGAGTTCGGTCCAGTTGGACAACGGGAACACTCGAAAGTGCTCATCGGGTTTGTGGCGCCCGTTGTAGATGCCCCACAACTCGGGGCGCTGGTTCTTCGGGTCCCATTGACCGAACGAGTCGCGGTGCGAATAGACGCGTTCCTTGGCGCGAGCTCGCTCCTCGTCGCGCCGAGCTCCGCCGAACACGGCGTCGAATCGATGTTCGGCGATCGAATCCAACAAGGTGACGGTTTGCAGGGTGTTCCGGGATGCACGTGGGCCAGTCGCGTCGGCCACTTTCCCGGCATCGATCGAGGCCTGCACCGACCCAACGATCAAGTGCACCCCCATCTCGGCAACGCACCGATCGCGGAACTCGATGACCTCGGGGAAGTTGTGCCCTGTGTCGATATGCATGACCGGAAAGGGGATACGGGCGGGGGCGAAGGCTCGGGCGGCCAAATGGAGCATCACGACGGAGTCTTTGCCGCCAGAAAACAACAGGACTGGACGTTCGAATTCGGCGGCGACCTCGCGAATGATGGTGACCGACTCGTCGATCAGTTCGCCGAGGGCGGATTTCATGCCTTGAGATTACTTGAGTGCTGGTTGATGAACTTGTTGTTAAGCCAGTGTGATCACGGCTTTTGGGGTGTTTTCGGCGTGTTATTCTCACGTTCGCCGACCGGCACACAAACAACTGGGCTATGCGTATGCATAGGGGGAGAGCAATTCATGAGGAGAAAGCACATCAAGGGCCTGGCCCTTGCGGCTGCCGCAGCGTTCACGCTCGCGGCTTGCGGTGGATCCGACACCGCATCTGAAGACACCATGGCGCCCGAAGAGACCACCGCGGTCGAAGAAGGCCCGGACTACAGCAACCTCAAGGTTGCCGTTGTCTACATCGGTGTTCCTGGAGATGCCGGCTGGACATACCAGCACGAACAAGGCATCTTGCAACTCGAGAGCGAACTGGGGATTGAGGTCACACGCCTCGAGAACATTCCCGAGGGTGCCGAGGCAACCGCCACGTTCGATCAGTTGGCACGCGATGGCTACAACCTGATCATTGGTACCTCATTCGGTTACATGGACCCGATGCTCGAGACTGCAGCCAAGTATCCGGACGCATGCTTCCAGCACGCGAGCGGTTACAAGACTGCTGAGAACATGGGCAACTTCTTCGGAGCGATGGAAGAAGCTCGTTACCTGAGCGGTATTGCTGCAGCCAAGGCTTCGCCCACGGGCAAGCTCGGGTACGTGGCTGCCTTCCCAATTCCGGAAGTCATCCGCGGCATCAACGCCTTCACGCTCGGCGCTCGTTCGGTGAACCCGGACGCCACCGTGCAGGTTGCGTGGACGTCGACGTGGTTCGATCCGGCAGTAGAGAAGGAAGCGGCAGAGTCGTTGTTGCAGGCAGGCGCAGATGTGCTCGGCATGCACCAGGACACCACCGCTACGGGTGAAGCCGCCAAGGAAGCCGGCGCCAAGTGGGTCGGTTACAACTCCGACACCATGGCCTCTTCGTTCGATGGCACCTGGCTCACTGGTCCGGTTTGGAACTGGGGTCCGCACTACATCGAGATGGCCAAAGCAGTCGCGGAAGGCACGTGCCTCACCGAGCCGTACTACGGCAACATGGCTGATGGCATGATCACCCTTGGTGTCTTTGGTTCCGATGTGGACCAGGAGACCCAGGACTTGATTGCTGAGAAGGCCGCCGCCATCATCGATGGCTCGCTCGTTCCCTTCACCGGTCCAATCAAGGACAATGCTGGTAAGGAGCGAATCGCCGCAGGCGTAAGCGCCACTCTTGGTGAGCTCCTCGGTCAGGACTACTTTGTAGAGGGTGTCATCGGCAAAACGAGTTAGTAAGTGACCGCCTCTTCTGAGGCAGCGAAAGGGTCGCACCGTTCAGGCGGTGCGACCCTTTTCGCACTCTCGGCACGAAGTGTGACGAAGCGATTCCCAGGCGTGCTCGCCAATGACGATGTCGATTTCGATCTCGCCGCCGGAGAGGTACACACGTTGCTCGGCGAGAATGGCGCCGGCAAGAGCACCCTTGCCTCAGTGCTGTGTGGTTTGTACCGACCCGACGAAGGCGCGGTCCTGCGCAACGGCACGCAAGTTCGTCTTTCCAGCCCGCGCCATGGCTTGCAGCACGGCATCGCAATGGTTCACCAGCATTTCCGGTTGGTCGATCGGTTCAGCGTCGCAGAAAACGTGGTGCTTGGTGACAAGCGTCTGTCATTTTTCATTGATCAAGACTCGATCAACGAGCGCGTTTCGGGGATCGCGGAGGAATATGGCCTACCAATCGATCCCCTGGCGGTGGTTGGTGATTTGTCGGCGGGACAACGGCAACGAGTAGAGATCATTAAGGCGCTTTACCAAGGTGCTGAGATCTTGCTGCTAGACGAGCCCACCGCGCTTCTCGCGCCACCTGAGGTGGAGAAACTTTTTGAGACTGTTCGTTCGATGGCCAAAGCTGGCAAGTCGGTGGTATTCGTCAGTCACAAGCTGGGCGAAGTGGTGGACATCTCGGACCGCATCACGGTCATGCGCGACGGCAAGGTGACTGGTTCGGTCGCCCGTGGCGAAGCGGATACACGCAAGCTGGCCGAATTGATGGTGGGCCGCGAAATTGATTTGTCCCCACGTAAGGCCAAGGCTCCAGCTGGAGATACGAGGCTTACGCTGCACAACGTAAGCCTGCATCGCGATGGTGTTGCAGTAGTGGACAACATTTCTCTACAGGTGCGAGCGGGGGAGATCGTCGGCGTTGCTGGTGTGTCGGGAAATGGTCAGCGGGATTTGGCTGAACTCGTCGCAGGATTACAGGCGCCAACAGGTGGTTTGATCAGCATCGGCGGAGTGGAAATGAACGGGGCCGGCACTCGCGAGATGAGGTCGAATGGTCTTGCCTATGTACCTGAGGATCGGTTGGGCACGGGATTGTCGCCCTCGCTTTCGATAGTCGACAACATGGTGCTGACGAGGCGTCGTGGTCTCTTCGTCGATCGAAAGACTGCACGCGAGGAGGCTGAGCGCTACATCGCGGAGTTGGAGATCAAGACACCGAATGCTCAGACCGCCACCCGCAAATTGTCCGGCGGCAATTCACAAAAGGTTTTGTTGGCGCGAGAGATTTTCGCTCAAGGTGACGACAGCAAGGTCTTGGTGGTGTGTTCACCCACTCGTGGGTTGGACGTTGGCGCGGTGGAGACGGTGCACAAGGTATTGGATGAGGCAAGGGCCAAGGGTAAGGCCGTCTTGTTGATCAGCGAGGATTTGGACGAGGTGTTGACCCTTGCGGACAAGGTGCTGGTGTTATACCGAGGTGCAGTGGTCCACGAGACCGACAGCGATTCGCTGGACATCGAGAAGGTTGGCTTGGCGATGGCGGGTATCTCGTGATCGTGGGGGGGTATCGCATAGAGCTCGAGCCGCGGCTCAAATCGCCACGGTGGCTCGTGTATGTGGTGCCAGTGGTTTCGCTGTTGTTCGCTTTCGTCGTCGCAGGAATTTTTCTGCTCGGCACTGGACACAACCCGTTCAGCACCTATGGCAAGTTGATCGACAAGGGTTACTCGTCCTTTTACGGCATTACCGACACGTTGGGTTTGGCCACACCACTGATTTGCACAGGACTGGCAGCGGCCTTTGCATTCAGGATGAATCTGTTCAACATCGGCGAAGAAGGGCAGATGTATCTAGGCATGATCGGTGCCGCTTGGGCGGGAATCGTTCTTGTGGACAATCTGCCATCGTTCGTGGCGGTGCCTACGGTGTTGTTGTTCGGGGCATTGTTTGGTTCTCTCTGGGTGCTTGTTCCGGCCGTGCTTCGCGCACGCCTCGGTACCAGCGAGATTGTGAGCACCTTGCTTCTCAATTACGTGGCTCTCAACTTGGTTAATTTCCTGATCTTTGGATCACGAACTTTGTGGCGCGATCCTTCCCCGTTCCCCGATGGACAAGCGGTGGCGGATGCAGCTCGGCTCGACCGTTTTGGTACGACCAATGTGTTTCCCACATTGATCATCGCGGTAGTCCTTGCAGTCATGTTGTGGCTGTACATGAAGTACTCGAACTACGGCTATGAGACGGCCGTATTCGCCGACTCACCGAACACAGCTCGTTACGCAGGTATGAGTGCTGCGCGGTTGACACTTTCCGTGCTCTTGACGTCGGGGGCACTCGCCGGGTTGGCGGGGGCCACTTATGTGGTGGGGCCAGCAGGAAAGGTCGATCCAGGCTTGACCCAAATCGGTCTTGGCTACGCCGGCATCGTGGTGGCTGCGCTCGCGCGCTACAACTTTGTCGCGGTCGTTCTTACGGCAGTGCTATTCGCTGGATTACGCGTGGGCGGGGCGGCACTTCAGATTTCAAATGATCCTGTGCCCATTTCGATTGCAGTCGTCATCCAAGGAGCAGTGTTGTTGTTCGCATTGGGTGGTGAGATGTTCCGAAAGAATCGACTTCGAATACGTCGTGTAACGAGCATTGCGTCACGGAGTGCCGCGTGAACTCGAATATCTGGCTGATCACCTTTGCCGATGCCATCAGTATCGCCACCACGCTCATCTTGGCCTCGCTTGGTGCGATGCTCACCGAACGTTCCGGGGTGATCAATCTTGGAGTAGAGGGCTATCTGCTGATGGGTGCCGTGACGGCATTTCAGCTCGGCATGGGCTTTGGCAACGTCTGGATTTCGTTGCTCCTTCCGACACTTGTGGGGGTGGCAATGGCGCTCGTGCATGGCGCACTCGTCATTTCACTCCGCGCGAATCAAATCGTCTCGGGATTGGCGATGGTGATTTTTGGGACGGGTCTTTCACAATTTCTCGGCAAGTCCGTGGAGGGCGAGCGCCGTCCGGTTTCGATTGAGCCGATCGGTTTTGGAAGACTTTCCGACTTGCCGATCATCGGGCCAGTGGTGTTTGGACACGACCCGATCACCTATTTCACGTGGATCCTGGCCATCGTCGTTTCGCTGTACCTGAATCGAACTCGGCCTGGATTGGTTCTCCGTGCAACGGGAGACGCACCTGCAACAGTCGATGCGCAAGGAGTGTCGGTGACGTCCATTCGGTACATCCACACCGTCATCGGTGGAGCGCTCATGGCTCTTGCAGGGAGTTGGTTCATGCTTGCCCGTGGCACGGCATGGATGCAGGAATCGACTACCAATGGCATTGGCTGGATTGCTCTTGCGCTCGTCGTTTTCGCAGCTTGGCGACCGCTTCGAGCAATTATTGGTGCGGTCCTCTTCGGCTTCACCTTGCAGGTGCCGTTCACGTTGCAGGCTCAACAGATCAACGTGGTTGCTCCCGAAATGGTGCAGATGCTTCCGTACTTGGCAACTCTGTTCGTTCTCGTCGCGTTGTCGACGCCACGTGCTCGCCGACTCTTGGGCGCCCCAAAGATGCTTGGCATTCCATTCGTTCGCGACGAGCGCTGAACAACGTCGTGACACGGTTGACCAAGGCGAGTAGTGACGCCTCGATTCTCGAGGTATTGCATCACGTAGCTGATGCTGTTCGCGAAGTTCTCGATCGGAACACCGACTGGGGCTTGTCAGGAAAACGCAAGTCGCAGTACCAGGTCGACCTCGCTTGCGATGAGGCCGCACTGACGATCCTGCATGGCGCCGGATGCCGAGTGTTGTCCGAGGAAAGTGGTGTGACGGGTGAAGTGGGTGATGACTCCTTATTCGTAGTTATGGATCCATTGGACGGGTCGACCAACGCGAGTCGCGGGGTGAAATGGTTCGCCACTGCACTTGCCGTGCTCGATGACGAGGGCTTGCGTGCATCCTTGGTGGCCAATCAGGCGTCGTCGACAGATCGCTGGACGGCAACTCGGGGTGGTGGCGCGTTCAAAAATGACAA
>CAZZJH010000079.1:0-4145 GCA_964654335.1 uncultured Acidimicrobium sp.
CAAGGCGTGGCCATGGCTGATCGGGTGGAGTGGCTTCGTGCAGCAATGCGCGGCAATTGGGCAGATTTGGAACCGGAACATCGTGCTTATCGAGATGAGCTCGTTCGATTCGCGTGCTCGGCGAAAGGACCCGCCGTCTTGTTCACTCACTTCGTCGCGATCAATGTCTTGATCGGCCACGCGCTCGGGATCGACGGCGTATGGACGAGAACCTTGGACAACTGCTCGGTGACCGTGTTCACTCACACGAGCGATGGGTCACTCAGCCTCGTCGAATACGGCCACGAGGCGGACACCATCGTCCAGTGACGAACGATTAGATTGACGAGTCGTGGTTAACGACCTGTATTCATTGCACGAGAACTGGGCCTGGGTCGTGATCGTGGGTAACGGGCTCGCCGGCGTCTGGGCGTTGGCCGCCCACAAAGTGCAGGCCCTTCGTTCTCGAGCGCTGTGGTGGTACACGACGGCCGCACAACTCACGGTGTTCGTTCAGGTGATCCTCGGCGTGATCATGGTCAATCGCGACAAGCTTGAGTTTCCTCAGTTCCACGCGTTCTACGGATTCGTAGCGATCATCGCAGTGGCGATCATCTACGCATACCGCGTGCAGATGAAATCCAAGTTGTATCTGCTCTACGGATTCGGTGGGCTCTTTCTGATGGGCCTCGGCATCCGCGCGATGCTCGTTGGCCAGAGTTAGAGGCTCAGGCGAGCGACTGCTCGAGTTCGTCTAGCCGAGCGGTCAACTGACCGGGCAGGCGTTCCCCGAAGGCACCAAAGTGGTCGCGAATTTGCGGGACTGCTTCGCGCCAACCATTCGTGTCGAGACTAAGCAGCTCTCGAAGATCCCGATCGTCGATCGACAGACCGTTCAAGTCGAGTGCGTCCATGGGTGGGAGATTGCCGATCGCCGTCTTTTCTGCTCCCGCTTTGCCTTCGATGCGCTCGAAAACCCACTTCAACACACGTGAGTTCTCGCCATAACCGGGCCACAGGAAGCGACCATCCTCGTCGCGGCGGAACCAGTTGACGAAAAAGATCTTCGGCAGTTTCGACTTGTCGGTCTTCTCACCGATGTTCAGCCAGTGGCGGAAGTAGTCGGCCATGTTGTATCCGCAGAAGGGGAGCATCGCCATCGGATCGAACCGCAACTTGCCCACTTGACCACCCGCTGCCGCTGTCGTTTCCGAGGCCATGATCGAACCAAGGAACACACCATGTTCCCAGTCGAAGGCTTCGGTGACGAGAGGCACGGTGGTTCGGCGACGCCCGCCGAAAAGGATTGCCGAGATCGGTACGCCACGTGGGTCCTGCCACTCTTCGGCGATGGACGGGCATTGTGAAGCGGGCGCGGTGAAGCGGGCGTTCGGGTGCGCGGCCGGATTCTGGCTTTCGGGAGTCCACGCGTCATTACGCCAGTCGGTGACGCGCGCCGGTTTGTCTGAGGTCATTCCCTCCCACCACACGTCACCGTCATCGGTGAGCGCAGTGTTCGTGAATATGCAGTTACCCCACAACGTGTGCATCGCGTTCGGATTGGTATCGAAACCGGTGCCTGGAGCAACGCCGAAGAATCCAGCCTCAGGGTTGATCGCGTACAACTGACCATCTGGACCGAACTTCATCCAGCAAATGTCGTCACCGACGGTCTCGGCTTTCCAACCTGGAATGGTGGGAACCAGCATCGCGAGGTTCGTCTTGCCACATGCCGACGGGAATGCCGCAGCGATGTACTTCTTCTCTCCCTGCGGATTCGTCAGCTTGAGGATCAACATGTGCTCCGCCAACCAGCCATCATCACGTGCCATCACACTGGCGATTCGGAGTGCGAAACACTTCTTCCCGAGCAAGGCGTTACCGCCATAGCCCGACCCGTAGCTCCAGATCTCTCGAGTTTCGGGGAAATGCACGATGTACTTGTTGTCGGGGTTGCACGGCCAGGCCGAATCTTTCTGCCCGGGGGCAAGTGGCGCGCCAACGGAATGCACACAAGGCACCCACTGTCCGTCGCCGAGCACGTCGAGCGCGCCTTGACCCATGCGAGTCATGATGCGCATGCTGACCGCGACATAGGCGGAGTCGGTGAGTTGCACACCGATGTGAGCAATGGGCGAGCCGAGTGGCCCCATGCTGAATGGCACCACGTACATCATGCGGCCGCGCATCGCTCCCTTGTAGAGACGACGGAGCTCGTCGCGCATCTCGCTTGGTTCGCGCCAGTTGTTGTTCGGGCCGGCATCATCGGGTGACGACGAGCAGATGAACGTCCGATCCTCGACGCGTGCCACGTCGCCCGGATCAGAATGCGCCCAGTATGAATTGGGTCGCTTGTTTTCGTCCAGCTTGGTGAACGTGCCGGCCTCTACGAGGTCTTGACACAAATCGTCGTACTCCCGTTGACTGCCATCACACCAATACACGTCGTCGGGCTCGAGAATCTCGGCCCACTCGGCTACCCACTGCTTGAGGGCTTGATTCGTGGTCTTGCCGCTCACGTCAGACCCCGGGAGTGCCCATGTCGACTTCGGAACCGAGTCGCAGTTTTGCTGCGCGACCCTGCGAATCGACGTCGAACACGACGCGCTGTCCCTGTCGCAGCATCCGGAAGATCGAACCGTCGATTGCGTTGGGGGCGAGTTCGTAATCCTTCAAATCCTTGTCACACATGATCAGGCCATCACCGGAAACCGGGTCATATGACTTCACGACACCTTGCATTTCGCCCTCCACTCGGCGCGCCCGTGCGCTCTGACGAAATGTACCAGTGGGCCTCGATCTGGTTGATAGGGAAAACCCCGTATCTGGCGGCGCGATGTGCCTAATCTGCGCCTGCGATAGAGCCGTATAACCCTGATTTTGTAGCATTTGCGGATGGCCATGCTCGAGGTGTTCGGCGCCGAGGCGTTGCGTAAGACGATTGTCACGTTCCGCGACACGATGAAGGCCCATCAAGAGGGCATCAATCGCCTGAACGTCTATCCCGTGCCCGATGGTGACACGGGCACGAACATGGGGCGCACCCTCGACGCGGTGGTGGCCGAACTCGACGGAGCTTCGGGTGACATGGAGGCGACGTGTGCCGCAATCAGTCACGGCTCGTTGATGGGTGCTCGAGGCAACAGTGGAGTGATTCTGAGTCAGGTATTGCGCGGACTGTCGTCGAAGATGCGTGTCACCGAGAGTTCCGACGCATCGTCGTTGGCCGCTGCACTGAAGGCGGCAAGTGAATCGGCATACACGGCGGTGTTGAAGCCGATCGAAGGAACGATTCTCACCGTGGTGCGCGAAACGGCGGATGCTGCCGTTGCCGCTGCAGCGCAAGGCGAGAGTCTCGCGTCGATGTTGGCTACAGCCCGACGTGCGGGTCAGGCGGCTCTCGACAACACGCCTGAGCTACTCCCTGTACTGAAAGAGGCAGGAGTGGTGGATGCCGGTGGCGCAGGATTCCTGTTGTTCATGCATTCGGCGTTGAACGTGGTGGCAGGCGAGCCAATTCCCGAGCCTTCAGTAGTTGCGGGGCCATCGAGCGAGCAGATCGAAGCATTGATGACTCGCTGTGAGGACTCCGCAGAAGTCGACGTGAGCGAACTGCGTTACGAAGTGATGTTCCTGCTCAACCTCGAGGATTCCAAGCAACGCCAGTTCATGGAGGCGTGGGGGAAGATCGGCGACTCGATCGTCGTCGTCGGTGGCGATGGCCTCTACAACTGCCACGTTCATACCAACGACATCGGTGCGGCAATCGAAGCCCCGATCGAGCTGGGTGGCAAGCCTTTCAAGATTCGGGTGACTGATCTATTCGAAGAAGTGGCCGAGGAGCATGCCGAGCGCGAGGCCGCGATGGTTTCGGGAATGTCCGCTGGTGCGGTGACGAAGCGTCCCCGCGCGGTGGCGTCACTCCCTGCCGTTGGATGTGCGGTGATCGCAATTTGCAGTGGAGATGGACTCGCAGAGTTGTTCGGACAGATGGGCGTGCAGGGTGTGGTGACGGGTGGTCAGACGATGAATCCGAGCACGGCGGAACTACTCGATGCCGTTACACACATGAATTCGTCGCAGGTGATCATCCTGCCGAACAACAAAAACATCATCCCCGTCGCCAACCAGATCGATGCGCTGACGGACAAGACGGTGGTGGTGGT
>CAZZJH010000079.1:4245-6566 GCA_964654335.1 uncultured Acidimicrobium sp.
GAACACATCATCGGCGATTCGGGTGAGTTGCTGACGCTCATTGCCGGCAGTGACGCCACATCCCGCATGGTCGAAGAGGTCACCGCGTACGTGGCTGACAAGCATCCAGGTGTCGAAGTTGAAGTGCACCAAGGGGGACAGCCGCTCTATCCGTTCCTCTTCGGCGTGGAGTAATCGGCCATCGCCACCAAGCGCGTCGCACCTTCCGGTGAACCCGGCCCGCTGACACTTCCTGAACTTGCCGAGATCGACGTCTCAGCGCTGAAAGGTGTCGGCGACAAACGCAAGTCGGCTCTCGCCGAATACGGCGTACACAACGTGTTGGAGTTGATCACCACCTATCCGCGTCGGTGGGTGGACCGAACAGCCGAAGCGAGGGTGAGTGATCTCACCGAGGGAACCGAAGCGCTCGTTCTCGTTGAAGTGCGCAAGGTCACTGTTCGACCGATGCGCAACAGGCGGACGATGGTGACCGTTCAAGTGGGCGACGACTCCGGTCGACTGAGCGTGGTGTTCTTCAATCAGCCATGGCGCGCCAAGCAGTTGAAGGAAGGAATGCAGGTGGCGCTGTTCGGTAAGGCGGAATCGTTCCGTGGTTCACTGCAGATGACCAACCCGATCGTGGACGTGATCGGTGATCGAACTGGGCGAATCGTCCCGATCTATCCGCAAAGTGAGAAGGCGAGCATTGCGACGTGGGAGTTGGCGGGTTGGGTGGAGAACGCACTCGATCGTTGCACGGCGAGGGGAATCGCCGATCCGGTGCCCACAAGTTTCCTGGCCAGCAATGAATTGATCGACCGCTACTCCGCGATGCGCGCCATCCATCTTCCACGGACGATTGAAGAGAAAGAGCACGCTCGTCGGCGCTTGGCGTTCGACGAATTGTTGCGAGTGCAGCTCGTGCTCGTGGGGCGCAAGCGCGCCTATGAAGCGAATCACCGCGGCATTCGTCACATCACATCGGGCGAATTGCTGAATCGTTTCGAGAAAGCGTTGCCGTTCCCGATGACGAAGGCGCAGAAGCGAGTGATCGGCGAAATTGGCTTGGATCTGGCGAACGCAGCGCCGATGCACCGCCTCTTGCAGGGCGACGTGGGAAGTGGCAAAACCGTCGTGGCAGTGGCCTCGATGTTGATGGCGGTACAAGGTGAACATCAGGGAGCCCTCATGGCGCCTACCGAAGTACTTGCCGAGCAGCACTACAGCGGAGTCAGTCGCATGCTCGAGGGGCTGATGGTGCCTGCCTCGGACAACTTGTTCGGCGATCGGCCATTGCGCGTAGAACTCCTCACATCACGGATCACTGGCGAGCGACGCCGGTCGGTGCTGGAAGAACTTGTTCGGGGCGACATCGACATCGTGATTGGTACTCACGCCCTGATCGAGGAGTCGGTGCAATTCTCGAGTCTCGGGGTAGTGGTGATCGACGAACAGCATCGATTTGGCGTGGAGCAACGTGCGGCGTTGCGGGAGAAGGGCAACTCGTCACTGATGCCGGACGTGCTCGTGATGACTGCGACGCCGATTCCTCGCACCGCAGCGATGACCGTGTACGGCGATCTCGAGGTGAGTGTGCTCGACGAGTTGCCTCCCGGCAGAACACCGATCGTCACGCGTTGGGCGGCTGGACCTTTGGTGGAGCAGACGATGTGGGCCGCGGTGCGTGAAGCCGTGGACAAGGGACAGCAGGCCTACGTGGTGTGTCCAATGATCGAGGAAAGTGAGAAGTTGGAAGTGGCATCAGCCGAGACCATTCACGCCAGCCTTTCGACAGGCGAATTGAAAGGGCTGCGTCTCGGATTGATTCACGGCAAGTTATCTGCTTACGAAAAAGACGACGTGATGAACGCGTTTCGTCGTCGCGATCTCGACGTACTCGTGGCAACGACCGTGATCGAAGTCGGCGTCGACGTCCCGAATGCGACGGTGATGGTCGTGCTTGATGCCGACCGATTCGGAATTGCCCAGTTGCATCAATTACGGGGTCGAGTAGGTCGTGGAGCGCTCGCTTCGGAATGTTGGTTGCAGACCAAGAACCCCGATGAGCCGTCTCCCCGGGTGGAGGCTCTCGTCGAATCAACGGATGGATTCGTGCTCGCCGAGATCGACCTCGAGTTGCGGGGTGAAGGAACGTTGATGGGGGCGATGCAGAAAGGGCGCAGCGACCTGAAGCTGGCCTCGTTGCGTCGCGACAGGGAATTGATCGAAATCGCTCGACGCGTAGCAACCGAAATCATCGACTCGGATCGAACGTTGAAAAAGCATCAGTTGCTGCGAGACGAATTGCGTCTCCTCGTCAGCAAGAGCGAAGCGGAATA
>CAZZJH010000080.1:0-6348 GCA_964654335.1 uncultured Acidimicrobium sp.
AGCTGGTCGGATATACGCGCGGACCAACCGTCACCCGTTACGAATTGTCGCTCGGCGGAGGCGTCAAAGTGGCGAAGGTCACCTCGTTGTCGCGCGACATCGCGTACACGATGGCAGCCACCGATGTGCGAATTCTCGCACCGATCCCTGGCAAGTCGGCCATCGGTATCGAAGTGCCCAATGCGCAGCGCGAGTTGGTTTCGTTGGGCGACCTGATGAGTTCGCAAGAGGCGCGATCCTCGATGCATCCTCTCGATGTCGGTATCGGCAAAGACATTGCAGGTCGTGCAGTGTTCCTCAACCTCGCCAACACCCCGCACATGTTGATCGCGGGTACCACTGGAGCAGGTAAGTCCAGTGCGATCAACTGCATCATCACGTCGATTCTGATGCGCTCAACTCCCGATCAGGTGCGGCTCATCCTCATCGATCCGAAGCAAGTGGAGATGGCGCAGTACGCGCGCCTGCCGCACTTGCTCACACCACCAGTGACCAATCCGAAGAAGGCAGCCAATGCGCTCGGTTGGGCCGTGAAGGAGATGGAGCGACGTTACGACTTGCTCGTCGAGGCGGGTTTCAGAGACATCGTTGGTTACAACGCGGCATTTGATCGGGGCGATTTCGAGAGCGAAGAAGCGACCAATTTCGAGCGCATGCCGTACATCCTCGTCGTGGTGGACGAGTTGAACGACTTGATGATGGTCGCCGCCCGCGACGTGGAAGATTGCATCACTCGTATTGCCCAGAAGGCGCGCGCCGTGGGTATCCACTTGATCGTGGCAACACAGCGTCCGAGCGTCAACGTGATCACCGGTGTGATCAAGGCGAACATTCCTGCCCGTATGGCCTTTGCCGTGTCCAGTCTCACGGACAGCCGCGTGATTCTCGATCAGCCGGGTGCCGAGAAGTTGGTGGGTAAGGGCGACATGTTGTTGCTCCCTGGCAACACCTCGGTATCCCAGCGTTTGCAGTCGGCGTGGGTGGACGAGAACGAGGTGCGCAAGGTGGTGGGCACCTGGCGTCGTCAGGCCCCCGAAGTTGTCTATGTCTCGGGTGTCGATGGCGAACAGCAAGGTGAACACGGCGGTGGCGGTTTGTTCCAGACCGGCGACAGCGAGGACGACGAGTTGTTGAGGCAGGCAATGGATCTCGTCGTACGCACGCGTCAGGGTTCTACGTCGATGTTGCAACGCAAGTTGAAGGTGGGCTTCGCCCGTGCTGGACGCTTGATGGACTTGCTTGAGTCTCGCGGAGTAGTCGGGCCGAGCGAAGGCTCCAAGCCTCGCGAGGTGTTGATGACCGTGGAAGAGCTCGAAGAGCTGCAACGCGCCAGCTGATTTGCCCCTGCCCGAAGAGGGCTACGGTTGCCCAATGAGCGAATTCATCGAAGTGGCCTCTGGCCTCCGTTTCCCTGAAGGACCCGTCGTACTGAACGATGGCTCGGTTGCACTCGTCGAGATGTTCGGTAAGTGCGTGACTCGAATTGCCACCGGTGGAACGAAATCCAAAATCGCCGATGTACCGGGTGGACCAAATGGACTCGCTCTTGGCCCCGATGGCGCGTTGTACGTCTGCAACAACGGAGGATCGTTCGGCGAGATGGATTTCTTCGGGCTCACGTTCCCAGGACCGATGAATCCTGATGAGTACATCGGCGGACGCGTTCAGCGCCTCGATCTCGCAACGGGGGAGTTGCGTGATCTGTACACGCATTGCGATGGTGTGGCGCTTCGGGGACCGAATGATCTCGTATTCGATCGCCACGGCGGGTTCTACTTCACCGATCACGGCATCCGTTTCGGTCGTCAAGCAGACATCTCGTCGATCTACTACGCAACCACCGATGGTTCGATGATTCGCGAAGTGGTACACCCCACGGACTCGCCAAATGGCATCGGACTCTCGCCGGACGGTACGACGTTGTACTGGGCGGAGACCCACACTGGTCGCGTATTCAAGGCCGCGGTCACCGGTCCGGGAGAGGTGGCGCATCATTCACCGATCGATCCTTCGGCGCTGTTGGCTGGCCTCGCCGGTTTGCAGTTGTTCGACTCGCTCGCAGTGGACGGCGATGGAAACGTGTGCGTCGCCACGCTTGGCTTGCAGACCGCGGGAATCACCGTGGTGTCGCCGAGCGGGGAAATTCTTCGCCAAGTTCTCACGGGCGATCCGTTGACCACCAACATCTGTTTCGGCGGGGCCGATCTCCGCACTGCGTACATCACGTTGTCTGGCACGGGTCGGTTGGTGTCGATGCAGTGGCCTTGCGCGGGTCTTCGCCTCAACGCCTGAACGAACCTCGCTAAGCGCGAGAGATGAGCCCAGTAGGCTCAATTGTCGTGCAACGCTTCTACGTCGAGACGTTGGGATGCCCCAAGAACGACGTGGACTCGGACAAGATTGTCGGCTCGCTGGAGCGTGACGGCCTGGCTCGTACTAGCGACCCGCAAGAAGCCGACGTAATCGTCGTCAACACCTGTGCTTTCATCGAGGAAGCCCGCAAGGAAAGCATCGACACGGTGCTCGCTCTCGGTGAGAAACGCAAGAGCGGTGCCCGATTGGTGGTGACCGGGTGCATGGCCGAGCGTTATGGCCAGGAGCTCGCTGAAGCGATTCCCGAGGCCGACCAAGTTGCGGGTTTCGGCGTACCAATTCAGCTCTCGAAGAAGACCGACAAGTCGGTCCCATCTTTCGATTTGCTCAACCTCCCACGACCGAAGTCGGTCGCACCGTGGGCTTACGTGAAGATTGCCGAAGGCTGCGATCGAACGTGTGGTTTCTGTGCGATCCCGTCGTTCAGGGGCCCGCAGCGAAGTCGCGATGTCGAGTCGATCCTTCGCGAAGTGGAGCAACTCGAGGTTCAGGAAGTCGTTCTTGTAGCGCAGGATCTGGCGAGTTACGGCAAGGATCGCCCAGAGGAACTCGGTGCAGGGTCGATCGTTCGGTTGGTCAATGACGTCAGCTCACGCGTCGAGTGGACTCGGCTTCTGTACCTGTATCCGAGTGATCTCTCGGATGCCCTGATCGAGGCGATCCTTGCGACGGGCGTCCCGTACTTCGACCTCTCGCTGCAACACGTGTCGAAGGATCACCTACGCAGGATGCGACGCTGGGGCGATGGCGGCCGCTTCCTTGAACGCATCCAACGAATTCGCTCGTTGTCTCCGGACGCCACCTTCCGCAGCAATTTCATCGTTGGCTATCCGGGGGAAACAGAGGAAGATCACGATCAGTTGCTTCGCTTCATCGAAGAAGCCGAGTTGGACTGGTGTGGGTTCTTCACATTCAGCCCCGAAGAGGGAACGCATGCACTTTCCCTGCCCAACCATGTTCCCCAGTCGCTGATGAACGAGCGAATTGCAGAGTTGCGCGAAATGCAGGACAACATCACGGCAATGCGTCGTGACGAGTTGATCGGCGAAACGCTGCGCGTCTTGGTCGACGAACCGGGTGTTGCACGCAGTCATCGTGAAGCTCCCAGCATCGATGGAGTGATCCATGTGAGTTCCGAGTTGTCGGTGGGGAAGTTCCATGAAGTTCGCATTGCCGACGCCATGGGGCCAGATCTCGTGGCCGAAGGCGCTCTCGTGGGGGTCGATCATGCCGGTTGATCCCAACTCGCTGGCCACGTGGGCCAACGCCGTCACCGTCGGGCGAATTCTCGTGTCACCGTTGATGTTCACCTTGATTCCGAATGACAAGAACGGATCATGGGTTGCCCTTGGCCTGTGGTTTTTGTTGTGTGTCAGTGACGTTTTCGATGGATACTTGGCTCGGCGTCACGGCACCACCAAGAGCGGCGCTTTCCTCGATCCCTTGGCCGACAAGGTGCTGGTCTTGGGGGCGATGTTCACCCTCGTCAGCCGCGGGGTGTTTTGGTTGGTCCCCGTCTTGATCATTGCCGCTCGAGAAGTGATCGTCAGCATCTACCGAGTGGTGGTGGGTTCCAAGGGCGTAAGCGTTCCTGCAAGCAGGACGGCGAAGTTGAAGACTCTCGGTCAGCAACTTGCGGTGGCCTTTGCATTGATGCCGCTCACGGCGCTCGATCACACCTGGTTGTGGCAGGGATTGCTGTGGTTGGCAGTGTTCCTGACGATTCTCTCGGGCGTTCAATACGCAGTGCAGGCGCTGCGACCACGACGGTTGGCGTAACGTGCGCTGCGACGTCGTTGCCATCGGCACCGAGCTGCTTCTCGGACAAATCGTCGACACCAATTCGTCGTGGCTCGGTGAGCGATTGGCGATGGCCGGTATCGACTCATGTCTCCAGGTGAAGGTGGGGGACAACCGAGGACGAATGGTCAAGGCGATTCGCAGCACTTTGGCTGATGCCGACGCGATCGTCATTTGTGGAGGTCTTGGGCCAACCCACGACGACATCACGAGGGAAGCGATTGCCGAAGTGATGGGTGTCGAGTTGGAGTTCGACGACGAGGTAGCGATACGGATCGCCGAGATGTTCTCGATGCGCAACCGTCGCATGCCGGAGATCAACATGCGACAGGCGATGGTGCCGCATGGGGCCACCGTGATCGAGCAGCGTCGAGGAACGGCGCCCGGTTTGATTTGTCCGGTTGGCGACAAAGTGATTTATGCGGTTCCTGGCGTCCCGCACGAACTGTACGAGATGTTCGACCGCGCGATCCTGCCCGATCTGTTGTCTCGTTCGGGGAGCGCATCGGTGATCGTGAGCAGGACACTGCGCACGTGGGGTGAGAGCGAGAGCGGTCTGAACGAGCGCCTTCACGGGGTCATTCAGCGACTCGACAGCGCCGGTAACCCGACGCTCGCATTCCTCGCCAGTGGTTGGGAGGGGATCAAGGTACGTCTGACCGCCAAAGCCACCACGCGCGACGAAGCAGAGAAGTTGTTGAACGAGTGGGATCGTGCCGTACGCGAAGAAGTGGGTGGCATCGTCTTCGGCGTCGACGGTGACACCATGGAGTCGGTCATCGTCGGCATGCTGAAAGACAGAGGTTTGACGCTAGGTCTGGCTGAATCGGTCACAGGTGGGCTCGTTTCCGGTCGAATCACCAACGTTCCCGGTTCGAGTGCCGTGCTACGGGGCGGAGTGGTGTCGTATTCGAGCGAAGTGAAGTTCTCGGTGCTCGGAGTGCCGAACGGGCCAGTGGTCAGCGAAGAGGCTGCCGTTGCGATGGCGGAAGGCGCCAAGCGAGTACTTGGTTCGGATATCGGTCTCGCTCTCACCGGTGTTGCTGGCCCAGACTCCCAAGAAGGACATCAGCCGGGAACGCTCTGCATCGGTTTGGTGATGGAGGACGGTCAGACCCATTCGACGATGCTCAACTTGTCGGGAACGCGTGACCTGATGCGCCAGCTCTCAGTCATCTCTTCGCTCGATTTCCTGCGCAAGAGATTGCTCCAGAAATGAGAAAAGCCCCCGACCCAATGGGCCGGGGGCTTTTGCTCTAGCGATTAAGCGGCGCGATAGCCCTCGGACTCGCTGCGAGCGAGTGCGATCGACATGATCACGAGGCCGTATCCAGCCTTGGCCAGAACGTCCGAAGCCGAATAGCCGACCTGAATGACGGTGGCTGCTTCTTCAACGGACAGACCGATCTGCTCCGACAACCAGCTGGTGGAGTCACCAAGGATGTAGAAGATCGGGTAGATGCCCCACGTGAACAGGAGCAAGTAGCGCACGTTGTTCAGCTTCTTGCCGACTTCGCCAGCCTGACCCTTGAGGGCCTTGCCGACTTCGCCTGCGAAGAGCTCGTACAACACGTACAGCATGAATGCACCAGAGATCGCACCCCAGACGGTTCGCGATGAGGAGCCGAACTCGGCGACTTCACCCGGGTAGCCGGTGGCGATCATGAGGAGCGCACCCACGATGAGTCGCGGAGTCACCTTCTTGGCTACTGCCTTCGAGACGCCCGAGACTACGACGAGCTCAGCGACGAGTAGCGGCACGGTGAGGAGCCAGTCCGCGTAGCGGTAGCCCTCGTTCCAGGAGCCTTCGGCAAAGTTCGAAAACATTCGCCAGTAGTGATATGCCGCGATACCGCAGATCATCGCCGACATCGTGACCGCACTGCGGTACGCCGGGGACACTCGGTTGCGGGAGACCAAGAAGTACACGAACGCGATACCCAAGGTCGCTGTGGCGAACGAGAGCGCGTTGTATACGAGGTCTGGATTGCTGGTGACCAGCCCTGTCATTTCTTCCATTGATTCCCTCCGGGGGAGCAGTTAATGAACGGCAAATGCCGTCCACGTCCATGTTTCCCCACAGGCTGAGGTCAGGCCTGACTTTTGCGTGTTACAACTTCATGACAGGAAATCGGTAGTACGTCAGATTTTCAGCGTCAATCCGCCGTCTACGAC
>CAZZJH010000081.1:0-6302 GCA_964654335.1 uncultured Acidimicrobium sp.
GAAGGTCGTCATCGACACGATGAAGGAGAAGGGTCTCCGCGACAAGTACATCGTGCTCGTCGGTGGCGCACCCCTCAATGAGGAGTTCGGTGCAGCGGTGGGTGCAGATGCGTACTGCCGGGATGCCGCCGTTGCTGCCGAGACCGCCAAGGAACTGGTCGCTGCTCGTCGCACTCGCACCGCCGAACCTCCGGGTCCTTCGGTCGCCTGATTCGTACGGTCCTGCGGATGTCGAACGACCGTCCGCTGATCGTCGCCTGTGGAGCGTTGGTCCAAGAGTTGCGCGCGGTTCTTGGCAAGCACGACATGAACGAAGCCATCGAGGTGCGTTACTTGCCCGCAAATCTGCACAATCGTCCAGAGGGAATCGTCCCCGCGTTGCGACCACATCTTGAAGAGAGCGTCAATCGCACGGTGTTCGTTGGTTATGCGGATTGCGGCACCGGCGGCTTACTGGATCAATTGCTCGAAGAGTTTCCGCAGGTGCAGCGGCTTCCCGGAGCACATTGCTACGAGTTCTTCGCGGGGAGCGACTTCTTCGCTCAAATTCAGGATGAAGAGCCGGGCACCTTCTACCTGACGGACTTCTTGGCCAAGCACTTCGAACCCCTCGTTTGGCAAGGGCTGGGGCTCGATCGTCATCCTCAATTGCGCGACGCCTACTTCGGCTCGTACAAGCGCGTGGTGCTCTTGTCGCAATCGCAGGATCCCGCGTTGGTTGGGCATGGTCGAAGTGCGGCTGAGATGCTCGGATTGGAATTCGAACACCGCCATGTCGGTCTTCATTCGTTCGAAAACGCCATTCCGGTGCAGGTCCTTTTGCAGGCAGGAGCACGCTGATGCCACGTAACAACGCAGTCCTCGTCGTCATCAAGTGGCGCGACATCCCGGCGCAAGTCAACGCTCAATTCGGTCGCGAGAGATTCCAGTTGGTGCTGTCGGCAAAGTTCCAACGCGCCATCGATCGAGCAAAGCGCAAGGCGCACATCTACACCGCCGAGGAGGATGTCGCTCAGTGGAATAGGGAGACGTTCCCGCTCGAAGGGACGATGGAAGACGCGGCCAATCAGATGGTCGCCAAGATCGAAGAGGAATACTCGAGAGAGCACCTCGGTCGACTCGCCTATGCAGGGGGCTGGGAAAAGGACGTCGAACAGATGGACATTTCCACTCTCGAGCTCGCCGCGCTCGAAGAGCTCGAAGAAGACGAATAATCAACGACTAGAAACGGAATAGACATGACGGACACGATTCTCTCCTCGCCCACGAAAGAAGTGGTCATCGGCTTCGAGCGACCCTTCGTGATGATCGGTGAGCGCATCAACCCGACGGGACGCAAGTTGCTCGCCGAAGAGATGAAGAATGGCGACTTCAGTCGTGTCGAAGCCGATGCAATTGCGCAGGTAGAAGCCGGTGCGCAGATGCTCGACGTCAATGCGGGAATTCCGCTCGCCGACGAACCCGCATTGTTGGCCCGCGCAGTCGAGCTCGTGCAAAGTGTCACGGATGTGCCGCTGTCGATCGACTCGTCGATCATTCCGGCTCTCGAGCGTGGGCTCTCCGTATACAAGGGCAAAGCGCTCGTGAACTCCGTCACGGGGGAAGACGAGTCGCTGGAGCGGGTGCTTCCACTCGTCAAGAAGTACGGCGCGGCAGTCGTCGCCATTTCCAACGATGAGACGGGCATCAGCATGGATCCGGACGTCCGATTCGCAGTGGCGAAGAAGATCGTCGAGCGAGCCGCCGATCATGGCATTCACTACAGCGACGTCGTCGTCGATCCGTTGGTGATGCCGATCGGTGCACTTGGTCAGGCCGGTCAGCAAGCCTTCAAATTGATCCGTCGTCTTCGCGAGGAACTGAAGGTGAACACCACTTGCGGAGCATCGAACGTCAGCTTCGGCTTGCCGAATCGTCACGCAGTGACGGGCACGTTCCTTTCGATGGCGATAGGTGCGGGCATGACCTCGGCAATCATGAGCCCGCTGCACGAAGAAGTGAAGCGGGCGGTGATGGCCGCGGACGTGCTGTCTGGCAACGACAAGGACTGCATGGCGTGGATTCGCGCCAATCGCGATCCGAACGCACCGACCGGTGGCGGTGGGGATCGCGAAGGTCGCCGTCGCCGTCGTCCCGCTCAGTAACGAATCGGCATTCCGAACAGGACACACTGGCATCGTGCCGCGCATCGTCTTCACCCCAATCGGCCTCGACGCTGAGGTAGAAGAGGGCGTCACCGTCCTCGATGCTGCACGTCGTCTCGGGGTCGACCTCGACTCGGTATGTGGTGGTCGTGGGGTATGTGGACGATGCCAAGTCACGCCGAGTGTCGGCAACTTTCCGAAGTGGAGTATCGAAGCCAAGCCGGAGTCGTTGACGCCGCGCGGCGAGGGCGAGACGAAATATCGCGGTAAACGCAAGCTCGAGGAGGGCAATCGACTCGGGTGCATGGCCAAGGTTTGTGGCGACGTGGTGATCGACGTACCTGCTGCCAGCCAAGTACACCGTCAGGTGGTGCGCAAGGACGTCGACCTGGGTGGCGTGATCGTCGATCCACACTTTGCGCTGTTGTACATCGAGGTCAAGCAGTCGCAATTGGGAGATGGCGTCACGGCGGAAGAAGAGGTGTGTCGAGCAGTTGCATCGCAGCACGGTCGGGATTTGCCCACCATGTCGGCGGCAGCACTTCGACGTGTGCACAAGTCGATCGAAAAGGGTGAAGGTGGCGCCACGGTCGCGATCCCTGTCGATGCAAACGAGATCGTCGCCATTTGGCCGGGATTCGTAGATGTTGCATACGGCGTTGCAATCGACATCGGTAGCACGACCGTGGCCGGTCACTTGATCGAACTGTTCTCGGGCGAGGTGTTGTCCAGCTCGGGAACGATGAATCCGCAGATTCGTTTCGGTGAGGACCTGATGAGCCGGGTGTCCTACGTGATGATGAATCCGGGTGGTGACGTAGAACTCACGAGTGTCATTCGGCGGGCGGTCAATTCACTCGTCGATGACTTGGTCGAAAAGGCGAACGTCGACATCAACAGCGTGCTCGAGATTTCGATGGTCGGAAATCCGATCATGCACCACATCCTCTTGGGTATCGACCCGACGCCCCTTGGTGCGGCGCCGTTCATCCTCGCCACCGATCAGGCGGTGCATGGTCGCGCAACCGACATCGGACTCGATGCTCCCAATGCGCTCTATTACGTGGGGCCGTGTATCGCTGGTCACGTAGGAGCCGACACGGCAGCGGCGATCCTCGCCGAGGGTCCGCATCGTGGTGAGGCCATGCAGCTTCTCGTCGACGTGGGTACGAACGCCGAGATCGTGCTGGGCGATCGCACCAAACAATTCGCTGCCTCTTCGCCGACTGGTCCGGCATTCGAAGGTGCTCAACTTTCGAGTGGTCAACGAGCCACGGCGGGTGCGATCGAGAATGTGCGGATCGATCCAGCGACATTGGAGCCACGTTTCAAGGTGATCGGTATCGAACCATGGTCCGACGAGGCCGGTTTCGACGCAGCTCTCGAAAAGACACCGATCACTGGTGTGTGTGGCTCAGGAATCATCGAGGTGATGGCCGAGATGTACCTGGTCGGAATCATCTCGCAAGACGGGGTGATTCAGGGCTCGTTGCGCGAGAAGTCTCCGCGAATCGTGGAAGACGAGCGAACGTTCTCGTACGTGTTGTACGAACACGGTTCGACACGTCTCTTGATCACTCAAAATGACATCCGAGCGATCCAGTTGGCCAAGGCTGCGCTTCGGGCTGGAATCGATCTGCTCGTCGAGCACGCGGGCAACCCACCACTTGCCGACATTCGCCTCGCTGGCGCATTTGGGGCGCACATCGATCCGGTCTATGCGATGGTTCTCGGTTTGGTGCCGGACTGTCCACGTGAAGGCGTGCGATCGGTGGGCAACGCGGCTGGAGTTGGTGCAGCTAAGGCCCTCCTGTCGATGACGGAGCGTCGTGAAATGGAAACGGTGGTGCGTGGCGTGACGAAGATCGAAACCGCTACTGAACCGCGGTTTCAGGAGTTGTTCGTCAACGCAATGGCATTCCCGCACGCCACCGCGTCGACACCAAACCTTGAGACACTTGTGACCTTGCCACCGAAGATCGCTGCTGCTTCAGGTGGCGAGGGTCGACGTCGGCGGAGGAGTTGATCATGCAGGTCGTCTGGAAGAATGATCCTTCGAGCGACATTGTGGTCGAAGGAGGAAAGTCATGAGCGAGGACCGGCAGCGCAGGGGTGGTGGCAGGGCAGGTCGCCAGGTCGCGCGTCGTTCTTCCTCGGTGCAACGTGAGGCGTACCTCCGACGTTTGATCAAGCCATACGAGCTCGTGTCCGAAGAGGGTCTCGCACTGATCGAAAGTACGGCCGAGACGATCCTCGAGGAGATCGGTGTTGAAATCCGCGACTATCCGAGCGCGATAGATCGTTTCGCCAAGGCGGGAGCCGCGGTGGAGGGAACCCGAGTGAGGTTCCCTCGAGGACTGTGCCGCAGCATCATTCAGAAGAGTGCTCCGCGTGAATACGTGCAGCATGCTCGAAACCCGGAGAACAACGTCGTCATTGGAGGCGATGCAACAGTCTTCGCTCCGAACTACGGGTCACCGTTCGTGCACGACCTCGACAACGGACGTCGTTACGCGACGATTGCCGACTTCCAAAACTTCGTGAAGTTGGCGTACATGTCGCCATGGATCCATCACTCGGGTGGAACGGTTTGCGAACCAGTCGATATTCCTGTTTCCAAGCGCCACCTCGACATGGTGTATTCGCACATCAAATATTCCGACAAGGGTTTCATGGGCTCGGTGACAGCAGGGGAGCGGGCACAAGATTCGGTGGAGCTCGCGCGCATCGCGTTCGGTGGCGATTTGCAGGATCGAACCGTGATGACCAGCCTCATCAATGCATCTTCTCCGTTGGTGTGGGATGCCACGATGCTCGCGTCAGCCGAGGTCTATGCCGAAAACAATCAGGCGTGCATCATTACGCCGTTCATCCTTGCGGGAGCAATGGCCCCGGCAACGTCGGCAGGAGTGGTGGCGCAGACTTTGGCCGAGTCGCTCGTTGGTATGGCATTCACACAGCTGGTTCGCCCAGGTGCGCCGGTCGTGTTCGGTTCGTTTGCCAGTTCCATGTCGATGCTCACTGGTGCGCCCACGTTCGGCACTCCGGAACCGGCGACCGTGTTGTATACCGTCGCGGCGCTCGCTCGTCGTCTCGGTGTGCCGTTCCGCTCGGGCGGTTCGCTCACGGCATCCAAGTTGCCTGACGCGCAAGCGGCGTACGAGAGCGCGGCCACGTTGATCCCCACGATCATGGCGGGTACCAACTTCGTATTGCACTCCGCCGGTTGGCTGGAGGGAGGTCTCGCGATCGGTTACGAGAAGTTCGTCCTCGATTGCGACCAGTTGGGAATGATGATGACCTTCGCCAAGGGGCTCGACCTGACGGAAAACGGACTCGCCATGGGTGCCATGCGGGAGAACGTCCCCGGCCAGCACTTCCTCGGCACAGCCCATACCTTGGCCAACTTCGAAACCGCGTTCTACCGTTCGGATACCGCCAACAACGACAGTTACGAACAGTGGCTGGAAGACGGTTCGAAGGATTCGGCCACCCGCGCCAACGCATTGTGGAAGGAGCGCCTCGCTTCCTACGAGGCTCCTGCCCTTGACGACGCCATCGATGCCGAAATGCAGGACTACATTGCCCAGCGCAAGGCGCAACTACCCGATACTTTCGCTTAACTGAGAACCACCCCAATACCCACACGGAGTAACCGATGAGCATTCTGTCCAACATCTTCAGTACGCGTTCCCGGTCGGCAGCGGCGTCTCCGGCTGTGCAGCGTCTTGTCGGTGCGATGCGCTATGAGTTGATTCCCCTCAAGTCGCTCGATCAGGCGATCGCCGACTTGCCGCCAGGCGCGCCGGTGTCCGTCACGTGCTCACCGGCGAAGGGAATCGCCACCACCCAGGAGCTGACGCTGAAGTTGAAGGCGCTTGGCCACGACGCGGTCCCGCACTTTGCTGCTCGCTTGGTGGAAGGCCCCAGCCATGCTGCTGCGCTTGCGGAATGGGTGCGCACGAATGGGATTCGCGAGGTGTTCATCATCGGCGGTGACGCCGAGACGCCGCCGCACTATCAATACGCACTTCCGTTCATGAAGGATTTCCTCGAGGCAAATCCCGAAATCGAGACGCTTGGGTTCGGCGCGTATCCCGATGGTCACGCATCGATCAACAACGACGACTTGAGCAATGCCATCCACGAAAAGCAGAA
>CAZZJH010000082.1:0-6226 GCA_964654335.1 uncultured Acidimicrobium sp.
AAAGACCGATGACGTTGGGAAAGACCGATGACAGCACGGAAAGTCGTGCCGCGGCCTCGCAAGAGGCAGTCGACCCGCCGGTGAGGTTGCGTCAGCCTCAGAGCGGGAATGGTCGTATCGCGGTCGCTCAACGGCTGATGGACGGGGGTTCGATTCCCCCCAGCTCCACTGCGAGTAAGGAGACGACAAATGAAAGTCAGTTATGTGGTGTTGTATGTGCAAGACCCCGCAGCCTGTCTCGAGTTCTGGACCGAGAAGGTTGGCATGATCGAGAAGGGTCGAAGTCAGGCTGGGACGTTCTCGATTGTCAAGGTTGGATTTGTGGATCAGGATTTTTCCTTTGAGCTCATCCCGCTCGAGTTGATGAAGGACAATCCGAACAATCTCGATTTGGCTACACCGTCCATTGCGTTTCGAGTGGAGAATCTCGAGGCCACTCACTCTGCTCTCCTCGCCAAGGGAGTCGAAGCTTCCCCGATTGGTCAACACTCAGGCATGACCACGTTCGCATTTTGCGACAACGAAGGTCGCTGGTTCGCCGTAATTCAGAACTGATCATCTCCGTTCAACAGGTCATTGACATCGCTACCGTGTTGATGTGATTTCTAGATCTCTGGCCCCCCGTCCCAACTGGGATACGAAAGCGATCTGTCCGTGAATCACCCCCGTCGTACACGAATTGTCGCCACAGTCGGGCCAGCGAGTGACTCGCCCGAGCAGCTGGATGCTCTGATTAGAGCAGGAGCCGATGTTCTCCGTATCTCGGCATCACACGACTCCGTCGATGTCGTTCGCACCCGTGTCGCCGCAGTGCGTGCGGCTGCAGCCCGAACCGGCATCGAAGTTGCCGTCATGGTGGATCTCTGTGGGCCGAAATTGCGCTGCATTCCATCTGCAGAATCCGTCGATCTCGTCGAAGGAGAGACGTGGCGAATCGTGAGCGGCGTCGCGCCGGAATCGCCTCACACGCTCGGCTCCACCATTCCAGCCGAGACCTGGACGAAGATCCCTGCCGGAACAAAACTGGCGCTTGGTGATGGCGCACTTCAGTTCGAAGTGATCGCGGTGGATGCTGGTGGCGTCACGTGTTGCGCGATGGCGAGTGGCAAACTGCGTGGGCGACCCGGACTGCACATTCCATCAGATCTGCTGCAGATGGATTCGCCGACCAATGACGACATTGAGGTCGTGAAGGCATGCGTCGAAATCGATGTTGACGCAATCGCCGTCTCTTTCGTACGCACCGCAGCTGATGTTCAGCGCGTGAAGGAACTTGCTCCCGGTCGCTTGATCGTTGCGAAGATCGAAACTGCAGTTGCAGTAACCAACCTCGATTCCGTAATCGCTGCAGCAGATGCCGTGATGGTGGCACGTGGAGATCTTGGACTCGAGTTTCCTCTCGCCGAGATTCCGTTCCTGCAGCGCCGAATCATTCGTGCCGCCACTGCCGCAGCACGACCGGTGATCACCGCTACGCAAATGCTCGAGTCGATGGTGTCAGCAAAGGTGCCGACACGCGCCGAGGCTGCCGACGTTGCAAATGCCATTCTCGATGGCACCTCAGCAGTGATGCTCTCAGGCGAAACCGCGATTGGCGTTGATCCAGTTGCGGCGGTTCGCACGATGGCGGAGTTTGCTGCCCGCGCAGACAAGGACGTGGTGCCTCGCACCGAACTTCCACTCCCCCTCACGGGTGATTCCATCACGGCTCCCGTTACTCACGCCGTTTCTGAAGCCGCGCATCGCGTCGCGTATCAAACTGGAGCTGTTGCGGTGATCGGCCTCACCGATAGCGGCTTCACGGCTCGTGCCTTGTCACGTTGGCGCTCACCACTTCCACTGATTGCTGCGACCCGTTCGGAACGAACCGTGCGCCAACTGCGCTTCTCATGGGGTGTCTCTGCGGTGAAGGTCCACTCAGGCGAGACCGATGACGTGCTCATCGAACTTGTCGATGCTGGCGAATTGCCGCCAGACGCACCGGTGGTGGTCGTTTCCGGTGTTCCCGGCGGACGGGCGTCTGACACGGTTCGCGTGCGACGTACCCCCAACCGCATCTAGCCCCCGGAGCCCTCGCTCCCCCAGGCTCAAAACTCGGTCAGGGAGATTTGGCCCACAACTTGGACTCAGTACAGATTTGGTCGTAATCTGCCCCGCAATGGTTCACCAAGACTTGCTCAAAAATCGCGGAGTGCACGTCACCGCTCAGCGCTTGGCGGTATTGAGCGCGGTTTCCAAAGCTCCACATTCGACTGCCGAAGAAATCGTAGAAATCGCAAAGGGTGATATCGGCGCAATCTCGCGTCAGTCCGTCTATGACACCCTGAACACCTTCGTTGAACTCGGACTTGTTCGACGCATCCAACCGAGTGGATCGCCTGCGCTCTATGAAGGTCGAGTAGGTGACAACCATCACCACCTCATCTGTCGCGACTGTAGAAGCGTCGTCGACGTGGACTGCAGCGTGGGAGCAATGCCGTGCCTGCAAGCAGCAAACGACAACGGGTTCGAAATCGATGAAGCAGAGGTCGCGTATTGGGGTCGATGCCCCGACTGCAAGACCTCTTCTCTAGAAAAGACCGCAAGTAACCACAATCACTAATCACAACAAACAGGAGAAATAATGAGCAACGACGCAAAGTGCCCATTCTCGGGTGGTGCAATCACTGCCGCGGAGATGGGGACCACCAACACCAAGTGGTGGCCGAACTCGCTGAATATCAAGGTTCTGCACAACAACCCGGCAGTCGGCGATCCGATGGATCCAGACTTCGATTACGCGGAAGAGTTCAAGAAGCTCGACCTCGATGCGTTGGTCAAGGATCTCACGACCTTGATGACCGACTCGAAGGAATGGTGGCCAGCTGACTACGGCCACTACGGCCCGTTTTTCATCCGCATGGCGTGGCACGCAGCCGGCACCTACCGCACCACCGACGGTCGCGGTGGCGGTGGCACCGGCATGCAGCGCTTCGCTCCCCTCAACTCGTGGCCGGACAACGGCAACTTGGACAAGGCGCGTCGCTTGCTGTGGCCGGTGAAGCAGAAGTACGGCAACAAGATTTCGTGGGCCGACCTGATGATCTTGGCGGGCAACGTCGCACTCGACTCGATGGGCTTCAAGACCTTCGGTTTCGGTGGCGGTCGTGCTGACGTCTACGAAGCAGACGAGACCTACTGGGGTACCGAAACAACTTGGCTCGGTGACAACCGTTATACCGGTGATCGCGAGTTGGCAAACCCACTCGCCGCCGTGCAGATGGGACTCATCTACGTGAACCCTGAGGGCCCGAACGGCAATCCCGATCCGGTTGCTTCGGCTCGCGATATTCGTGAAACGTTCGGTCGCATGGCGATGAACGACGAAGAGACCGTCGCGCTCGTCGGTGGCGGTCACGCCTTCGGTAAGGCGCACGGTGCAGGTGACCCTGGCAAATACGTCGGCCCAGAACCAGAGGCTGCCCCCATCGAGGCCATGGGCTTCGGTTGGATCAACAAGATGGGTGAAGGCCACGGCGTCGCCACCATCACTTCCGGCATCGAAGGTGCATGGACGACCAACCCGACCAAGTGGGACAACGAATACTTCAAGATCCTCATGGAAAACGAGTGGGAGCTCGTGAAGAGCCCCGCCGGTGCGAACCAGTGGGTTCCGAAGGGTGGAGCGATGGCCGGCACGGTGCCGGACGCGCACGATTCATCGAAGCGCCATGCTCCGATGATGACGACTGCAGACCTCGGTCTGAAGTTCGATCCCGAGTACGCGAAGATTTCGAAGCGTTTCGCCGAAGATCCCGCAGCACTCGCTGACGCGTTTGCTCGTGCGTGGTTCAAGTTGACCCACCGTGACATGGGCCCGCGTTCGCGTTACCTCGGCAAGCTGGTACCAAAGGAAGAACTCATTTGGCAGGATCCAATCCCCGCTTCCACCACCAAGGTGACGGCGAAGGACATCGCGGATCTGAAGGCCAAGGTTCTTGCCTCCGGTCTCAGTGTCTCCGAGTTGGTGCGCACGGCGTGGGCTTCGGCCTCCACCTTCCGCGGAACCGACAAACGTGGCGGTGCCAACGGTGCACGCGTGCGTCTTGCCCCGCAGAAGAGTTGGGAAGTGAACGACTCTGCAGAGCTCGACAAGGTGCTTGGCAAGCTCGAGGAAATCCAAAAGTCGGCGTCGATCTCGATGGCCGATCTCATCGTGCTCGCCGGCAGTGCCGCAGTGGAGAAGGCCGCCAAGGACGCTGGCGTGACGGTGGAAGTTCCGTTCACACCGGGTCGTGGTGACGCCACGCAGGATCAGACGGATGTCGAGTCGTTCGCGGTTCTCGAGCCGACGTTCGACGGCTTCCGCAACTACCTGCGCCCAGGCCACCTGCAGACCACCGAGCAGTTGCTCCTCGAGAAGGCCAACTTCCTCAACCTCAGCGCGCCGGAGATGACCGTGCTCGTGGGAGGCATGAGGGCGTTGAATGCCAACTACAAGGGCTCGAGCCTCGGCGTGTTCACCAGCAAGCCTGGCGTGCTCACCAACGACTTCTTCGTCAACTTGATGTCGATGAACATCGAGTGGAAGCCGACCGACAAGTCGGAGGAGTTGTTCGAGGGCCGCGACCGCAAGACCGGTGAGGTCAAGTGGAAGGGCACTCGCAACGACCTGATCTTCGGTTCGAACTCGCAACTGCGAGCACTCGCCGAGGTGTACGCCCAAGACGATGCGAAGGACAAGTTCGTTCGCGACTTCGTCAAGGCGTGGACCAAGGTGATGAACCTCGATCGGTTCGACGTCTAATTCACGTCCCCAGCGTTACGGCGCGTCACTCGCTTAGGCGGGTGGCGCGCCGTTTTCGTTTCAGGCCTTCCTCGGTTGCAACGTCTCGTACATCCGCAAGATGACAAATACTCCCGAGAGCGCAGTGAGAGCCGCGACGGTGAGAATTGCTGCTCGGACACTCACGAGATCGGCAATCACGCCGGCCATCAGCGCACCAACCGCAAAGCCGCCGTCTCGCCACAGGCGATAGACGCCGACTGAACGCGCGCGCCAAGACGGATGGGCCACATCGCCGATTGCTGCGAGCAACGTGGGGTACACCATCGCCGTTCCTGCGCCAAGCAACACCGCAGCGAATGCCCAACCATTGAACGTGTCGAACATGGCGATCAAGGCAATAGCCACACCTTGCAAGAGCATGCCGCCGCTGATCAAGGGCTTGCGTCCGATCTTGTCGGAGAGCCCGCCCGTGATCATTTGACCAATCCCCCACACCGCGGGATACAACGCAGCAAGCACACCGATGCGCGCGACCGACAATCCGGCATCGGCAAAGAACAACGGAAACAGGCCCCAAGCGAGCCCGTCATTCAAGTTGTTGACGAGTCCCGCCTGGCTGCACGACGACAGCGCACGCTCCTTGAAGGAAGTGAGGGCAAAGATCTCCCGAGTCGACAGACCATCGTTGGCCGAGGAGGCGTGATTTGCCGCCTCATGTCTGGCATGAACGTGTGTCTCGCGCACGAATGCAATCGACATGCCGGTACCGAGTACCGCGAAAGCAATGCCGAGATAAAAGGGTTCCGGCCTGAGGTCGTAGTTGCTGGCAATCCATCCAGTGGCCAATGCAGTGATGGCCACTGCTCCGTAACCCGCCGCTTCGTTGAATCCCATCGCCAGCCCGCGCTTCGCAGGACCAACTAAGTCGATCTTCATCACCACCGTGGTGGACCACGTGAGACCTTGATTGATGCCGAGCAGCACGTTGGCGAAAATGACCCAACCCCACGCTGGAGCCCACATCAACAGCAACGGAATCGGCAGACCAACCAGCCACCCGGCGACGAGCACTGGTTTTCGACCGAAGCGATCCGACAACGTGCCAGCGAAGAAATTGGTGATTGCTTTGACGATGCCGAACGTTGCGATGAACGTGAGTGCCGATGAGTACGCGGCAAGTCCAAAGACTTCCTGCGCTAGCAAAGGAACAATGGTGCGTTCTTGGCCGATCATGCCGCCAACGAAGGCGTTGACGATTACGAGGAGAAGAAACTGTGGGAGGTTCTCGCGTAGACCTAGCCGAGGCGCGGAACTTGACACCTCTCAACTATGGCCGAAGCGACGTCATTCGCCGGTGCAGCACCTTGTATCCCTCGAACCACGCGACAGAGGCAAGCGCAGCGGCGATTGGCACCGCCAAGTCGCCTGGCGCAACCACGCCAAAGTCAAGCGCAGAGC
>CAZZJH010000083.1:0-6101 GCA_964654335.1 uncultured Acidimicrobium sp.
TAGTCCTCGTCCACTGTTCCCGCACCGAGGTCTCCGGCTTCCTTCGCTCGTTGTTCTGCTTCAAATCGTTCACGTTGCTCCACGGGATCGTTCAACTCGCTGTACCCGTTGGCCAATTCGCGGGTACCAACGAACAATTCGAAGCGCTCGGTGAGAAATGGATCTTTCTGGTCGACACGCGCAAGGGGAGAAATCTCGACGGGGTGTCCAGTGACGAACGTGGGTCGCTGCAGGTTCTTCTCGACGAGATCGGCAAAAATCTCTTCGATGATCTTTCCCGAACCCCAGCGTTTCTCCACGTTCACGCCGACCGCACTCGCCACCTTGCGTACGTCTTCCACGGGTTGACTTGGGTGAAGGAGTGTGCCCGCGGCTTCGCTGGCGAGGTCGATCATTCTCACGCGGGGCCAAGGTTGCGCCAGATCAACCTCTTGCGAGTCGATGTTGACCACGGTGGTGTCGAGGGCATCGCGGGCCGCGTTGGTGATCAACTGTTCGGTCAAATCCATCGTGTCGTGGTAGTCGCCGAACGCTTGGTACGACTCCATCATCGTGAACTCCGGGTTGTGGCGAGTCGAGATTCCTTCATTGCGGAACACACGGCCAATCTCGTACACCCGCTCCATTCCGCCGACGATCAGTCGCTTGAGGTGTAGCTCGAGCGCGATTCGGAGGAAGAGGGTCATGTCGAGCGCATTGTGATGCGTGACGAAGGGGCGTGCGTGGGCACCACCGGCCTCGACATGGAGCACGGGGGTTTCGACTTCGATGAATCCGTTGCCCTGCAGCGTGCGGCGAAAGCTCGCGATGGTGGCGTGGCGAATCTCGAAGGTGCGGCGCGCCTCTTCGTTGATGATCAGGTCTGCGTATCGCTGGCGGTAGCGCGTGTCGATGTCGGTGAGTCCATGCCACTTGTCGGGCATGGGTCGAACGCTCTTTGCAAGCAACGTCACGCTCGATGTCTTGATCGACAGTTCACCCTTGCGGGTGGTCATGACGAGTCCCGAAGCGCCGATCCAGTCACCCAAATCGAGTTCGTTGATCTCGTCGAACCCATCGTCGCCTACGACGGCCTTGGAGACGAACAACTGGATTTCTCCGGTGCGGTCGCGCAAGGTGATGAAGATCAATTTGCCCTGGTCGCGCTTCAGCATCACGCGCCCTGCAACGGTCACATCGACATCGGTCTCGGTGCCTGCTTCGAGCGAACCCAGTTCTGCGCGAATCTTGCCGAGTTCGTGGGTGCGGTCGAAGCGGTAGGGGTATGGATTGGTGTCCGAATCACGCAATTCACGAATTCGTCCGAGCCGCCGAGCGCGTTCGCTCTCGAGCGTCGAACCCTGTTCGGAAGTGTCCGGCTCGACGGGAGGCTCGTGCGAATTCACCGCCACAAACTAGTGGAGGGCGACGTCACTCGATGACGACGAGTACGTCGCCTGCGCCAACGGACGAACCGGCGCTGACGTTCACTTTGGCAACCTTGCCTGCTTTTTCGGCAGCGATTTGATTCTCCATCTTCATCGCTTCGAGCACCACGACGGTGTCGCCAACTTGTACTTCCTGGCCCACTTCGACGTTCACTTTGACGATCGTTCCCTGCATCGGCGCCGAGATCTCACCGCTTCCACCCTTACCGCCCGAGGATTGGCTCGCTCGAGTGGGCTTCTTGGTGCGTGGCGCTGTAACACCACCGGTTTCGGGCACCCATGCCTTGACCTCGAAACGCTTGCCATTCACTTCGACGGTGGTCTGCCGCATCACGAGACCCTCTTCGCTCGGCTGACCAGATCCGGCAGTCGAGTCGATGCTCGAGAGATCGAGTTTCTCCTCCACCCACTTGGTGCTGTGCTTCACTGCCGCGAAATCGGGGTGGCGAAGGATTGCGAGGTCGGCGGGGATGGTGGTGTGCACTCCTTCGACTTTCATCTCCTCGAGTGCGCGGATGGTTCGCGCGATAGCGGTGTCGCGATCCTTTCCCCAAATGATCAACTTGCCCACCAGGTTGTCGTAGAACTGGCTCACGGTGTCGCCCGCTTCGTAGCCGCCGTCGAACCGGGTGCCGAATCCATCGGGTGTGGTCAAAACGGTGATCGTTCCGGGTGAGGGCAGAAACTTTCCGCCTGCAGGGTTTTCGGCGTTGATCCGCACTTCGATGCCGTGACCGTCGCGACGCTCGAGGACCTGTTTCTGGGTCATCGGAAGTTTTTCCCCGGATGCAACACGAATCTGCCACTCCACGAGATCGATTCCCGTGATCACCTCCGTGACGGGGTGTTCGACTTGCAGCCGCGTGTTCATCTCCAGGAAGAAAAACTCCTCATCCTGATAGATGAACTCGACCGTGCCGGCGTTGTAGTAGCCGACTGCCTTCGCCGCTTTTACGGCGGCTTCACCCATCTGCTCTTCGATCCCGTCCTTCAGGGCGGGTGCGGGTGCTTCTTCGATCAATTTCTGGTGACGTCGTTGCGCCGAGCAATCACGCGTCGATACCCACACCACGTTGCCGTGGGTATCGCCGACGAGCTGGACTTCGATGTGACGTGGCCACGTGAGGTAGCGCTCGACGTAGATCTCGTCGCGACCGAAGAAGGCCTTTGACTCACGTTGAGCAGAATCCATGGCCTCTTGCACGGCGTCCGCTGATTGCACCACCTTCATTCCGCGACCGCCACCACCGAAGGCAGCCTTGATCGCCACCGGCCAACCGTGTTCGTTACCGAAGTCGACGATTTCTTTGGCGCTCGTGACGAATTCGGTGGTACCGGGAACGATCGGAGCACCTCCTCGCAGCGCCGCTTTTCGTGACGACACCTTGTCGCCCATCTCGACGATCGCTGCCGGCGGAGGACCGATGAAGGCGACGCCCATCTCGGTGATGGTGCGGGCGAAGTCGGCGTTCTCGCTGAAGAACCCATAACCCGGGTGCACGCCGTCGGCGCCACTGCGCTTGATTGCATCGACGATCGCTGAAGTATTCAGGTAACTCTCTGCCGCGGTTTGTCCGCCGAGGGCGTAGGCCTCATCCGCCAGACGCACATGGAGGGCGTTGCGGTCGAGCTCGGAGTAGACGGCAACCGTCGCGATGCCCATCTCGCGGGCGGTACGGATGACACGAACGGCAATTTCGCCTCGATTGGCAATCAGGATCTTCTTCAGCACGGGTGACTATCTTGCTCCAATGGCCACTACTGATGCCAACTCTCCAGAAAGGCGCTGGCCTACTGGGTGGAACGTGCGCCACGTTCGCGAGACGGGCAGCACGAACTCGGACCTCGTCGAACTTGCCCGAGCAGGTGCAGCGCATCATTCGGTGATCGTCACGGATCACCAAACCGCTGGTCGTGGTCGCCTCGATCGCAAGTGGGAAGCACCTTCTGGCGTCAACCTCTTGGTGTCATTCCTGTTCAGGCCGTCGTCGACTCGACCGTTGCACGACTACACCCACATCGTCGGTCTTGCCGCTCGCGATGCAAGCAACACAGTGTTCGGAGTTCGTCCCGACCTGAAGTGGCCGAACGATCTCTTGATCGACGACCGCAAGGTCGCGGGGATACTCGCCCAAGGCGGTGCCGAGTTCATCGTCGTAGGAATCGGCGTGAACGTGGGGTGGGCTCCTGAAGGTGCTGCGCGCCTCGGTGATCACCTTCGGGGTTCGGGTACTGAACTTGGTCCACTCGACTTGTTGCGAGCCATGCTCGGCGAAGTTGAACGCTTCGAGTCGTTGTCGAGTGCCGAACTTCGCTCGTCATATGAGTCGCAACTCTCGACGATCGGGAGGCGAGTGCGGGTCGAGTTGACGAACGGCACAATCGTCGAGGGATCAGCAACCGGTGTCGATGACGAAGCTCGACTCATCGTGCGGATCGACTCAGGTGAGACGATCGCGGTGGACGTGGGTGATGTGATCCATTTGCGTACGTAGCCCCGACTACCTTGTGCATTGATGGCAATTGAGTCGAAGGTGGGGCGATCGAAGAGTCGCAGTTCGTTGATGTCGACGATTGCCAAGGTTGTCCTAATCGCCTTCATCGTTGGGTGCGTCGGTGCGACCGGGCTGGTTCGACAATTGCGGCAAGCCGTCGATGGCGTCGCTCGCGAAACTGTTGTCACCGAAACCCTGGACGCCGCAAATCCCGACTTCGAGAACATCCTTCTCGTTGGTTCGGATTCTCGTGAGGGCGCGGATCCGAACGATCCCGATTTTGCGACGATGGGTGCCGAGTCGGACGTCGGCGGAAAGCGTGGTGACACCTTGATGGTGATGCACTACGTCAAGAAGACCGGCGGCGTTTCGCTCATTTCCGTGCCTCGCGATCTTTGGGTGAAGATCGGCAACGGCGAGAAGGAACAGCGGATCAACACCGCCTACCAAGTGGGCACCGATGTGCTCGTGCGAACCGTTCGTCGTGCATTGGGGATTCCCATCCACCACTACGTCGAAGTCAATTTTCAAGGTTTCAAGCAGATCGTCGACGCAATTGGCGGAGTGAGCATCTGTGTCGATCGACCATCACGGGACAAGAACACCGGACTCTTCCTGAAGCCGGGGTGCACCACGTTGAACGGCGTCAAGGCACTCGCATATGCACGAAGTCGTCATTTCGAGCAGAACCTCGACGGCGAATGGAGCATGGATGCCACGGCCGACATTGGCCGCACGGCACGTCAGCGCAAGTTCGTCCAGACCCTTGCCAGCGATGCGGTGAGCCGCCTGATGTCGAACCCGCTCCGTGCAGGAGCCGTGATGTCGAACGGACTCGATGCGCTGGTCGTCAGTGAGTCACTCGACATCATGGAGTTCGCGAAGAAGATGCGTGGCGTCGCCAGTGGTGGGATGACGTCGTTCCCGCTACCCGTCTATGGCGACACCGTGCAAGGCAACTCGGTCCTCCGACTCGGTGAAGGCTCGGGGGAACTCCTGGCATTCTTCGCGGGAACTGGGCCGAGGCCGCAGCTCGAAACCGATTGATCAGGCAGGCCGCTCAGGCCCGTTCGACCGGGGTGTTTCCACGTGTGACGAACTCGGTCGCAGTCATCGGTTCGGCGATTCGGTTTCCCTGCACGAAATCGCATCCGAGGATCCGCAGGCGCTGGGTTTGGTCGTCGGTGGTGACCCACTCGGCGATCACCGACATGTTGAGGGAATGCGCAAGTTGGATGATCGAGCGCACGATCGGGTCGTCGCCCCCTTGGATTCCGATGTCGCGAACGAGTGTGCCATCCAGTTTCAAATAGTCGGCGGGGAACTCTTTCAATCTGGCAAGTGACGAGTAGCCGGTTCCGAAGTCGTCGATACCCAATCGCACCCCGAGTCGTTTGAGGGCGGCGAGTGTTCTTGAGACGGTGGGGTTGTCGCTCAACATCACCTTCTCCGTCACTTCGATGACGACATGGAAAGGGTCGAGCGCGGAATCGCGGAGCGCACCCATGACGCGTTCGACGAAGGCTGCGTCTCCGAGTTGACGGACTGACACGTTGAAGTGCAGGAGGAATGACCGATCGACGATTCCTGAGTCCATCCATCGCTTCGCTTCGCTACACGCCGTGCGAATGACCCAGTCGCCGATCGGCGTGATCGCTCCCGACTCTTCCGCGAGTTCGAGAAATGCCGGAGGCGTGAGGACTCCACGAGAAGGGTGGCTCCATCGCAGCAACACTTCGGCTCCCGAGATTCGCGATGACTGGGCCGACACGATCGGCTGAAAGACCAAGAAGAGCTGATCGAGCGCGAGAGCGCGTTCCAGCTCTGCAGACAATGCAACACGCTCCTTGGCGGCCTGTCTCATTTCGTCGCTGTACATCTCACTTCGACCGCGTCCGCGCTGTTTGGCGAGGTACATCGCCGTGTCGGCGTTACGCAGCAGCGTCACCGCCGCATCGGCAGGAGCTTCCTCGGTGAGGAGGGTCTCGGTAGAGACGGCGATGCCAACGCTCGCACTCGTGAAGATCTCCACTCCCTGCAAGATCACCTGGCCCGTCATTGCCTGACGCACTCGCTCGGCTACGTCCATGGCCACCTGCGCGTCTGACAATCCGTCGCACAGTACGACGAATTCGTCGCCACCGATTCGTGCAACCAAGTCGGATGGACGCGTGGCTGC
>CAZZJH010000084.1:0-6058 GCA_964654335.1 uncultured Acidimicrobium sp.
GGCCTTTTGTCGTTTTGGTAATTAGTTGAGGCGAGCTGGCATGCGCTTGATGCCGTTGATGAAGTTGCTCTGCAAGTAGGCCGGTTCACCCGTCACCTGCATGTTCGGAGCTTTGCGCCTGATCTCGTCGAACAACACCGCGATCTCGCGTCTGGCGAGGTTGGCTCCAAGGCAGAAGTGCGGGCCACCTGCGCCAAAACCGATCTGGGCCGGATTGGCAGTCCGAGTGACATCGAAGCGGTAGGGATCTGCGTATACCTCATCATCGCGATTGCCGGAGTTGTACCACATCACCACTTTTTGCCCCTTGGTGATCTTCACGCCGCGCAGCTCGGTGTCGCGTGTTGCAGTGCGGCGGAAGTTGATCACTGGTGTCGCCCACCGAACGATTTCTTCCACGGCGGTCTTGGTGTTGGCTTCGAAGTCGTCGAACCAGATCTTTCGCTGATCGGGATGCTGGGTGAGGGCGAGCATCGCGTGACTGATGGCGTTACGTGTTGTCTCATTTCCTGCAACCACGAGGAGAATGAAGAAGGAGCCGAACTCTTGTGGAGTCATACGGTCGCCGTCGACTGTGGCGTTCATCATCACGCTGGTCAAGTCGTCGGTGGGATTCTTCAATCGCGCCTCACCGTGCGCTTGGGCGTAAGCAAAGATCTCGAGAGAAACGTTCATCAGATTCTCGAATGTTCCACCGAAGTCCGGGTCGCCTGCACCCAGAATGACGTTCGACCACTCGAGTATTTGTCGCTCGTCAGACGGGGGAATGCCCATCATTTGGCAGATGATCTCGAGTGGAAATGGAGCGGCAATCTTGTCGACCAGGTCGAACTCCTCGTTGCCATGCTGCTCGAGCACGCGATCGATGATTCCCGCGACGCGATCTCGCACGAATTGTTCGACTCGTCCGATCTCCTTCGGGGTGAACGCTTTCGAAACGATGGTTCGCAGTCGCACGTGTTTGGGATCGTCCATGGCGATCATCGAGCCGTAGAACTCCCGCAGTTCTGCCGGAAGGTCGGTGATGTTGAAGCCTTCGCCACTGCAAAAAATCTCGGGGCTACGGCTCACATGCCAGATGTCTTCGTGCTTGGTGACCGCGAAATATCCCGGACCCGCAGGAAAGAACGGCATGTCGTGCTCGGGAAAGAAGTGCACGGGTGATTCGCGCCGCAACGTGGCGAAGCTGGATTCGCGGAATTCACGAGGACCCGTCCAAAACTCGGGGCTGGACAGATCGATCTGGTCAAGGGGGATTGGGCGCAACTCCATGGCCGAATGGTACCGTTCGGTAACTATTTGCCAGAGTTCAGAGAACTCCGAGAGCAGAGAACGGAAAGAAGGTATCCCAGTGTCTGAAGCAGTGATCGTCGCAACGGCCCGCAGCCCAATCGGCCGAGCCAACAAGGGATCTCTCGTCGATTTGCGTCCTGACGATATGTCGGCCCAAATCGTCAAAGCGTTGATGGAAAAGGTTCCACAAGTGAAACAGGATCAAGTAGAGGACCTGATCATGGGAATCGGTCAACCTGCCGGCGAAGGCGGATTCAACATCGCCCGCGTAGTGGCAATTCTTGCCGGTCTCGACGATGTACCTGGAGTCACGGTGAACCGCTACTGCTCGTCGAGTCTTCAAACCATTCGCATGGCCGCACATGCGATCAAGTCAGGTGAGGGCGATTGTTTCATCGCGGCCGGCGTGGAGACTGTGAGTCGATACATGTCGGGGGCAAGTGATACCGCGCCGAACCCTGTGTTCAAGGAGCCGGGTGCACGGACCAAGAAGCGTGCCGAGGGTGGGCAATCCACGTGGACTGCCCCGTCCGGATTGCCGGATTACTACATCGCCATGGGTCAGACTGCTGAGAACGTTCGCGAAATCGAGAACGTGTCGCGTGAAGAGATGGATCGTTTTGCCGCTCGTTCGCAGCAGTTGGCGGTGGAGAACCAGAAAAACGGGTTCTTCGAGCGCGAAATCACTCCGATCACTCTCCCCGATGGTCGTGTGATCGCCAAGGACGATGGTCCGCGTGATGGCACCACGGCAGAAGGCCTCGGTGCGCTCAAGCCAGCGTTCCGCCCTGACGGTCAGATCACGGCCGGAAATGCTTGCCCATTGAACGACGGTGCCGCCGCAGTGATGGTGATGAGCCTCGACATGGCCAAGCGACTTGGCATCACACCGCTCGCCCGCATCGTGTCATCAGGTGTTTCGGGGCTCAATCCTGAGATCATGGGCCTCGGGCCGATCGAAGCATGTCGCCAGGCCATGAAGCGTGCCGGCATGACAATCGACGACATCGATCTCGTGGAGATCAATGAAGCATTTGCGGCACAGGTCATCCCCTCGGCGAAGCACCTCGGAATCGAGTGGGACAAGCTGAACGTGCATGGTGGCGCGATCGCACTTGGTCACCCATTCGGCATGACCGGTGCGCGCATCATGACCACGCTCATCAATGGGCTTCAGAACACCGACAAGCGCATCGGCATGGAGTCGATGTGTGTTGGTGGTGGTCAGGGAATGGCGATGATCATTGAGAGGCTGAGCTAGCCCGACGAATCAACGCGGCCGCGATCGTCAGAGCCGCCATCAACACGCCTACGGCACCAAACGAAATGATGGCGCCGTTGGCCCCATTCACCGCGCCTCCGAATGATCCATAGATCACGGGTGAGGTGAACGCGATCAAGGCGGCCATCAGCAGACCTGAGGCACCAGCAAGTCCTTGCGCTGCACTTGCTCGACCTTCGGGAGCAGCCTTAGCAATCGCGGCTGCTGCGGCAGGGTAAGCGAGGGCCTGCACTACGCCCTCAACCACGTTGAGTGCGATAACAGGTGGCATCGTAGAAAACAGTCCGTAACCAGTAACAGCGGGAACGACGAGAACCATCGACCACATTGCGATACGTAAAGGCTCATGACGGTCGGCGAGTCTTCCTCCTTGAGATGAAAGGAGGATGAAGGGCACGGTGTAGAGCGCGAAGGAAAGACCGACCATGGTGTTGCCGCCACCAAGGTCGGTGAGGTAGCGGTCCCACAGTGCATCGAAGATGCCAACTGGTGCTTGCAGGGCCATGAACACGAGAACTGCAGACTGGATCTCCGGAATGCGCAGCAGTTCGAGACTGAGGCGTGACGACTTCTCGGTGCGAGGAAGCACGGGAAACTCGCGAGGCGTTACCGCAATGAGTGACAACACGTTGAGCCCGGCAAAGAAGAGAAATGTATTGCGGATACCGAACGGGTCGAGCATGAAGCCACCGACGAGTGGTCCGAGCACGAAGCCGAGCAATTCGATACCGGCAAGTCGACCAAGGAGCAATCCGCGTCGTGAAGTGTCGACGTTGGCGATGAGAGCACGAACCGAGGGGAAGACGAGGCCGAAAGAACTGCCGATCACGGCGCGGGCAAAGATGAACTGTCCGAGCGAGTCGCCGAAGGCGAGCAGTACCGAACCGACTGCACCAAGAGCCATACCGAGCATGATCAGCCGCTTGGCATGGCCGCGATCGGAGAGCGGAGCGAGGAACAGGTTGACGAGTAACCCTGCTAGGAAGCCAGTGCCGGCGATCAAGCCAAGACCGACGGAGCTGAAACCAAACTCGTCTTGAAGGTCGCTGAGCGCAGCAAAGATCACGCTGTTCGACGTGGCGACGGCGAGCGACGTAGCCGTCAGGAGGACGATGACACCGCGCTGTGAACCGATGGTGGTCGAAGTCGACGTGTCACTCATGCGTTACGTCCTTCTTCGAGCACTGCTTCACCAAACTTGGGCCACGCCTCGATTGCCCAGCCACCGAACTCTCTGTCGGAGAGTGCGAAGCACGCAATGTTCGTGGGCGGATCCACCCACAAGAAGGTGCCTGATCCTCCGAAGTGACCGAACGCTGAAGCAGAAGCTCGCTCGGGCATCCAGTGAGGGAACTTCGCACCATGAATCTCTGGCCCGAGTCCCCACTGGCAGGGAGAAAAGCTACCGAGTCCTGGCACCACGCCATCGAGATCGGGGAACTGTGTCGTCGTTGCATTGGCGTAGGTGTCTCGTGCAAGCAGAGTTGGTTCGCGCAGCTCGGTGGCAAACTTGCAGACGTCTTCGAGTGTGCCGTGTACGTCCTTTGCGGCTGATCCGACGAGAGCACTGTTCGTCATTCCCAGCGGTGCAAACAACGCCTCAGCCAAATACTCGTCGAAGTCCATGTCGACGAACTCTGCGACGTGCGCGGCCAGCAGGTCGTAACCCGTATTCGAGTAGATACGTTTGCGCTCGGGACTCACGATCGGCGTTGGATTGTCGAATCCATATCCGCCGGCGTGGCACAACAAGTGTCGAACGGTGCATCCGCGATCGTCGATGAGGTCATCCAGTGTGATCGAACCGTCTTCGACGGCAATCAACGTCGCCCACGCCGTCATTAGTTTGCTCAGCGAGGCGAGTCGGTAGCGATGATCGCGGTCTCCGTGCAGATGACTGTTGCCGCGACGATCGATGAAGCCCACCGAGAGGTGTTCGACGGGCCAGCCATCGGCCAGGTCGAATGCCTGCCCCACGGGGATCAGTGACGAATCAGTTCGGAGATCTGGAAGGCAAGATCGAGCGACTGACGCGCGTTGAGACGTGGGTCACAGACTGTTTCATAACGGGTGTCGAGATCATCGTTACCAAGTTTCTCGGACCCGCCGAGACACTCGGTGACGTTCTCGCCGGTGAGCTCGACATGAATACCGCCGGGCCAGGTTCCCTCGGCACGGTGCGCCTTCACGAAACCGGTGATCTCGGCGACGATGTCCTTGAAGTCACGGGTCTTGCGACCGTTCGGGGCGGTGAAGGTGTTGCCGTGCATCGGGTCGCACGCCCACACCACGGGGTGTCCCGCATCGCGCACCGCACGAATCAAAGGCCGAAGCGCACTCTCGACGTCGTTCGCGCCCATTCGCGAGATCAAGGTGAGTCGTCCAGGTATGCGCGCGGGATTCAACTTCTCGCACAGCTCGATGACGTAATCGGTCGTGGTGGACTTGCCGATCTTGCAGCCGATTGGATTGCCCACACCTCGAAGGAATTCGACGTGCGCACCATCGAGTTGTCGCGTGCGCTCACCGATCCACAACATGTGCGCACTGCAGTCGTACCACTGGCCCGTGAGCGAATCCTGGCGGGTGAGCGCTTCCTCGTAACCGAGGATCAACGCTTCGTGGCTGGTGTATACGTCCACCTGGTGCAGCGCGCTGTTGGTTTCGGTATCGATTCCGCACGCGCGCATGAAGGCGAGTGCTCGCTCCACTTCCGTAGCCACCTGCTCATAACGCTGGCCTTCAGCGCTCGATGCAACGAACTCTTGGTTCCATGCGTGCACTCGGTTGAGATCTGCAAAACCACCCTTGGTGAATGCGCGAAGCAAGTTCAACGTGCTTGCAGCTTGGTGGTAGGCCTGAACCAGTCGAGCAGGGTCGGGCCGACGGGCTGCCTCGAGAGGTGACGGGTCGTTCACCATGTGGCCACGGAAGACGGGCAGTTCCTGAGCACCAACCGTCTCGGTGTTGTTGCTGCGTGGCTTGGCGAACTGACCTGCGATCCGTCCGACCTTCACTACGGGAACGCCAAGTGAGTAAGTGAGCATCACGGCCATCTGCAAGATGACGCGCAACTTCTCGCGAATGTTGACCGCGGTGAACTCTTCGAAGCTTTCTGCGCAGTCGCCAGCTTGCAAAAGGAACGCGTTACCCGTGGCCACCTTGCCCAGCGCAGCCTGCAACGAACGCGCCTCACCAGCGAACACGAGAGGGGGGAACGAGGCGATCTGCTTCAGCGCGTGCTGAAGGTCGTTCTCATCCGGCCACTCGGGCTGCTGCACGGCGGGGTACGCCTGCCATGAGGAGGGGGTCCAGTTCTTGGTCATCGGCGCTCCACGCTATGAGCCGTATTGCTCAGACGGTGAGGAAACTCCCGGCGTCCTCGCGGAGGGTGTCAACGGCACGACTCACCAGACGACGGGCGGCCTCGGCGGTGACGCCAAGTTCCTGTCCCACCTGACGGAAGGTCTTGCGCTCGCCGGC
>CAZZJH010000085.1:0-5980 GCA_964654335.1 uncultured Acidimicrobium sp.
ACTGGGGCGAACCGTTCCCGATCGTCTACGACGAGAACGAGATTCCAGTCGCCGTGCCGTTCGAGTCGCTGCCGGTTCGCCTTCCAGAACTCGACGACTTCAAACCGCAGGCACTGGACCCCAACGACGATGTGACCGAGCCCATCCCACCACTCGCCCGCGTGCAGGAGTGGGTGAATGTCGAGCTCGATGTCGGTGATGGCAAGAAGCGTTATCGCCGAGAAGTGAACGTGATGCCGCAGTGGGCGGGTTCGTGTTGGTACGAGTTGCGCTATCTGGATCCCACCAACGATCAGGCATTCGTCGACAAAGAAGTCGAGCGCTACTGGATGGGGCCAAAACATGAAGGTCACACCGGTGGTGTCGACCTTTATGTCGGAGGGGTCGAACACGCCGTTCTGCATTTGTTGTATTCACGTTTCTGGCACAAGGTGTTGTTCGACCTCGGTCATGTTTCGAGTGTCGAGCCATTCCACCGTCTGTTCAATCAGGGCTACATCCAGGCTTACGCCTATCGTGATTCACGCGGGCAGACGGTTCCCGCTAACGAAGTAGTCGAGCGCAATGGCGAATATTGGTTCGGCGACGAGCAGGTTTCCCGCGAATACGGCAAGATGGGCAAGAGTTTGAAGAACGTCGTCACTCCTGACGAGATGTACGACGAGTTCGGTGCCGACACCTTCCGCCTGTACGAGATGTCGACGGGGCCTCTGGAAGCTTCACGTCCGTGGAACACGCGAGACGTGATCGGCATGCAGCGTTTCCTCCAACGCGTGTGGAGAAACCTCGTCGACGAGGACACTGGATCACTTCGTGTCAGTGATGACCCCGCACCTGCCGACTTGCTACGCGAGACGCACAAGGCGATCTCCGGTGTTGCCGCCGACATGCAGAACCTGCGCTTCAATACCGCGATCGCCAAGTTGATCGAGTTGAACAACGCCCTGACTACGCACGTCACCGAACACGGAACCACACCGCGGGTTGTTGCCACTGCACTCGTCCAGATGCTCTCCCCCCTCTGCCCGCACGTTGGCGAGGAACTCTGGGAGCGACTCGGCAATGGTGACACCGTCACCTACGAGAATTTTCCCCAAGCCGACCCCGCGCTGCTCGTCGAGGACACGATCGAGATTCCCGTGCAAGTCAACGGCAAACTCCGATCCAAGGTCACCGTCGATGCAGGAGCATCAGACGACACGATCAAGCAGTTGGCTCTCACTGACTCGAAGATCGTTGCGATCGTCGGCGATGCTCAGCCGAAGAAGGTGATCGTCGTGCCGAAGAAGCTGATCAACATCGTCCTGTAAGGAGCGACTTGTCGGGCCTGCCCGTCATGACCGCAACCACCCGCTGAACGCCCTTCGCGGACCAAAGTCGAAGGCATTCGTCATCCGCGTCGAGCAACCCCGAATCCAACGTGACCCACACCGATGATTCGATGCGTCCTTCTGCAATGGCGAGTATCTCGTCGACTTTGGGGTGTGATGCACGAACGTTGAGTCCATCTGCATGACGGACGGCAAGCCGAGCCAGTTCAGGTGAATTGACACCGACGACGATCTTTGGCCGAGGTTGCGGCAAAGGAAATCCTGCAAAACGTCCGTCGCGATTATCCGACCAGACACCTTTGATGAATTCGATGTGGTCGACCAACGTCGCATGTCGCTCGGCGAGCGTGGCGGGAATGTCGAGACCTGCTGCAGTCAGTTCGTTAGCAAACGGCGACGTTGGAGATGCTCCAGCTCCGATACCAAAGGTGAAGCGGCCGCCACTCATTTGCTGCAGCGTTGCAGCTGCATTGGCCAACAGCGCAGGTGGACGCAGCTGTGAATTGGCGACCAACGAACCGAGACCGATCGTCGAGGTGACCGCAGCCAGGCCCCCAAGCGTCGTGAAGCACTCCGGCATCGAAGGAGCATTCATCGAACGACCGGAGAGATGATCTGCGACCCACACGGTGTCGAACCCCGCACGCTCAGCAAGCAATGCAAGTTCGACCAATTCGGAGAATTCGACCCAGCCGTGATTGAACTGGATGTCTAAAGCGAGGCCGTCAATGCGAGCGACGGACATAGTGGTGGAGCTGAGGGGAATTGAACCCCTGACCTCTTGCATGCCATGCAAGCGCTCTACCAATTGAGCTACAGCCCCAAAGTGCCCGATGAGCCTACCTTCGGCTCTCCGAATTAGTCCACTAGCGCGTCGCCTCGCATCCCAGCGCGCTCCAGATGGATGGGAAGCACTCGGCCATACAACTGCTTCGTGCGCTCTGGACTTCCCACCATTCCTTCCATCTCCGTGAAACTGAAAATCGCGACATACCGCATGACCGAACCGCTCAAGGGAGTCACCCGATGGAGTGAATACCTTCCTTTGAAGATCTGCAGATCACCTGGCTCCAAGTGCAGTGTGTGAATCAGAGATTGATCGCCGTCGAGCACTCGTCCAACACCCACATAGTTCTCGTCGGTAGGCGTACGCAGATTCGGGCTGTATTCGAATTCGCCGCCATGCTCAGCGTTCTGAATGGCCAGTGTGACGGTGTAGTTGTTGGTGTCGAAGTGCCAAGGAAATCCGTTGCCCTCCTCTGCCAGGTTGATGATCACGTCTGCGAGTGGGTCGGCATACCTGAAGAACGATGGCTCTTCCAGAACTTCCTGAATGAATGGCGCGAATGCTGGCCATTCATAAATCGCACGGATGATGCTGTCGTCGCCAAAGTTGTCTGCCGGAACGAATGCATTCGACCTCTCGTAGAACCGACGAAGCGGGTGGGAGTCGGGAAGGTCCGGTGGGATCTCCGTGAAATAAGGATTGGTGCGATTGAAGTTGCGATGACCGAGATGCGCCACCCGATCACCCTCAGCAACCAGATCTGCAAGAGCGTCTGATTTCACGAACTGCTTGATTACTGCACACCCAACAGAACGGACCCCCTCTTGCACCTGAGCAACAAGATTTCTCCGAGTCTCTCCATCGACATGGATGGGATACCGATCGAGGTCTACGTACTTCGCAATGTCAATTGCCATACGGAAATGATTTCATATTTCACGCCGGCCAATTGACTGCCATTCCCTCGTAGCGGGTCACCCCGTCGTCGCGAAACTTAGGCGACACGCACCACGGGGACGTCGCGATACAGGCGCTCGATTTCGTAGAAGCGCCTAGCTTCCTCCGCGAAGACATGGACCACCACGTCGCCATAGTCGAGGAGAACCCATTGGTCGTCACCTTGACCTTCGCGATGCAGAGGCGAACGCCCCGTCGACTCACGGACCTTCTCCGCCACTTCACTGGCGATGGTTCGCAACAACCGCGGGTTGCCGGCACTCGTAACGACGAACAGCCGGGTGATCGCCAGAACTTCTCCGACATCGAGCACCACCGTGTCTAGGCCCTGCTTGTCCTCGGCGGCGAGCACCGCGATCCGAGCCAACTCGAGCGTGTCGGGATCGAGTGGTTCGGTCACTGGTCGCCCTGCGCAATCGTCGTCGTCGGAATCGACGGGTTGGCGGTCACGAACTCCTTGAATGATTCGCCGATCACTACCCGAGCGCCGATCCCTTCAACTGCATCCCGTAACTGCAGGAAGTTCACCATGCCGATGACGGTTTCGAGTTGGCGCTCGGCCACGTCGACGATCACTTGATCTGAATAGTAAAAGACTGTGTTCTTCTCGGGAGTCTCCGCCGTTTCGCGAATCAGCGCCACCGATAATCCAGCCGAAGCCAACCGCTCAACTGCTGCACGTGTCACGTTTGCATCATTGAACGGACTATCGAGTTGAACAGGAATTGAATCAGCAGGAAGGCTGAGGCTGCTCGGCGCAACCGACGCCATGATCATGCGCACTTCGAATGGATCAAGGGCATACACGTCACTATTCGACGGATTTGCATCGCCCTCAACCAACACGTGACTCATCTGCCAAACCTGAATTCGACCTGCGAACACTCGCTTCATGAAATCGGCCACGGTCGATGGCACTTCGGCAGGCAAGGTCGTCGGATCCGATTCGGTCTGAGCAGCGAGTGTCGAGCGAGCAATGCCCTCCCACAACGACTTGATTCGCGGCAAGCGTGCCGACTCCGGCTCGTTCAAGCGTTGAGCGAGGAGAACGATTGGAAACTCGCTTGCGGCTAACGTCCGCGCACCGGCTGGATACACCTCGTTGTCGCGGGCAATCGGTTGTGGCTCCACTGTCGTTGCAGAACCGCGCACCGTCGTAGTCGATGCAGGATCGGGCATTTCCAACGACGTATTGATGAGTGGCACGTCGAAGCTCACTTCTGCATCCGGCAGTCCCGCGAATACGTCGCTCAACTGCTGCACGTTGAGCGCCTCAGTGGTGCTCAACGACACGTCGAGCAAACCTTCCACCTCGAGTGTGAGTGCCTCTAGGCCAGCGAGCACGAAACTGTCACCGATTCGACGAGCAGGTCCTTCGCCGGCCTGTTCCGCTCGTGAACCAACCGGCAGCGAGATGATCGTTCCACCCACACCACTTGGGTCGAGTACGAAGGTGGTGAGCGAAGTCACGTGGCCCACGTCGTTCACCGTGGCGAGCAACGCGGCAGGAGTCGAGGGAATCTTCAGAGCCGAGTTGTCGTCGACATTTGAGCCACTGGATGAAGTGAGCAGGGCCCGTGCGCCGAAAACCGCGCCGATCGGAAGTAATGCTGCAGCCAAAACTCCACTCAGCAGCGCGCCGGTCAGCATCTTGCGCTGCTTGGAAGGAATGGCCGTCATCGCCCCACACCGTACAAACCACGCTCGATGATCACTCGTCGCACCGGTTCGGTGACGAGGTAATCGAGTGGTCGACCATCGAGGAACCGCGCGCGCAAGTCGGTGCTGCTCACTTCGAGCCGTGGCGACTCGACATGGATCCATTCGTACCGAGTGGACAGCGCCGCATGATGACCCGGTCGATCCACCACAACGAGATGCGAGAGATCGACGACTTGTTGCGCCCGCTCCCACGAGTCGAGCGACGATGCTGCGTCGTCACCGATGATCGTGTACCAGTCCACGCCGGGGTGGCGTTCGGCGAGATGCACCAACGTGTCAGCGGTGAAACTTGGACCACCCCTATCGATCTCGTCCCGGCCTGCAACGAGGCCCTCTACCCCGGCCACGGCCGCCTCCACCATGGCGAGGCGATCCAACGCGGGCGTCACCTCACGCCCACCGGACTTCTGCCACGGGTCGTTGGCCACCATCAGAATGACCTGGTCGAGCTTCAGGGCGTGACGCACGTTGACGGCGGTAACGAGATGACCCACATGAGGTGGGTCGAACGTGCCACCAAAAAGCCCGATGCGGGGTCGTCCAGTCACCCGTGCAGTCTAGAAACGCACCGCTTCTACCCCCGAGGGGTCAAAAATCCTCGGAATGACTTTGTAGACCGAGACAGACATGGATCGAAAATCCTTGCCCAGTAAGGAAATCCCGAAGGCGAGAAAATTCTCCTCAACCCTTCCAATTTTTTTGCCGATGAACTACTGTCTACAACCCGCCCGTAATCCCCACATCCCCCAATCCCCCAGTCCGCGAATGATGGTTCCCCAAATTTCTCGGACGACCCCCTGAAACCCCCCAAACACGAGAAACGTAGGAAAAAGAACCACCATGTCTGACGCAATCGGCCTCTACCTCAATGAAATCGGCAAAGTTCCTCTGCTCAATGCAGAGGACGAGCGCAACCTGTCCAAGGCAATCGAGCGCGGTCGCGAAGCGCAGAAGCGCCTCGAGTCCGGCGAACGAGGTGCCGCCCTGCGCGCCGACTTGCGTGCTGCGGCCAAGGCCAAGGATCACTTCATCCGATCGAACCTCCGACTGGTGGTCTCAATTGCGCGCCGTTACCCGTTGCCGCAGGGCATGGACCTGCTGGACCTGATCCAGGAAGGCAACCTCGGCCTCGAGCACGCCGTCGACAAGTTCGACTGGCGCCGTGGATTCAAGTTCTCCACCT
>CAZZJH010000086.1:0-5864 GCA_964654335.1 uncultured Acidimicrobium sp.
CGGTTCAACATGTCTTGAATTCGCCAGACCACATAGTTGGCCATCTGCGAGTTGATGTCCGCTGCCAGTTCGATGAATCGCGTGTTGAACTCGAATTCCCGTGCCTTCCACGCCAGGTAGTGCGGATCGACGGGGATGCAGTGTCCACCAGGGCCGATGCCCGGATAGAAGGCCTGAAAACCAAATGGCTTGGTAGAGGCCGCCTTGATCACATCCCACACATCGATTTCCATCTCGTGACAAATCTGTGCCAGCTCGTTCACGAACGCAATGTTCACCGCGCGGTAAGTGTTTTCGAGCAACTTGCACATCTCTGCGATAGCGGGTGACTTCACGGCGTGAACGAGGTCGCTGCTCGTCATCAGCGTGGCAAGCAAAGCGACGCTTCTACGCGTGCACTCTTCAGTAAGACCGCCCACCACCTTGGGTGTGTTGCCAATTCCCCACTGCGTGTTGCCTGGATCGACGCGTTCAGGAGAGAAGGCCAGATGGAAGTCGACACCAGCTTTCATTCCGCCGCGTTCAAGAATGGGTTTGACGAACTCATTCGTGGTGCCCGGGTAGGTGGTGGACTGCAAAATGATGAGCGCGCCCTTCGACAAGTGTGCCGCAACGGACTCGGTAGCCGACTGCACGTAGGACAAATCAGGGGTCTTTGCCTTGTCGAACGGTGTTGGAACGCAAATGAACACCACGTTTGCATCGCCGAGAACCGCGGGTTCAGTAGACGCCTTGAACGCTCCAGATTTCACTAAAGCGGCAACCCTCTCGTTTGCAACATCGTCAATGTGACTGACGCCTGAGTTCAATCCACTCACTGCACCCTTCGAAACATCGAAACCGATGGTCGGGTAGCCAGCCTCGGCAAACGCCACCGCCAATGGAAGCCCCACGTAACCGAGACCCACGATCGCGACGGTGTGCTCGCGTCGAGCAACTCGCTGATCGAACGTTGATGAATCCATGAGACCTCTCAAATGCTAACTGGCACAACAATTGTTGATTTCCTTGAGCATCAAGCACATCAAGGCGCTCAGTAGGCTCAATCGGCATGACGGTCGATGACCGCGATGAACTGATCAAAGAGTTGCTCGCGGAGTCCTTCGGGTTGCGAACCCGGGCGGAGCAACTCAGTCAATACGTGGAAAGCCGCGTAGCCGAACTGGTCAAGACAAGAAGCGCTCTCGCTGATCACGAAAACGGCGACGTAGTGCGGAGACTGAATGACGAATTGCAATCCCTTCGCCACGGTCTCGAGGAAGTCACTCATCAGCGAAACGAACTCCAATCACGAATCGATTCGTTGATCAGAGAGCACGACCAGTTAGGTAATTCCTTCGTGGCAATGACCGACCAACGCGATCGATTGCGCGAACGCATGGTCGCAGTGGAAGCTTCTCGCGAATACCGCCTCGGTCAACGAATTGTTCGTCTCTTTCCCTTCTTGAAGGGTTGAGATGACGAATCAGTTTCCCGTCATCATCAATGTGCGTGATCGTCTCTCCGCGCTGCTCGACCTACTTGCATGGCTGGAGAAAGTGGGTCAGGAAAACATCTGGCTGTGCGACAACGCAAGCACGTATGAACCGATGGTTGAGTTCTTGCGAACCACCTCACACCGGGTCGTGTTCAACGAAATCAACCTCGGTCATCGTGGGCCTTGGTTGAGTGGTCTCGTCACCGAGCTGGGTCTCGACCAACCGTTCATCATCACCGACCCCGATGTGGTCCCCTGTGAAGAGTGCCCAACGGACGCGCTCGATGTGTTCCACGAGACATTGCAGCGCTACCCCGATGTGGACAAAGTTGGCTTCAGCCTGCGACTCGACGACCTACCTGAGCACTATGCCCACCGCGATGACGTGATTCTTTGGGAATCACAATTTTGGAAAACCACACACCCGTCGGGATTCTTTCTTGCAGAGATCGACACCACGTTTGCCCTGTATCGAGCTGGCGAGGGACACCAAAACAATCGAGCGCTTCGATCAAAGCCGCCCTATGTTGCCCGCCACACCCCCTGGTACCAAGATTCATCGAACCCCACCGACGAACAGCACTATTACGTGGATCACGCCGACTCGCTGATCATCAACTGGGACAAGAAGGTGCTTCCTGCATCGCTGCGTGCTCACTTACAACTGCTCCGCAATCAGCACCTCAAGACGGTGACTGGGTAGAGTCGCCAGCGCATGTCGAACTCGGCGATCGTGGTGGAGCACGTCTCCAAGAACTTCCGCCTCTACCGCGAAAGAAATCGTTACATCAAGTCGGCCGTCTTGCGCGGTCGTCGTGCACGGTACGAAGAGTTTTGGGCTCTCGATGATGTGTCGTTCGAGGTGGAGCATGGCGCCACCGTTGGTTTGATCGGCTCCAACGGTTCAGGAAAGAGCACGATGCTCAAGTGCCTGACTGGCATCTACCGCCCCGACAAGGGTCGCATCGCCACGGATGGATCAATAGCCGCACTGCTCGAACTGGGTGCGGGATTCCACCCCGAGCTTTCTGGACGGGAAAACATCTACCTCAACGCCGCGATCCTCGGAATGTCGAAGAAGGAAGCCGAGCGACAATTCGACAGCATCGTCGACTTTGCCGGACTCGACCGCTTCATCGACACGCCCGTCAAGAACTACTCGTCAGGCATGACGGTACGGCTTGGCTTCTCGATCGCATCTCACGTCGAGCCAGACATTTTGCTCATCGACGAGGTGCTGAGCGTTGGCGACCAAGCGTTCCAGCGCAAGAGCACGGACCGAATCGAGCAGTTTCGGCGCGAAGGAAAAACCATCGTGGTGGTGAGCCACTCACTTACTTCGATTCAGCAGTTGTGCAAAGAAGTGATCTGGTTGGAAAAGGGCAACATTCGTCAACGAGGACCTGCCGCTGATGTGATCGCCAACTACACGGGTGAGAGTTACGACGTGCACGCACAGCAAGATGCCGAGCATCGCGAGCGTTGGGGTACCGGAGCCGCGCACATCACCTCACTGCGATTGCTCGATGGCACAGGAAGTGTGTCGGAGCGAATGGCAACCAATGCGCCAGCGAAGGTGGTGGTCGACATCACACCCGCTGAGAAATTGCACTCGCCCACCGTTCGATTGACGATCACCCGTGCTGACGACACCGTCGTGTGGTCGGGAACATCACAGAACTCACAACCACCGCTCGGTCAACTCGGAGAGCAGGCCTCGCTCGAAGTGACCATCGACCGAATGTCCTTGCTGGAAGGCTCCTATTTCCTCTCCGCAGCTATTACCGATGCCACAGGCACTACAGAGTTCGATCATCTCCGCAACTGGGTGAAGTTCGAAGTACACCAGGAGCACTTCTTCGAGGAAGGCGTTCTTTCTTTGCCCGCCTCGTGGACTCTCAACAAGCGCGGTTGATCAGAGTTCTTCGGCGATGCGGCGAGACAGCCGCTGAAAGATCGTCCACCCCGCCACGAACGAGATCAGAGAAACAATCACCAAGTATCCGAAGTGACCCCAGTCTGGGCTTGCCCCTGAATACAGCATGTGGCGGAACTGCGTGATGAACACTTTCGCCGGGTTCCACTCCCAGATGAATTCCAAGAATGCCGGCAGCTTGCCTTCGATTCGATCAGGTGAATAGATGATCGGCGTGGCGAAGAACATGACCTGGATGACGATGGTCCATAGATAGCGGAGATCGCGGAAGTAGACGCTTGATGCTGAAAGAGCAAGCGCGAAACCAGCCGAGTAAATGGCTAGCAACATCATGTGCAGAATGATCACTGGGAGCCAGACAAGGAAGTGACTGCCAAAGAACAACATTGCGAGGGCAAGTAGGCCCATCTCGATCGAGAATTGCACGAAACAAAAGATCACCTGTGCGAACACGAGTGTTTCGCGCGCGAAGGCCACCTTGCGAACAAGTCCCGCATTTGCAGTGAGAGACGCCATGCCAAGGTTGGTGGTCAGCGTGAAGAAGCCCCACGGGAGAATTCCACACAGCAGATACAGGGAGTAGATCTGCAAACCCGATGGATCGCCTTTGGGTGACGTTGCACCAAACACCACACTGAAGACGAATGAGTAGATGAGCATGCTCGACAATGGATTGAGCATCGACCACGCCCACCCGAGAACCGAGCGCCGGTATTTTGCACGGAGTTCACGCAAAGTGAGATTCCACAGGAGATTCTGGGAACGACGAAGCTCGGCGAACTGCTGAAGCATGTATCTCTTTCTAACTGGTTGGCAATTTCTTTACAGCAAATACGCCGAGAATTCGGTCATCAAACGACAGAAAATGCCGCTCACGTAACCGCTTTCGCGCAGACCGCAGCCAGATGGTCTGCGCGATAGCGACCTACATCAACCGATCGGATCCAGTGCGTAGCGACATCGGCCTCCCGCCATGTGTGCGGGCGCCCACGGATAGGACGACGGTCGACGACGGTCATCCCTCGAGTCCGCCTACCGTCGAGCTCCACGTGGATCTCGAGCCGCCGGAGATCGGTGACGAGCGATGGGTCGATGGCGATTGACATCGCCAGTCCGCTGTGCATTGCGGCTTCGGGAACGCCGAGCACAGACTCGTAAAAGTCGAGATACAAAGGCACGACAGCAGCAAGGTGCCGCGCGCCAGGCGTGTCGACTTTGGCGATGCGGTCGAGCTCGTCGCGTTGCAAGCACACGAAGTCCGTTACGTCCAGCGGCAGCATCCACACTTCAACGCCCGATGCCATGACAATCTCAGCTGCTTCTGGATCGCGGATCGCATTCGCTTCGCCGGTCGGTGCATCGTTGCCGGATCGCTCCACCGCTCCTCCCATCCACACAACTCGCCTGACATGTGATGCGAGCTCTGGATACGTGGCGAAGGCCAGACCAAGGTTGGTCAACGGGCCGACGGCAGCGATCACGAGCTCACCCGAGTACTCGTGTGCAAGCCGTCGAATGAACTCGAGATAAGGCTCATTCGACGCCCGACGGGTCGGATCCGGCAGATCCGCACCGCCCGTCGCTCGCTGTCCGTGGATGTGGGGCACGTAGTAGGGATCTCCGACGAGGGGTCGTGCCGCACCTGGCACGACCGGCACATCTGAGCCCAACTGCTCGGTGATAATCAGTGCGTGGCGTGTGCAGTCGGCGAGCGTTCCGTTGCCCCACACGGTGGTGATTCCGACGATGTGGTCATAGGTCGCGAGAACATGAACGAGCCCGAGTGCATCATCGACGCCAGTGTCGCTATCAATCAAGACTGGAACCATCGCGTTCATACCTCCTGTCTCGCCACTGTAGGAGACACGAACGGAAGTCCATTGAGTCGTGGGCGAGGGGGGACTTGAACCCCCACGTCCTTGCGAACACTGGCACCTGAAGCCAGCGCGTCTGCCATTTCGCCACTCGCCCGAGCAACGCTGTGACGCTACCGACGCGTGAAGTGGGCTCCAACCGTGCCATTCACCACCTCAAGTAGCATTTGCTCCATGTCGGAGGGACAGTTGAGCGTCTCACGCGACCCAGATGACCTTCGTGATGCCTCGCGAGAAAGGTTGCTTGCCGAAATCGGTCGGCTGAACCACCAGTTTCAACTTCACCGATTACCCGAGATGCAGCAACGACTCTCCCAGATCGAGATGGAACTGCTACAAAACCGTGACTACGTGCGTGGATTGTTGGCAGAAATTGGCGAGTTGAAAGCGCGCCTTGAATCCCAGCAGCGCGAACTTCGCCGCAAGACTCGTCGCCTCAACGAACTACACAAGACGACGACTTGGCGATTGGGCAGTCTGATGATGTATCCCGTGCGGGTGGCTCGAAGGATTCTCGGAAACGGCTGATGCCTCGCTTCAGCATCGTCACCCCCGTCTACAACACACCGAAAGACGT
>CAZZJH010000087.1:0-5783 GCA_964654335.1 uncultured Acidimicrobium sp.
GATGAGCGCCGTGGCTCGTTCGGCCATCGTCTTGCCGCGAAGATCGGCAACTCCGTACTCGGTTACCACCAAGTCGGCGAGGCTGCGCGGAATCGAAGTCGCACTGCCCGGACTCAGTGTTGAAACAATGCTCGAGGTCGAACCTCCCTTGGCGGTCGAGGCCAACACGGTGATTCGCCGTCCACCACTCGATTGGTAGGCGGACTCCACAAAATCGACACTTCCGCCGACTCCGCTCATCACTCTCGGGCCTACGGACTCCGCGTTGATTTGTCCAGTCAAGTCGATTTCTATCGCCGAATTGATCGAGTGGAGCGAGTCAAACGCAGACAAGGTATTGACTCCTTGACCTTCGAGAGAACTGACAACTCGGACAAGAGAATTTTCGTGAGCGAAGTCCATGATTGACGGACCACCCATCAGTTCGACTGCGGTGATTGCCGCACCGTCTCCCGTCGAGAGTTTTCCTCTTTGGGCGAGCTTGGTCATCGAATCGGTACCCATGCCTATGAAGCGCAAATCTCCAATGTCTGAGTCAGAAAGAATCTCGACAATCGACTCTGGAATTGCGCCGATGCCAACCTGGATCGTGGCGCCGCTCGGAATCAACTTGACGACGGATTCCGCGATCGATTTTGCTTCAAAAGATGGAGTGGCGGATTCGTAGCGAAGCATGGGCGATGAAGACTCGACTGCAAAGGTGATCAAATCCTGGGAAAATCGGTTGCCGTAGGTATGGGGCACGTGCTCGTCGATTTCAGCAATGACTCGTTTGCATCGTCGCACAGCCTCGATGGGGTAACTGCCGCAGGGACCGAGGCTTACATTGCCGTCTTTATCTGGTGGTGAAACTCTGACGAAAGCGGTGTCGATATTCCAGCGGTCAATGTGCGCGGGAACTTCGCTTGCCCGCGTTGGTAGGTAGTCAACCATCCCTGATTGCACCAATTCACGAATCTCGGGCATGACATGCCAGGAAACATGGCGAATGCGGCCCTCTTTCAAGGCATCCAAAAAGGGGTAGGACAATTGCAGCCCTGAATAAATGGTGTAGGAGTCGCTCGATTGCGCTGAATTATTTAGCGCAGTGAGAAGTGTCATCGGGCTTCCGCACCCAGGCGACGCAATGATGCGAGCTCCTGGTTCCAGTGAACGGAGGGCCAAAGAAACATCGACGAGCCGAAGTTTTCCGCGCTGTGTCGTCACGTGTCTCACGGTAGCAAGCAAGTGCTAGGTTCTCGAGCGCCCATCACCGTGGGGTGAAAAGAGGATTTCGTTATGGACCAATTGGGTTTCGATGGCAAAGTCGTAGTGGTGACCGGCGCCGGTCGCGGGCTCGGACGATCTCATGCCTTGCAGTTTGCTGAGCGCGGCGCACTGGTCGTTGTCAATGATGTGGGGGCGGGACTCCATGGCGAATCAACGACTGAATCGCCTGCCAGCGAGTTGGTGAAGTTGATCAACGACCAAGGTGGCACAGCTGTCGCTGATTTCAGTGACATCTCGCAATCTCAGTCGGCAACTGCACTAGTCGATCGAGCGATCAAGGAGTTTGGACGCATCGATGTGGTCGTCAACAATGCGGGAATCCTGCTCGACAAATCTTTTCCCAAAATGACCAATGAGGACGTCGAACGTGTGATGCGCGTACATTTTTTCGGCAGCTTCTACGTGACGCAGGCCGCCTGGCCACACATGAAGGATCAGGGTGGTGGGCGAATAGTGATGACGACATCCGTTGCCGGTTATCTCGGAAACTTTGGTCAAGCCAATTACGGCTCAGCGAAAGCTGCATTGATCGGGTTGACGAGAACACTCGCGATTGAAGGAGCTCGAGCCGGAATCAAGGTCAATGCGATCGCTCCCGGTGCACTCACCAGAATGACGGAAAACCTCATCGGAGATTTGGCATCACGAATGGATCCTGGTTTTGTGACTCCGGTGGTCGTGTACCTGTCGCACGAGTCCTGCCCCGTTACGGGCGAGGTATTGATTGTCGGAGGTGGCCGAGTTGCCCGATTGCTGGTCGAACAAAATCGGGGCGCCTTCTTTGCCCAAACGATGTCAGCCGAGCAGGTTGCCGACGCCTGGGGCACGATTGCCGATCCCACCCAGCCGCTGTTGATCCCCGATGTCGCAGCTGAAATGGGCATGATCGTGGAGATGAACAAGCAAGGGTCCTGAACCGAGCGATGCACGGACTTCAAATGGGGTCAGTCTTTGCTTTCGGGCTTGCGTCTCACGCCCCAAGTTTCTAAGATACCAAGCAAGTGTTAGGTCAATAGCGAGCAAGCGGGGGAACTCATGAAATTTACCTACTTCCATCTCATGCCGTTTGACGGTTTGCCTGACGACTTCACGTCGAATCATCGCAGTGTGTGGGTGGACATCCCGCCGTCCCTTCAGGATGTTCCGCGAATTCATCGCTTATATAACGAGTATCTCGATGAACTTGAATACGCGGCAACGAAGGGATTCGATGCAATTGGCGTGAATGAGCACCACAGTTCTGGGTATGGCTTGATGTGCAGCCCGAACATGATGGGCGCAGCTCTCGCGCGGCGAATTACCGACACGGATGCCAAGTTGTTGGTGTTGGGCGATGCGGTTTGTTTGTATAACCCCCCGATTCGTGTCGCCGAAGAGTTGGCAATGCTCGATGTGATCAGCGGCGGTCGGTTGATCACCGGATTTCCACTGGGAAGTAGCTCGGATGCGAACTTTGCCTATGGCGTCAAACCAGCCACGATGCGTGAGCAACATCGCGAGGGAGTCGAACTCGTACTCCGAGCCTGGACGGAGCCAGAGGTGTTCTCGTTCAATGGGCGATTCTCCAAATTGCGCTACGTGAATCCGTGGCCGAAGCCATTGCAGAACCCACATCCTCCTGTCTGGACGCCGGGCAGTGGTTCGTTGGAGACGATGGACTTCGCCATTGAAACCAACTCGCCCTTCTTCTTGCTCTCGTACTTTGGAGCGAAGTTCGCTGCAGACAACTTCCGTAAGTATTGGGATCGCGTTGAAAAGGCGGGAATGGATCAGAATCCGTACCGCACGGGAATGGTTCAAGTGGTGATGGTGGGCGACACGGATGCGGAAGCCAAGCGACTCTATGAAGAGCACGCCAAGTACTTCTTCCAGCGTTGCACCCACATCTACCCTGCCTTCACCGAAGCTCCTGGATACAAGTCAGTGGATTCGTTGAAGGAGGTGTTGCCCAAGCCGGGCGCAGCGAGTGCGAGTCGCGCCGACTCTTTCGCTGCCGCGCAAAAGTACTCCTGGGATCAAATGGTCGAAATGGGCATCATCATCGGCGGTAGCCCAGACACAGTTCGCGAACGCCTCGAGGCAGCTGGCCGCGAGAACAGCATTGGCAACTGGGTGTTGTTGATGCATTTGGGTTCGATGCCGAAAGATTTGGCCATGTACAACATCGACCTCTTTACGGAGAAGGTCATGCCCGGGTTGTCGGACGTGTTCTCCAATAACCAGCACCACTGGTGGCCGAAGCCGATCGCCGGTTTCTCGCCTGCCGAAGTGGCGTCGGTCAGGCGTGAGGTTCGCGTATGACCCGACAAGTCATCGAGGGGCCGCTCAAGGGACTCAACTTCGTAGTCGATCGAAATGAAAATCGTGGGGGACCGTTGGTCGTGTTCCTCCATTCCGCCTGGGGCCCATTTGGTGATGCTCCGCTTGGCGACAACGTGATGTCGACCATGGATGTAGCGACTGTGCACATTCCTGGTTGGGGTCTGTCCAAGGGCATCGAACATTTCGACGACATCTCTGAACTAGCTCTTGCTATGTGGTGGGCCGTCGAACAACTCTCGCGTGAGCCCGTGGTGCTGGTTGGTCATAGTCTCGGTGGGGCATTGGCCGCGGAGATGGCGATCACTCAGCCGTCCAAAGTCTGCGGATTGGTGCTGTCGAATCCCTTTGGGTTTTTCAATTCGGCGTATCCAGGTGCGGACATCTTTGGTTTGTTGCCGAAGGATGTGATGCATCTCGTTTACATGGATCCAGCTGGGTCGATTGCGACGACGCACTATCCGCCACCGGCCGATGCCTACGAACGGGGGCTCATGGCGATTCGCCGAGTCGAAGTGCTCGGGGCAGCAAGTCGGTTCATTTTCCCCTTGCCTGACACGAACATCTCCAAGCGTGCTTATCGCTTGGCTACCGTTCCTATGACGGTGTTGTTTGGGGAAAAGGATGGAATCGTGCCGAGTGAGTTGGCTTACGAATGGTCGACAGCCTTTCCACACGCTCAGGTCAAAACGATCGCCCAGACTGCCCACATGACCCCATATGAATCAGGTGCTCTTGGAACAGAAGTGTCACTCTTGGCGGCAGTGGCGGCCCCATAATGAACGAACCGGTCTACGGGAACGAAGACCACCAACTGATCGCTGAGGCGGTCCGTCAGCGTTGCAGTTCGTTCGATGACAGTTATTGGTCACGTTGCGACGAGAACCATGAATTTCCCTGGGACTTCTACGCAGCGATGGCCGAGGGTGGTTGGATCGGGCTGTCCTTCCCAGAAGAGTACGGCGGCGGCAACAGAGGGATCGCAGAGTCGGCGGTGATGATGCGCGAGATTGCTGCATCTGGTGCAGCAATGAACGGCTGCACGGCGATGCACTTGACCGTGTTTGGCCTTCAGCCGGTCGTCAAGTTCGGTAGCAAGCGACTCAAGGATGCCTACCTTCCGCGAGCTGTCCAAGGTGACCTACATGTTGCTTTTGGCGTCACCGAGCCCAATGCAGGAACCGACACGAGCCGAATCGCCACCAAGGCCACACGTGTCGACGCCGACTCGTGGATTATCAATGGCCAAAAGATCTGGACGTCGAAGGCCTTGGAGTCGGAAGTAGTGCTTTTACTGGTTCGAACAGGGACCGATCCGAAGGATCGATTTGGTGGCCTCACGTTGTTCCTTGCCGATCTTGATCCGAAGCATGTGACGATCCGTCCGATCAAGAAGGTTGGTCGAAATGCGGTAGCCAGTTGTGAGACGTTCTACGACAATCTTCCAGTCGCAGATTGGCGAATGGTGGGTGAGGAAGGTCGTGGTTTTTACCACATCCTTTCTGGGTTGAATCCAGAACGAATTCTCCTTGCGGCTACGGCGATTGGTACCGGCGAGGCAGCATTGAGAGCGGCGGTTCGGTACGCCAAAGAGCGAGAAGTATTTGGCCGTGCGATCGGAGCCAACCAGGCGATCAGTCATCCTCTCGCGGATTCGTATGCGCGCCTTCGGGCGGCGTGGCAGATGGTGGAGGTGGCGGCGTCAAAATTCGATCGCAATGAGCCGTGTGGTGAAGAAGCAAATACTGCCAAGTACTTAGCTGCAGAGGCGGGATTTTTGGCAGCCGATCGAGCGATGCAGACGTTCGGTGGATTGGGTTACGCGACGGAGTACAACGTCGAGCGATATTGGCGGGAGTCCCGCGTGATTCGAATTGCACCTGTGAGCCAGGAAATGACACTCAATTACTTGGCTCAAAACGTGATGGGTCTACCAAAGAGCTATTGATGACATTGCGCAGGTTTGAAGGACGAGTTGCAGTGGTACTCGGTGGAGGTGCCGATGGTCCGTCCCGTGAGCACGGCGAGATCCCCATGGGTAATGGCCGAGCAATCGCTATGCGCCTTGCAAGCGAGGGTGCACGAGTGGTCGTCGTCGATCGTCGTCTCGACCTCGCGAAGTTGACGGTCGACAACATGAAAGGTGAAGGTCACGGAGTCGAGGCCGACCTCTCAAAGATCGACGACTGCACACG
>CAZZJH010000088.1:0-5779 GCA_964654335.1 uncultured Acidimicrobium sp.
AGCACGCGCCTGAAAAGCGCGGGGTCACCGGATCGACGCCGGTCCCGACCACCATGTTCGTTTCGCCCCGCGACTAAGCGGGGCGAACACGCACAAGTGTTTCTTGTGCGACGGTTGCCACGTGTTCACCATTCGCAGTGAACACGTATCCGTGCGCCAAACCCCGACCGTTCACGTAGTTCAGGCATGACATCTCGTACAGATGCCACTCGTGGGCAAGTACAGGTCGATGAAACCAAATGGTGTGATCGAGACTGGCGCTGAAACGTCGACCCTCGTCAGAAGCACGACGAAATTCAGGGATGCCATTGATCACCGATTCGGTTGGCAGATCATCCGACATGTACGCAAGCGCGCAACGATTGAGCAGTTCTCCTTGCAACGGCTGAGGGGTGCGCATCCACGCCGCTGTTCGGCCAATGCCCCCTCGCGAGGTGAGAAAAGTCTCACCCATCTCGAGCGAACGTCGCTCAAACAATGGAGTCCACGTTGCATCTACAACAGATTCGGGCGACGGGAAATCATCTGCCAACACGACTGGTGAAACATCCATCGTTTCTTCTTTGCGCTGAAACGATGCTTCGAGATTGAGGATTGCCTCGTCCTGCTGTGTCGCCAACACACGGCGAGTGCAAAAACTCTTGCCGTCGCGAACACGATCCACTGCATACTGAACATGCTCCTGATTGTTGCCACGACGAATGAAATAGGCACGTAACGAATGTGGCAAGAGTTCTTCGTCAACGGTGAACGCCGCAGCGCGTAACGCTTGCGCCACGATGTGCCCACCGAATAGCCCTCCCCACGGATATTCCCTTCCTATGCCAGCGAACGAGTCGCCACCAGTTGGCTGAAGATCGAGTAGCGCCTCAAGTTCCATCGTCGAACTACTCGACGACCAGCACCATCAGTACTTCACCAGTCACGTGGCTCTCGACCTCGAACGTTCCCGTTTCGTCGGCCACGAACTCGAAAATCGCTTCCTCGCCCGCCGACACTTCACTGCCGCCGAGGTCGTACCCATGTAGGTGGATTTCGTCATCCTCATTCGGATTGACGAAGAACAGTCGCACCGTGCTTCCCTGCGCGACGGTCAGCGTTTGATCGGGGCCGGAGTTCTCTCCCACGACGACCTTGAACTCAGTGACATCAGGCATCTCGCCCACACTCTCGACCGAATCGTCAACCACAATGTCTTCCGCCGTCGTGTCCACCGAGTCATTCGATCCGCAACCGATCAACAACGCGGGAACAATGAGAACGGGAATGAAGCGCTTCACGACCCAAAACCATACCCAAGGTCGGGTGCCGTGAGCATGGGCAGATAGTTAATTCCTGCATCTCGCGCCATCGCTTCGCACGTACCACCACGATCCACGATCACCGTGATGAATACGGGCTCTGCACCGAACTCACGTACCGCTTCGACCGCTTCGAAGATCGACGTGCCTCTTGTCACCGTGTCTTCGACTATCGCCACCTTGTCGCCAGGTTGCAACGCACCCGCGATGCGGCCGGTTACGCCGTGATCTTTTGCTTCCTTGCGAACGCTGAAACTGCGCAGGTGTCGTCCTCGCTCAGCAGCAATTGCGGCGATGCCGAATGCGACGGGATCTGCTCCCATCGTGAGGCCACCGATTGCGGTCACCGTGGCCGGGATCAACTCCAATGCCACACTCGCCACACAACGGATGCCGTCTGGTCGACACGCCGTTTGCTTCGTGTCGAGGAACCACTCGCTCTTGCGGCCCGACTTCAGCGTGAAGTCACCGCGCTTCAGCGAGTGTTCGAGAACGTGAGCGCGCAGGGCATCACGCAACGGGTCAAGTTGCGGAAGCGTTGCACTCATGCGAGGTGAGTAACGGCATCAACGGCACGGCCAGCGTGATGCAACAAGCGGGACTCGTCGAAAAGGCGGTCGAGTTGACCATGAATGCTGGCGAATGCAGCGCCCTCGCTCACGATTGCTCGAAGTTGACGCTTCTCAACTTGCGCACGCGTCGCCGCTTCTTGGACCAATCGGTATGCGTCGTCGCGAGAAAGTCCGGAGTCGACGAGCGCCAACAACACCGACTGCGAATACGTGAGGCCGAGACCAGCATCGATGTTCTCGCGCATCCGCACCTCGTCAACCTCGAGACCATCCAATAGGTTGGTCAGTCGACGCGTCATGTAGAGCGCGAGCATCGCTGAATCGGGGAGGATGATCCGCTCGGCCGAAGAATGTGAGATGTCACGCTCGTGCCACAGTGCAACGTTCTGCATGGCGGTAGTCACATGTCCGCGCAACACTCTCGACAAACCGCTCAACGTTTCGGCGGAAATGGGGTTGCGCTTGTGCGGCATGGCGGAACTGCCTTTTTGACCCCGTCCGAAACCTTCACGAGCCTCACCCACTTCGGTTCGTTGCAGGTGACGAAGCTCGACGGCGATCGTCTCGATGGTGTTGCCGAGGCTCGCACACGCTGACACGAACTCGGCGTGACGATCACGAGAAATCACTTGAGTGGCTGGAACCGGCGTGAGGCCCAGGCACAAACCCACCTGTTCTTCCACTCGCGGATCGATGTTCGAGTATGTCCCCACCGCACCAGACAACTTGCACACTGCAATCGATTCGCGACTGCTGCGCAACCGGGTGCGATCGCGATCCAACTGCAAGGCCCACAGCGCCAACTTGGCGCCGAATGTCGTCGGCTCTGCATGCATCCCATGGGTCCGTCCCATCATCACCGTGTTGCGATGCTCACTCGCACGACGGGCCGTGGAGCGAATCAAGTCGTCGAGCGCGCCGATGATCAGGTCGGCGGCATCTCGCAACATCCAGCACCATGCCGTATCGACCACGTCGCTCGACGTGAGGCCGTGGTGAATCCATGCCCCGTGCGGCTGACCGATCGCCTCCTGTACCACGTCAACGAAAGCCGCGACATCGTGATTGGTGATCGCCTCTCGCTCCACCACATTGCGCACGAATTCATCGTCGACGCGTGGCGCATTCGCTCTGCATGTCTTCGCCGCGTCGCCAGGAACCACACCGACGCTACTTTGCGCCTCCGTGGCAAGTAGTTCGATCTCGAGATAGCGCGAAAATTTTCCTGCGTCGGAGAAGATCGCGTCCATTTCGGGTGTCGAATAACGATCGATCATGAGCGCACCACACAATCGTCTCGCTCTGGTCCGACACCGACGATCGTCACGGGCACACCAACGTGCTGCTCAACCAACTCCACCACCCGTCGTGCGCCCTCAGGCAGTTGGTCGTACTTGCGACACGCGCGCAATTCGGTTTTCCATCCAGGTATCTCTTCATATTCAGGAGTTGCTTCACCAAGAGTCGTGACGTCGTCCGGATAACCCGACAGCAGCCGTCCACCAACGCGGTACGCCGTACACACCTTCACGGTGTCGAACGTGTCGAGCACGTCGAGCTTGGTCAGAGCAATCTCGCTCAGCGAATTGAGGCGCACGGCATGGCGCAGCATGACGAGATCGAGCCAACCTGGCCGGCGACGTCGACCGGTCACCGTTCCATACTCGTGCCCGATGTCGACGATGGCATCTCCCAATTGATCAGTGAGTTCGGTGGGGAAAGGTCCTGCGCCAACGCGCGTGGTGTACGCCTTCGCTATTCCGATCACCCGATCGATCAATCGTGGGCCGATCCCAGAGCCCGTGCTTGCGCCACCGGCGGTCGGGTTGGATGAAGTGACGTACGGATACGTGCCGTGATCGACATCGAGGAACGTCGCTTGTGCTCCTTCGAGTAGCACGCGCTTCCCTTCGCCCAAAGCGTCGTGTAACAAGTTCACCGTGTCGCAGAGATGAGGAAGCAAGCGCCTTCCAAGCGCAGCAAATCGATCGACCACCGCATCAACATCGACCACATCACCACCCACGGCGACCAGCTGTTGGTTTGCCTCGATCGCGCGATCCCGAATCTTTCGCGCGAACGACTCGGCGTTGCGCACTTCGCCCGCACGAATTCCTACACGCAGCGTCTTGTCTGCGTATGCGGGTCCGATTCCCTTCAGGGTCGTGCCAATTTTCGTGTCGCCCCGCATGTTTTCAAGCGCCGCATCCATCGACTGGTGCCAAGGAAAGATCAATTGCGCAAGGCTCGATACGCGTAGCCGTGAACACGAGACTCCGCGACCTTCTAGTTCGTCGATCTCCTTGAACAACGTGGGAAGATCGACCACTACGCCGTTGCCAATAACTGGCGTCACATGTTCATAGAGCACACCGCTCGGTACGAGTTGCAATGCATACCGCTGATCGCCCACCACCACCGTGTGACCCGCGTTGTGGCCGCCTTGATAACGAACTACGTAATCGTGTTCGGCAGCCAACAGATCGATGACTTTGGCCTTGCCTTCATCGCCCCACTGCGTACCTACGACAACTGCTACGGGCATCAAACGCTCCTGCGTATGTGGGGAACGTAATTGAAGCCTACTGACCGCGAAGCGGTTTGTCAGCCGACCGGCACAGGAGAAACGCCCACCTGCAGTTCGCCATCCACGACATCGACCGTGATCATGTCGCTCTCCTTGGCTTTGCCTTCCAGGATGAGCATGGCGGCCGGGTCGGCGATGACCTTTTGGATCAACCGCTTCAGCGGCCGGGCACCGAACTCGGCGTCGTAACCGCGCTCCGCCAACAAGACGCGCGCCGGCGGCGTCACGGCGAGCGTGATGCCGCGTTCACTCATTCGATCGATCAGGTGTTGTAGTTGGATCTCGACGATCGCGCCGAGATCTTCTTTCGTCAAACTACGGAACCGAACAATTTCGTCGATGCGATTGACGAACTCGGGTTTGAAGTACTCGATCGGCTCACCCGGCAAATTGCTCGTCATGATCAACACCGTGTTGGTGAAGTCGACGGTACGACCCTGACCATCGGTGAGACGTCCGTCATCGAGCACTTGCAGCAGCACGTTAAACACTTCGGGATGCGCCTTCTCGATTTCGTCGAGCAATACCACGCTGTACGGACGACGGCGCACAGCCTCGGTGAGCTGACCGCCTTCGTCGTAACCGACATAGCCAGGAGGTGCGCCGATCAATCTGCTGACTGCGTACTTCTCCATGTACTCAGCCATGTCGATGCGCACCATCGCCTGCTCGTCGTCGAAGAGGAACTCGGCGAGTGCTCGGGCGAGTTCCGTCTTACCCACACCGGTTGGTCCGAGGAGCATGAACGAACCAATCGGACGATTCGGGTCGGACAGTCCCGCACGACTGCGGCGAATCGCGTTTGCCGTCGCCGTGACCGCTTGATCCTGACCGATCACCCGCTGATGTAGCAGTTCCTCGAGGTGCACGAGTTTGTGCATCTCCCCTTCCATCAATCGGCTGACAGGAACCCCCGTCCATTTCGACACCACTTCGGCGATGTCTTCAGCGTCCACCTCTTCTTTCAACATTCGAGTGGTCGACTGCAACACATTGAGTTGGTCGGTGGCGTCGTTGATGCGGCGTTCCACCTCGGGTATCCGGCCGTAACGAACCTCTGCTGCCTTCTCCAAATCGACCTCGCGCTCAACCTTGGCCCGCAATGACTCCAGCTCCTCTTTCAGTGACCGGATCGCCGAAATGGCCTGACGCTCCGCCTCCCAGTGTTCGCGCATCGTTGCGGACTGTCTCTGCAACTCTTCCAATTCGTCATTCAACGACTCGAGTCGCTGCTTGGAGGCCTGATCGGATTCTTTCTCGAGCGCTACACGTTCGATCTCGAGTTGCAGGATGCGACGCTCCACCACGTCGATCTCGGT
>CAZZJH010000089.1:0-5697 GCA_964654335.1 uncultured Acidimicrobium sp.
CTTGGCGTGCGAACCGCTTAGAGGCGGCGCATCACCGTGACGAGTTTGCCGTAGATCGACACGTCGTCGGCTGAGAAAGTCATCGGCTTCATCCGTGAATTCGATGGAGTGAGGGTGACTTGGTTCCCGCGCTTGGTGAACGTCTTGATGGTTGCTTCTTCACCGGGAATTCCGGCCACGACGACATCGCCGTTGTTTGCCGTGCTCTGTTGGCGGCAGACAACGAAATCGCCATCGAGAATGCCCGCATCGACCATGCTGTTTCCGCGTACGCGCAGCATGAACAATTCGCCGTCGCCAGTGAAGTCCATGGGTAGAGGCACGAGCTCTTCGACATTTTCCTGAGCTAGGACGTTGACGCCCGCTGCCACGTCGCCAACGAGCGGAACGTGCTTCGTAGGACGACGTTCCATGGCTACGCCTGTGGCGGCCTCGTAGCGCACCTCGATGGCCCGGGGTTTTGTGGGGTCGCGGTGGAGGTAGCCCATTTTCTGCAGGGTGGCGAGGTGGTTGTGCACCGTGGCAGACGAACTCAAACCGACCGCCTCGCCAATTTCACGCACCGACGGGGGGTAGCCCCGCTCGCGCATGTTGCTCTCGATGAAGTCGAGGATGCCGCGCTGGCGGTCGGTGAGCTGGGGGTTGGGCTGGGCGGAAGTCATGGCTTGAGCGTACGCCTGTTCGCCCCCGAAGTCAAACATATGTTCGTACGATCCACAAACTCCGAACACCTGTTCGCTAGGGTGGTGAGCAACCAGTTCAAACCCCCCAAACCCCTGTCCCCGCAGGGTTTCCCGAAAGGACACACAACATGGCACTCGCTCTTCAGCACCAACCCACCCACCTGCGTTCCGCCCGCCGGGGTAGCCATCTGCGCCTCGTCGTTCCCGGAGAGGCCGCCACCATGCCTATTCGGCGGGGCACCAGCCCAACCTCGGCGAGCGCTCGTCGTGGTGCCAGCAAACTCACCTATTTCCGTCGTCGCCTGATGGTCGGACTCTTCGTGGTTGCCCTCGTCGGCGGTGGTTTCGTGGCCACGCGCGCTCAGGCCAACGGCGAGGTCTCAACGCCCGTCGCGCAGCGTTATGTGATTGCTCAGGAAGGCGACAACCTGTGGGCAATTGCAGAACGCATTGCTCCTACGGGAAACATCCCCGACATTGTCGATCAGTTGGAAGCTCTCAACGGCACGTCGTTGCGTATCGGTCAAGTGGTGTTGATTCCCTGAGAAACCCCACTCGATTGGCAGTGACTGATTTGGAGAGTAGAAGCGGTGTACTGTGACCTCTCGGTGCATTGCCCCAGTTGTTCATTCGACGACACCAAGGTGATCGATTCGCGATTGTCTGAAGAAGGCTCTGCAGTCCGCCGGCGCCGGAGTTGCCTGCGCTGCGAGTATCGGTTCACCACCTATGAGCGTCTCGAAGAAGCGCCGTTGTTCATCGTCAAACGCGATGGGGGGCGCCAGCCGTTCGATCGTCAGAAGATGATGGCCGGCATGCTGGCGGCGGTGAAGGGCCGTTCGGTGGACGAAACCCAAATCGAGGAGATTGCCGAACGACTCGAAGATTCGTTCCGTAGTCGAGGCATGGATGTGTCGAGTAACGAAGTTGGCTTAGCCGTACTCGACGAACTTCGCGTCGTCGACGAGGTTGCATACATGCGGTTCGCGAGTGTCTACAAGAACTTCGATGATGCGGCAGACTTCCGCCGCGAATTGGCGTTGCTCGAGAAGCACGCCAACAGTGAGCGCGCTCAGCGCACGTAGCGCAGGAAGAGAAAACCGTCGTCTTCGAGCACATGCTCGAGGGTGAATCTCGTCAACAGATCGCTTGCGCCGTGAGTGAGACGCTTCCCCTCGCCACCTACGATCAGCGGGCTGATCGTGAGATTGATTTCATCGACCAGATCTGCCTCGAACATCGCCGCATTGAGTGCGGGGCCACCCTCGAGCTGCACGAAGTTGCCATCGATCTGTTCGAGTGCGGCCTCCAAGTCCACCCGACCACGGCCGGCTCGCACCACCTGAATCGAAGAGGGGGGTAGGGGCACATCCAGCGGCGCAACCACGAATCCAGCCCCACTTCTGAACAGTGGGGTATCGAGGTCTACGTTCCCGGAGCTGGTGACAACCCCGACTTTGAGACTCTTGTTGCTAGGTGGGCCGTAGCCCTCCTGACGAACCGTGCCGGCGCCAACCAAGACGCAATCGGCGATGGCGCGGAGCCCGAGCAGCACGTGGCGATCGGCTGGCCCCGACAAGGCGAGTGAGGTCCCCTCAACGATCGTCGAGCCATCGATGCTTTGCACCATGCACATGCCCACCGTCGGACGTGTGGCGCCAGCAGTTGCCCTGCGTGTGCGTGGCAGGTTGTAGGCGTCGTCGACGGAGATCTGATCCAAAGGTGTGGGAAACAGCCGGCGCATGCTCGGGGAGCCTATGGCAGGATGAGCCCATGTCGAACGCCCGAGTTGCGTATCGCACGTGCCCCTTGTGTGAGGCGACGTGCGGTCTCGAGATCGAGGTGCAGGGAGTCGAGATCAAGCGAATCCGCGGTGATCGTGAAGATGCATTCAGCAAAGGTTTCATTTGTCCAAAAGGCAGCACGCTGAAGCAGTTGCACGAAGATCCCGACCGTCTACGCAAGCCACTCATCAAGCGTGATGGCAAACATGTCGAGGTGTCATGGGCAGAAGCGTGGACTGAAGTGCATCAGGGTTTGACGGGTGTGATCGAGCGACATGGTCGCGAGTCGATTGCCACGTACCTGGGTAATCCGAATGCCCACAATCTTTCGGGACTGCTGTACAACCGTGTCTGGTTGCGCAGTCTCGGCACACGCCAGATCTTCAGCGCGTCGACCGTCGATCAGATTCCAAAGCAGGTGTCGTCTGGTTTCTTGTTCGGCACTCCCGTGACGGTGGCAGTTCCTGATCTCGACCGCACGTCGTATTTGTTGATGCTCGGCGCAAACCCGTACGAGTCGAACGGCAGCTTGTGTACTGCTCCGGACTTTCCGGGCCGTATGGAAGCGATTCATGCGCGTGGCGGAAAAGTGGTGGTGGTCGATCCGAAGATGACGAAGACGGCCCGTGCAGCGGATGAGTGGGTGGCGATCCGTCCAGGTACCGATGGTCTGCTGCTCGCGGCGATCGCCAGTGAACTGTTCCGCACCGGACGGGCCGATGTCGGCGACGCATTGCGCCCGCATGTCGTCGGTGTGGAGCAGGTGCGTGAAGCACTCATTGATTTCACGCCCGAGTCGGTGGAGCGGGCCACGGGAGTGTCCGCCTCGGCCATCCGTCGTATCGCCCAAGAGTTGGCTGATGCTGAGTCCGCCTGTGTCTATGGCCGTATCGGCACGACCACCGTGTCCTTCGGCACCGTCACCTCGTGGTTGGTCGACGTATTGAACGTGATCACCGGCAACTTGGATCGCCCTGGTGGGGCGATGTTCCCGTTGCCCGCAGCAGGCTCACCGAACACCAAGGGCACTCCCGGCAAAGGCAAGGGGTTCGTGACGGGTCGCGGCCGAACGCGGGTGCGCGGCTTTCCCGAAGCTCTCGGCGAATTGCCTTCGGCGCTGTTGGCAGAAGAAATCCTCACTCCCGGAAGCGGACAGGTGCGTGCTCTCGTCACTTTCGCCGGAAACCCGGTGTTGTCCACGCCCAATTCGAACCAGCTCGATTCTGCGCTCGACGATCTCGAGTTCATGGTGTCGATCGACATTTACCTGAACGAGACCTCTCGCCACGCGAACGTCATCCTGCCGCCGCCTTCACATCTCGAGCGCAGTCATTTCGACTTGTCGTTCACCATGTTCTCAGTGCGCAACATGGCCAACTACAGCGAACCGGTTTTCGAGCGGGAGCCTGGTCAGCCAGACGAGTGGGAGATCCTTGCGAAGTTGGCATTGATCGCTCAAGGGTTGGGGCCCGATGCAGAGCCGAAGGTGATCGACGACATGGTGATCGCACAGATGGTGGATTCGGCGATTGCCGATCCGACGAGCATCGTGAACGGCAGGAATCGGGACGAATTGCTGAGCGAACTTTCGACGAATGTCGGAGTCGATCGCATGCTCGACCTGCTGCTGCGCACCGGCCCGTACGGCGACGGTTTCGGCGTGCGGCCTGGAGGTCTCTCGCTGAACGAGTTGCGCAAGCAGCCTCACGGAGTCGATCTCGGAGCACTCGAGCCACGAATTCCTGAAATCCTCCGCACGTCGAGCGGCAAGATCGAGCTTGCGAACGAGGCGCTGATCGCCGACATCGATCGCTTGCGAGTGTCGCGTGATTCTGTCGACGAATCGATGTTGCTGATCGGTCGACGACACTTGCGCTCCAACAATTCTTGGATGCACAACGTCAACGTGCTCGTGAAGGGCAAACCACGCTGCACGTTGCAGATCAATCCGTTGGACGCAGCGCGCCTCGGCATCGAAGACGGCGCAAGCGTGCGGGTCGAGAGTCGAGTGGGAGCGGTGGTGGCGCCAGTGGAAGTGACCGATGACATTCGTCCTTCCGTGGTGAGCCTTCCGCACGGTTGGGGTCACGACAAGGAAGGCACTCGCATGGGCGTGGCGGGTGAACATGCGGGGGTGAACTCGAACGTGTTGACCGATCACGACGCGCTTGATCCGTTGTCGGGAAATGCGGTATTGAATGCGATACCGGTGACTATCCACCGTCTGTGAACAGCTTGTCCCCAAGCTGAACGTCGTATTCCACAAGGCTTTCCCCAAAAAGATTTCGAAATTCACACGGTTGTCCACTTCCTTCTCACAGGGGTACGGCCGTAGATTGCGGCTCGCAACCGGCGCCTTTTTGCACATACGCCACACGGCAGATGTGGGACTGGGCGGTCCTGAACCTGTGTTGGGGGGAAAGGCGGGGGGTGCCGGTTGCACACCTGGTCGAAATCAGGTCTGGGCCCACCTGGCTGGGCTTGGAAATGATTGACAGGGACGAATTACAGTGCTGTAATCGTCCCCTACCAGTTGTGGGCGAACCTGCAATGGGGATGGGTTCACCACAACATGTTGTGGTCTCCGCGAGGGGGCCACGATGTGGTGACGGCCCAACCCCCTTGGACGTTCGTTCAGGACCGTGTAGTTGGAGCAATGCAGATCGTCTAGTCAGTTTTTAATTAGCAACCACCTCAAAGAGAAAGAAACACCCAACATGTCTCTCGCGCCAGAGCGTCTCACTATCGGGATCCGTCGCAAGTTCACCAACGGCTCCTCGCATCCCTACGACCTCGTCGCGTGGGAGAAGCGCGACGCACGCATCAACAACTGGAAAGACGGCACCGTCGCCTTCGAACAACTCGGCGTCGAGTTTCCTGTTACGTGGTCGCTGAACGCCACCAACATCGTTGCCCAGAAGTACTTCCGCGGCACCCCAGGTACACCGGAGCGTGAGCAATCGTTGCGCCAGGTGATTGATCGCGTTTCCGACACGATCGCCAACTGGGGTATCGAAGGTGGCTACTTCGCCGATGCAGATGAAGCCGAAGCATTCCGTGATGAGTTGAAGTTCATCCTCGTCACGCAACGTGCAGCATTCAACTCGCCGGTGTGGTTCAACATCGGTGTGAAGGGTGTGCCGCAGCAGGCGAGCGCATGCTTCATCCTTGCTACCGAAGACACGATGGACGGCATCCTCAACTGGTACCGCGAAGAAGGAATCATCTTC
>CAZZJH010000090.1:0-5677 GCA_964654335.1 uncultured Acidimicrobium sp.
ACCCACGACCCACGGATTAACAGTCCGTTGCTCTGCCAGCTGAGCTACCCCGGAATACGGCGCAACGAAGCCTACCGTCAGGCACGGAGTTCGGGCATTGCGGCAATCTCTTCGATGCACTCAGGATTGGCGAGCGCCTCGATGTTGCGCACCTTGCGTCCATTGACCGCGTCGGCGAGTGCAAGTTCGACCAACTTGTTGCTCCGCGTGCGCGGCAAGTCCCGCACCCCGAGAACGAGCGCCGGAACGTGTCGGGGTGTGCACGTGGAACGTATCCGCTGCTTTACATCGCTGATCAAGTCACTCGTGAGTGTTGCACCCTCTGCGAGACGAACGAGGAGCACCACACGCACGTCGTTATCCCACTCCTGACCAAAAACGCAGCTCTCTAGGATCACTGGAATCTGCTCCACCACCCGATAGATCTCTGCGGTTCCGATCCGAACTCCGCCCGGATTGAGGGTCGTATCACTGCGCCCATGGATGATCACACCCCCGTGGCCAGTCCACGAAGCGAAGTCGCCTTGTGCCCACACACCATCGAATCTCTCGAAGTACGCCGCACGAAACTTTGGACCAGGAGTGCTTGGATTCGGCAAACCTGACGAACCATCTCCCCAGAATCCGAGCGGCATACTGGGAAACGGAGCGGCACAGACGAGTTCGCCTGGTGTGAGAGGTCGTGACCGCAGGGACAAACGCGACTCATCCAGCACATCGACAGCCATACCAAGCATCGGTCCTTGAATCTCTCCACGCCATACCGCACGGGTGGGATCACCGCCGACGAAGCAACCACACAAATCGGTACCACCCGAGATGGAAGCAAGATGAACGTCTCGCTTTACCGATTCGTACACCCAGTCGAATCCTTCTGGGGAAAGTGGCGAACCAGTGCTGCACATCGTGCGCAATGAAGACAGGTCGTGCGTCCGAACCGGAGCAAGCCCCTGCTTGCGAACCGAATCGATGTATTTGGCGCTCACGCCGAGAAGCGTCACGTTCTCCGCGTCGACGATGTCGAAGAGTCGGTCCGGCTTCGGAGCGGTCGGTGCACCGTCGTAGAGCACCGCAGTTGCCCCCGAGGCGAGCACGGAAACGAGCCAGTTCCACATCATCCAACCCGTGGTCGTGAAATAGAGAACCCGATCACCGGGCCGAATATCGCAATGAAGCTGATGCTCCTTCAGATGTTGTAGCAACACACCGCCAGTTCGATGAACGATGCACTTGGGTATCCCCGTAGTGCCGGACGAATAGAGCACGTACCACGGATGATCGAACGAAAACCGCAGAGGCCTGACTGGAGTGGCTACCGCCAAGAACTCGTCATATAGAAGATGTCCATTCGATGAGGCACGAGTGGCATCCCCTGCAACGACCGTCGCCTTGAGCGTGGGCAATCCAGCGACGATTTCGCCGAGCCGATCGAGGCAATCGAAGTGCTTGCCGTTGTACCAATAGCCATCCTGTGCAAACAACACCTTCGGTTCGATCTGCCCGAACCGATCGAGCACACCATTCACTCCAAAGTCGGGCGACGACGACGAGAAGATGGCACCAAGCGATGCCGTAGCCAGCATGATCTCCACGGCCTCGATCGAATTGGGCATCCATGCCACCACTCGATCACCTTCCCCCACCCCGACACGTTGGAGAGCACCTGCCAACTTGGCCGTTCGCTCACGTAGGTCATCCCACGTGCGTGAACGGCGTGCGCCTAGTTCATCTATGGCCACAAGTGCGTCGGTTGATCCCGTCGTACGCAACAGGTTTTCCACCACGCTCAGCGAGGCATCGGGAAAGAATCGAGTCGACGGCATGAAGTCACTCATCTCGACCGCACGAGTCCCTTGCACACCGATCACCGCACAGTGGTCCCAAACTTGTGACCAGAAGCCCCCCGGGTCGTCAATCGACCACGCGTGCACACTTCCTGAGGTACCTGTTTTGCCCTCCACCGACGCCACGAAACGAGCCATCGAGGAGTCCGAGGGCTTGGCTGGCGACCACAAGCAATCAGCTGTGCGCAGTTCAGCCACTTTCATCCCTTTCATTTTTGCGTCTAATCTTGACAAAAGATGTATCACAAAGGAAGGTCCGTATGACTTTTGACATGTCCGGCACGCCTTCGCTACTTGCACGGTGACAGGCTCACGCGAAACGGCCCACAGGAGCGACAAGGTGCCCGTTGCTCCAGAACAGATCGCCGATGTCAAAAAGGCCCTGCTGACAAGTCGCCCCGAGCCCGCGCCGAATGAGAATTTTCCGCTCGTTGCGCTCGAGTGCGTGATACCTAGTGGGTGGACGGACTACAACCGTCACACCAACGACTCTCGTTACGGGCAGTTGGCGAGCGAAGCGGGGGACAACTTCCTCCGTTCAATCGGGCTGGACGAGCAGTACCTGGCCAACGTCGGCACGTTCTTCACCGTCGAAAGCCACACGCGCTTTCTCGACCAAACTCACGCCGGTGACAAAGTACGAGTGGAACTGCGGGTGCTCTCGTTCGACGTGAAGAAAATCCACGTCTGGACCGAAATAGTTCGTGAAGACGAAGTCGTCGCTGCCACCGTCGAGTACTTGCTGTTGCACATAGACGCTCAAACTCAAAAGTCGGCACCGATGGGCGAAGGTATGTTCACCGCGTTGTCGCGCGTCAGCGCTATTCACACCGAGGTCGAGACTCCAACCGGCGTCGGTCGGCGGGTCGGCGAAAAGCCCACCCGCTGACGATCAACGATTCGACTCAGCACTCGTTTCTTTTGGCGATTGTTTCGAAAAATCGGTGCTTGCTCTCTTTTAGGCGTGACGAACAGCCTGCTTATCTTTGGATTTATTGGACGACCATCAAACCTAAATAGGTGAACTACACCTGTCACATGACCGAGGATTCATACCTGTCGGAATTCCACGGGGCGACAGATCCCCGAAAGTGAAAACGGTTCAGTGGCGGTCGCGACGGGACCTTCGGGGCGTTTCTGAGGCAGATGGCGCTTGGTTGGTGAGAGGTCCGATCAGCTCGATGACCTGGTCCTGAGTTGGCGCTTGACCAGGTATCCGGCTGGCGAGCGAGTCTCGAATTGCTGCTAAATGCTCCGGTGAAGTGCCACAACAGCCCCCCACGATCCGCGCCCCCGCGTCTGCTGCCAGGGCTGCGTACTTACCCATCAACTCGGGAGTACCCGAATACGTGATGTCGGTGCCTTCGAACTTGGGGATGCCACAGTTTCCCTTGCACACGATCGGCGTGCTGAAGCCACGCATCTCGGAAATCGACACGAGGATGTCGCTCGCGCCGACTCCACAGTTTGCGCCAATCGCCAGAGGCTTTTTCTCCAACTCGGCGAACTGCGCCTCCATTGCCTGTGGCAACAAACCCATCATCGTGCGCCCCGCGGTGTCGAACGACATCGTGCAGACGTACGGCACACCCTCCCGAATCGCCGCCTTTGCCGCAGCAAGCATTTCCTCGGGAGCCGACATCGTTTCGATCCACGCGACGTCTGCTCCACCGTCGAATAGTCCCCTGATTTGCTCGGCAAACGTGTCGATCGCTTCCGCCTCGGTCATCGCACCCAGCGGTTCGAACAGTTCTCCCGTGGGGCCAATGGACCCCGCCACCACCACCGGGCGATCGCATGCATCTGCGACCTCTCGCGCGAGCCGTGCGGCCCCGCTCGCCAACTCACGTACACGTGTTTCCGCTTTGTGCAACTTCAGTCGGTGACGGTTACACCCAAAGGTGTCGGTGAGGATGATGTCGGCGCCGGCGTCGACGAACTGTTGATGCAAAGACTTCACGCGATCGGGATGATCGGTCACCCAGAACTCAGGTGGCTCGCCCGACGTGAGCCCCATCTTGAAGTAGTTGGTTCCCGTCGCTCCGTCGGCGACGAGTACTCGACAAGTGGCGAGCAAGCTTTCCAGTGAGGTGCGCATTCAGCCCATCACGTTGCCGGCAGTTTCGCCGGACGTGCGGAGCCGTGAGAACGCATCGAGATGGATTTCTTTCCCGGTGTGCTCTCCCATGACGCTGAGTGGCGTCAGATCGTGATCTACTCCCTGCTCCTCTGCTTCCATCAGCACACGCATGAACTTGCCGACGAGCGGCGCGTTCTTGAACTGGTTGCCACTCGTGCCACATGCCATGAAGAATCCGGGCAGGCTCGACTTGTCGTAGATCGGAATCCAGTCATCGGAGACGTCGTACAACGCGCCGATACCAAGTGTCTTAAGCGGAATGCCGAAGTCGGGTAGACGACGAGCAAGGCGCAGCATCACACGCTCGGCGAACTCCGGGGTCGTGTTGTCGTTCCAGTTGTCTGCATCGTCGATGAAGTGCAGTGGGTCACACGCTGGTTCGGTGGTTCCGACGTTCAGCAAGTCGCCCATGTGGGGGCGGAAGTATTGACCGAGGTCGAGGTCCGCCACGATCGGTGCGTCGTCCTCGAGGCGGAAACCCTTCGGCGCCGGTGGCGAGAAGACTTCTTGACGAAGCGGCTGATGCTTCACCTTCATCTCGTCGAACACACCAGCCATCTTGTTGACCTTCGCGGCATGAGGCCCTGCTGCATTGATCACGAACTGCGATTCGATGCGCTCGCCGTTCTTCAACACCACTCCCGACGCCCGGCCACCGTTGCGCAACACTTCGGCCACCTCGGTGTGGAAGCGAAACTCGGCACCATGCGCCTTGGCGGCGTGAGCCATGTTGTGCGCGGCCAACATCGGATCGTCCATGAAACCGGACAACGGATCGAACAATGCCCACAGTTGGTCGTACGGATCGTCGGCGAATGCAGGATCCTCGATCGACTTCGGTGGGTAGAACTTGCCCGTCTCGAAAGCGGGCCAACGTTTGCGCACCTCTTCTGGATTGAGCAACTCGTATGGGATACCGAACTCATCCCACAATTCACGCTGACGAACGCCGTCGTAACCCTCGGTCAGGAATACGAGGTAGCCCGTCTTCACGTACTTGGCCATACCGTCGGGATCCTGCACACCGACGAACTTGTCCCAGTTGAACCAGATCTGGGCGTTCTCCCAAGCCATCAAGATGGTGTTGAAATTGGAGTAGGTGAAGCGGATGATCGCGGAGGATGCGCTGGTGGAACCCGCACCAGGTGCACCACCTTTGTCGAGGACGATCACTTTGCGACCGGTCTTCGACAACTCGAGCGCGATGGAAGCACCCATCACGCCGCCTCCGATGATTACTGCATCAGTCTTCGTCACTGCTCGCCTCCGAGGATCGCCTCCGCCCACTTGCGCGTGTCGGCGGTGGAGTTGAAGGTGAACGAGTGGATTCCGGCGATGCCGAGGTCGTCAGAGTCGTTGGCGAGGTCGGCCAACAACTTCGTCGGGTCGTAACCACCGGGAGCGAACATGCGAGTCATCGTCGCTTTATTCTTGCTCAAGTAACGCATCGACTGACCGATGCCGAGGCGCATGCCCATGGTCATCAACTTGGCGCGATCCACCACGCCGGGAAGTCCGAGGTTGATCGGCGTATCGAACCCGCGCGCACGCTCAGCCTTCAACCAAGAACGAATCGTTGCACCGTCGAAACACATCTGCGTCGAAGCAAGAGGTTGCACGCCGTGACTGCGGATGAGCTTCTGCTTTTCGTGGATGGCATTGCTCAAGTCGTCGTTGTTGATCGATGCGTGAC
>CAZZJH010000091.1:0-5621 GCA_964654335.1 uncultured Acidimicrobium sp.
TGGTCGAACCTCATAGAAACGACGCTGGATGACCTCATTTTGGGCGAGGTGATCCGCGTGTACGCGCGCACCATTGGGCGCGACAACCGTGCGACTTCCGTTTGGCTCGAAACTCCGAGCGACCATTCCCCACCCCCGCGAGTCATCGTTGCACATGGAAAAAACTCATCTCTTTGAAACGCCGCACACAATTGAGTATCTGTCCGAACGACAGCCGTTAGCATATGCAAATGCGCGTCTTGTTCAAGAATGGTCGGCGTTTCGTCGCCCTCGCCGCTTTCTCCGCACTGGTTTGCCTAAATCTCTCGGTCGGTATTTCCCCGACGCGCGTTTTCGCGACCCCACCAAGCCCGGCGCTCGGCGCGTGGAGCAGAGTGGGCAATGGATACCCGAACTTCACCGTCATCGTGACGACATTTCAACAAGGCAATCTCTACATCGGCGGTTATTTCACCGATGTTGTCGTTCCATCTGCTGTCAAGTACGGCAACGGTTGCGATGACACCGACACCTTCTCACAATCACCTTCCTTTCCATTGCCGACCACGCGCTGTGTCGCTCAGTGGGATGGCACCTCTTGGTCAAACCTTGGCGGCGGGGTCTGGGGCACCAGCCCGACGGGACTCGACAATCGAGTCATCGCAATCGCCGATGACGGCACGAATGTCTTCGTTGGTGGAGTCTTCACGATGGCAGGCGACTTCGGAATAGGTAGTCGTGTCCGCGTGGCCAATGTTGCGCGCTGGAATAGATCCACCAATGCATGGACGGCGATGTCCCCTGGAGTCGATGATGGGACCATTTTTTCCATGGTCATTCATGACTCTGCGCTGTACGCAGCAGGCGGCTTCATTGCAAACTCGAGTGGCCCCAACTTCAACCGCATTGCTCGCTGGACGGGCAGTCAGTGGGTGCCACTCGGAGAAGGACTCAATGCTTTGGTCTATACCCTCGCCTCCAACGGAACGAGTCTCTTCGCCGGAGGCGACTTCACCGCGACGGGAGGAGTCAGCGCAAATCACGTCGCACAGTGGGACGGTACGAATTGGTCTGCGCTCGGCGCTGGCTTGAATGGAGTTGTCAGGACCCTAGTAGGCGATGGAACAAATTTGTTTGCGGGAGGCTCCTTCACCTCGGCTGGCGAATCCGTTAATACGAGTCGCATCGCCAAATGGACCGGCAGTTCATGGGTCCCGGTCGGCGTTGGCCTCAATGGTGATGTTTATGGTCTTGCGATTGATTCCCCACGTGGCCTGCTGTACGCCGTCGGAGCATTTACCGCAGAGAACGGCGGAACCATTGGCTCCCTCAATCGCGTCGCGGTTTTTGACACAACAATTTCAAGATGGATACCACTCGAAAAAGGTGGCGGTAACGATCCGGATAGTTCAGTTGCTTCAGTAGCGCTTGATGGAAGCACGGTCTACATCGGGGGAGGTTTCGCCGGTGATCTTGTTGGTGGCGGCGATTACCAGAATCTCGCCAAGTGGACATGGTCTGCCCCAACGGGCTCCAACACGCTGAGCGCAATCGCGGGCAACAACGTCACGATTACCGGCGAGGGTTTCGTGGGAGTACCTGCCACGGGAGGCGTGAAGTTCGGCACGACAGTCGCGTCATACACGCGCACGAGCACGTCGCAAATCACAGCAAACGTACCGGCGGGTCTATCCACGGGCACCTACACGATCAGCGTGAACGGTGTCGGCGGCTGGGCCGATGTGGGCACGGCATCGGTCACAGCACTTCCACAACCGCCAGCGGTAACCCCGCCCACCACAACGACCACGATCTCGCCCCCGACGACTTCGCCAGCACCATCGTTGACGGAGATTCGTGCCGCTGGCCCCAAAGCTGCAATATCAAGCTCCCCGAACGTCACCCTCTCTTCCTCTTCACTCAAGGTGCGCTCTGGCCCCGTCACGGCAACAGTCGAATGTCGAGATGCGATAGGTCGACGCTCGAGCTTGAGTTCCAACTCACTGTCGCTTCAAGGAACTGCGTGTCGACTCAACGTTCAGGCACGGGGATACGCAGCAAACACTCCGGTTCGTCTGTTCCTCATCTCGAGAGGTTCATCGAAAAAGACGAGAAATCTTGGCATGCTCGTCACCTCCGGGAGCGGTGGAGTCGATGGCGTAGTCACGATTCGTCCGGCACTTCACGGTCGCTACTTCCTGCAAATCAACGGTGAGGACGAGCGAGGCAAGATGAGATCGATCAACTTGCCCCTCATCGCCTCGTAACCACACCGTTCTACGACGGACCCATTGGAGGCGACGCCGGGAATCGAACCCGGATACAGGGCTTTGCAGGCCCTTGCCTAAGCCATTCGGCCACGTCGCCGCAGTGCAGGCTACCGACGGCACACCTCGTAAAGCCGATGATGACGAGAATTCGACTCGTACGCTGATCACATGCCTGAACAGCATCCCGATACCACTGCGATCACCGCTGGTCGCGATGAATCGGGCTCACTTGCTCCTGTGCTGTGGCCCAGCACCACATGGCAATCGACTGGTTTGGACGAAAGCAATGCTGCTGCGACAGCGGTTCATGAAACCGGAAACTACGGCCGCTACGCAAACCCAACTGTTCGCGAATTCGAGAGAGCAGTTGCCGCACTCGAGGGTGCCGAAGACGCCCTTGCCACTGCCTCAGGCATGGGAGCCATGGCAACGGCGATCTTTACTTTCTGCTCTGCCGGTGATCACATCGTCGCGCAAAAACAGTTGTATGGCGGAACACTGGCCCTATTAAACGGCCCGTGCAAGCGTCTTGGTATCGAAGTTTCGTTCGTCGACGGATCGACCCCCGGTGCACTTGCCGCTGCCGTCAAACCCGGCAAGACGATGCTCGTCATCGCGGAGACTCCAAGCAACCCTCAACTGGCGCTCATCAATCTCGATGAGCTCGGTGCGATCAAAGGCCCGTACACGATGGCGGATTCCACGCTCGCCACGCCTCTGGGTCAGTCGCCTTTGAAACATGGTGTGTCACTCGTCATGCACTCGGCCACCAAAGGCATCGCAGGTCACAACGATGCGATGCTCGGTGTCCTCGCAGGCGAAAAGGACTTGATCGATGCACTCTGGGGTTACTCAGTGCTGCATGGCGCCACCGCCTCGGCGAGTGATGCGCTCAACGGAATCCGTGGCATTCGAACACTGGGTGTGCGCTTCGCCCGACAATGCGATACTGCGCTCAAAGTTGCACGCGCACTCCAGTCGTCCTCGAGCGTGCGCACAGTGAACTACCCGGGCCTGGAATCGCATCCGCAGCATGCTCTCGCCAAGACACAGATGCAGGGATTCGGCTCGGTTCTCTCATTCGAGGTGATTGGTGGCGTCGACCAAGCGCGAACGTTGTTGGGCAAGTTGAAGATCGTTCGCCCCGCCGTATCACTCGGTGGACCCGAGACGATCATCTGTCATCCCGCCACGAGCACACACGTGAGCATGACTGCAGACGATCAGAAGGCCGCTGGTATCGGCGATGGACTGCTTCGATTGTCGATCGGCTTGGAAGACGCGAACGACGTAATTGCAGATCTGCAGCACGCGCTGCAGTGAGTCTTTAACGCTCTTCTTTGAAGATGACGTGCTTGCGGATGACCGGGTCGTACTTCTTCAACTCGATGCGCTCACGCGAATTGATCTTGTTCTTGCGCGTCACGTAGACGTAGCCGGTATCGGCGGTACTACGCAGCTTGATGATCGGACGACGATCTTTGCTCTTGGCGGCCATGACTCAGACCTTCTTTCCGGCCTTGCGCATGTCGGACACGACACGCTCGATGCCCACCTTGTCGATGGTGCGCAGACCCTTGGCGCTTACGTTCAACGTGACCCAACGCTTCTCCGAAGGCAACCAGAAGCGCTTCCTTTGGGCGTTCACCCTCCACCAGCGCTTGGTCTTGATGTTGGAGTGCGAGACGGTGTGGCCCGTCGAGGGCTTCTTCCCGAGGACGTCGCAGCGATTTGGCATCCCTGCATTGTAGGGGTTGAAGGCCCTTCAGACACCTGCCCTACCCCGATACACTTGCCAGTCCTATGAAGCCTGAAATTCACCCTGAGTACAAGTTCGTCGTCTTTGAGGACTCCTCGGCGAACTACCGCCTGCTCACCCGCACCACGATGCGTGTGGATGCCCAGAAGACCACTCAGTGGGAAGACGGCAACACCTACCCGGTGGTTCAGTTGGACATCAGCAACGCCAGCCACCCTTTCTTCACGGGCCAGATGAAGATCATCGACTCCGCCGGTCGCGTGGAGCGCTTCAACAAGCGTTACGGCACCCGCAAGAAGGCCGTCGCCAAGAAGGACCCTGCCAAGAAGTAGTTACTCCAGGGTGCGCAGCACCTCGGACAACTGAGCAGTCGTGGTTCTGGGGTTCACGATGCACAGCCGCAAGATCGTCTCGCCCTCGAGGTACGAAGGCACGATGAAGGCCTTCCCATCAGCCAATAAACGATCACTCCACTCCTGATACTGCTCGGCCGTCCAACCGCGACGTCTGAACACGACGATCGACAACTCGGGTCTCAGCAGCAGTTCTAGATGCTCAGAGGCGGAAATCACCTCGGCGATCTCCCGCGATACGCGCAACGTCTCTTCCATCGCATCTGCGTAGGCCTCGGTGCCGTGCATGGCGAGGCTGAACCAAAAGGGAAGCCCACGAGTGCGACGCGAGAGATGGTGAGCGAGATCACTCGGGTTCCATGCCTCATCCCGTGGCTCGTCCTGTTGGAGAACGTCAAGGTATTCCGCGTGTTGTGTGTGCGCGAGGCGTGCGTGCGCAGGGTCGCGGTAAATCAATGCGCAGCAGTCATAAGGGGCGAACAGCCACTTGTGCGGATCGACGATCAGACTGTCGCACCGTTCGATCCCTTCGAAGAGGTGTCGGACGCTCGGCGCACAAAGTGCTGCAGCTCCATATGCCCCGTCTACGTGGAACCAAGTGTCGATCTCCTCTGCAACATCGGCTACGCCGTCTAGATCGTCGACGACGCCGAGGTTGGTGGTGCCAGCGGTTGCAACGATGGCGCAAACACGTTGACGATCCTCCGCAGACAACGAGCCAACCAACGCACGCATGTCGTCGCCGGAAGATCGACCCCGTTCATCGGTCGCACACCGCAGATAGTCGGCATCCATAGCCGTGGCTGCCTGAGCAATTGACGAATGCGCACCACCTGACCCAAGAATCAACGGACGGGTGCGATCGAGCGAACCATGAGCCCGTTGACGCCACCGATGACGAGCCGCAATTAATGCAGAAAGATTTCCTGCGCTTCCCCCACTGACGAAAACACCGCCTGCAGATTCAGGCAGACGTGCCAAGTCCGACAGCCAACGCAGTGCCTGATTCTCGACGTAGACCGCACCTGCACCCTCAAGCCACGACCCCCCATAGATGTTCGATGCACTCACCATGAGATCGAAGAGAACGGAACTCTCAGTAGGCGCACCCGGCACGAACGACAAGAACAACGGATGATCGACGCTGATACACGACGGTGCCAACACCGAAACGAACTCCTCCAGCACTTCGAGACCGTTACGACCTTCAGGGCGAATCGTCTGACCGACGAGACTCTGCAACTCGCTCAGGCTTCGAGA
>CAZZJH010000092.1:0-5586 GCA_964654335.1 uncultured Acidimicrobium sp.
TCGGGCGACGGGCCGCAATGCGCTTCGAATCGACACCAAAAGACGGTAGTCGTCGTTCATCCACGAACGACTGCGATGAGCGCCTCTAACCTGAATTCCGTGATTCCACAACGGTTCGCGCCGATCATTGCCGAGGTTGCCGAGCCGGCACGCCTATTTGCCGCGGCTGGCAAGCGCGCATTCCTCGTTGGCGGAACGGTGCGCGATTTGATGATCGATCGATCAGGCGGCGAGATGGATTTTGACCTCACCACAGATGCACATCCAGAGGATATTCGGTCGATCATCACGCCGTGGGCGGATGCCGTGTGGGCACCAGGGGAGCGCTTCGGAACGGTGGCGTGTCGCAAGGGTGACCGCACATATGAGATCACGACACATCGAGCAGAGGCATACTCACCCGACTCACGCAAGCCAGAGGTGCGGTTCTCGAACGACATCACCGAAGACCTGTCCCGCCGAGACTTCACCGTGAACGCGATGGCGCTCGAAATCACCTCGGATTCACCAGTGCTCGTCGATCCCTTCGGTGGTATGGCTGACTTGATGTCCAAGACATTGCGCACCCCTCTTTCGCCGACGGTGAGTTTCAGTGATGACCCACTGCGCATGATGAGAGCGGCCCGATTCATCGCAATGCTTGCGCTTCAGCCAGTGCCCGAACTGGTGCAGGCAGTGAAAGACATGGCCGACCGTCTCGACATCGTTTCAGCGGAACGTATTCGCAACGAACTCGATCGTCTGATCGTGCTCGATCATCCGACGATGGGATTGTGGTTTCTTGTCGAGACAGGGCTTGCTGACCGGTTCTTTCCCGAACTTCCAGCGATGCGCTTGGAGCAAGATCCGATCCATCGCCACAAGGACGTGCTTTCCCACACGTTTGCCGTGGTGGAAAACGTTCGTCGGGATGCGTCTAGTGATTTCGACTTTCGCATCACGAGGCTTGCAGCACTGTTCCATGACATCGGCAAACCAAAGACACGCGCTTACCACGAGGGCAAGGGTGTGTCGTTCCACCATCACGAGGTGGTTGGAGCACGGATGTCGAAGAATCGACTGAAGGCCCTCAAATATTCGACCGAAGATGTCGAGGCGATCACCGAACTCGTGGCGCTGCACTTGCGATTCCACACATATCAAATGGGATGGACGGATTCAGCGGTGCGTCGCTATGTTCGCGACGCTGGTCCACTGCTCCACGAACTGAACGTGTTGACTCGCTGCGACTGCACGACGCGAAACGAGAAGAAGGCTCTGATGTTGTCCAAACGAATGGATGACCTAGAGCAGCGAATCTCCGAGCTTGCCAAGGAGGAAGAATTGGCAGCCTTGCGACCGGAGATGGACGGTCAACAGGTAATGGATCACCTCGGGATCGCGCCGGGTCGAGAAGTTGGCCAAGCACTCGATTTCTTGATGGAGATTCGACTCGAGGAAGGTCTGGTTGGCGAGGCGGAGATTCGTCGCCGCCTGGATGAATGGTGGGCGAATCGTCCCGCCACTGCGCCTCGTCGCTGACTATCGTTCCCGCTCATGGGAGTGCGCCGTAAGCAGGGCTGGTTGAGTGCGTTGTCACTCACCGATGACCAGGGTGTCGCGCTTTCTGGTGTGATCGATCACCGACTAACTCGTCGTGCGCTGATCAATGAGTACCGACGAGGTCGTCTACGGCGTGATCAGGTGTGCGATGCGCACCCCGACTTGTTGCGTGCCGCACGGAACTTCGGCGACGAAACCGAAGTTCGTTGTCCGATTTGTGTCGAAGACAACGTGGTCCTCGTGAGTTACGTGTTCGGTCCACGTCTACCGAGTCATGGTCGATGCATCACTCGGTCGGACGAGCTCGAAGAGTTCCGTCGGATGGCTGCGCGAACTCGTGGTGGTGACTACACCGCCTATGTGGTGGAGGCGTGCCGAAGTTGCGGCTGGCACCACCTGCTGCGCTCGTTGCCAATGGCCCGCCCGCAGGCTGGCGCGCAACGTCAAGCCCAGTAACCGTCAAACCGACGCCAACGGGTGGGTGAACTGGCCCCCGACCGTGTTGCCACACCCTGGTGGCACCGTGGTGGCGTGCCGATACCCTTCTCAGTCCTTATCCACCCTGCCCCCGCGGGGGCTCCGGCCCGAAAAGCCGGAACCGAAGGGAGTTGATGCACCGATGCGTGCATATGAATTGATGGTCATCGTGAGCGGCACTCTGGAAGAGTCCGCGGCACACAGTTGGATCAACCAGGTCACCAAAGCTGTTCAAGGCGTCGGTGGCTCGGTCCACGGCTCGCCTGATTGGTGGGGCAAGCGTCGTCTCGCTTACCCAATCAACAAGCAGCTCGAGGGGTACTACGCGGTGTTCAACATCGTCGCCCAGGGTGGAGCACTCGACGAAGTCGAGCGCACGCTCAAGCTTTCCGACGACGTGTTGCGCCACAAACTTCTCCGACTTCCCGACCAGGAAGCTGCTCGCCGCGGCATGGTCGTCAAGTCGGCCTGACCACATCTTCATTGAAGGAGCATCAACAACATGGCTGACAACTCGATCACCCTGGTGGGAAACCTCACTCGCGATCCAGAACTCCGCTTCACCACCTCTGGTCGCGGAGTCGCTTCGTTCGGCATCGCCGTCGGTCGCCGTTACCAAGTGAACGGTGAGTGGCAGGAACAAACTTCGTATTTCAACGTCACCGCATGGGGCCAACTGGGCGAAAACGCTGCTGCCTCGCTGCACAAGGGAACCCGCGTCGTCGTGACTGGTCGACTCGAGCAGCGTGAGTACACCACTCGCGAAGGCGACAAGCGCACCGCAATCGATGTCATTGCGGACGAACTCGGACCGAGCTTGCGATGGGCAACCGCTCAGGTAGAGCGCACGCCCCGTGGTGAAGGTGGCGGTGGCAGCGGCGGTAACCGTGGCGCCAATCCGGCCGGAGAAGCAAGCCCCTATGACAGGGGCGAAGAGCCCTTCTGATCTCAGTAAAGGAAACGAATCATGACAAGTAAGAAGAACAAGGAGCGCGCAGCACGAGCTGCGATGCGCAAGTACAAGAAGCGCCCGAATCTGCTCAACGCAGAGAAGGTCGAGTACATCGATTACAAGGACGTCAATCTGCTTCAGCGATTCATGTCTGATCGCTCGAAGTTGAAGGCACGACGCATGAACGGCAATGACGTGCAGCAGCAACGTGACGTCGCAACGGCCGTCAAGAACGCACGCGAAATGGCCCTGTTGCCATACACAAAGCGCGTGGCGTCCACCCGCGCTCCCCGTCGTGGCGAAGAAGATGGTTACAACGACCGTCCACGCCGCGGGCGTCCCGATGCCGAGAACGCGCTCGTCGACACATACGCCGACGTGATCGAGGCAGAGGTCGCCGCCACGGAGACCCCAGTTGAAGAAGCCGCTGCACCGAGCGAGGAGGCGTAGTCATGCAGGTTCTCCTTCGCTCTGATGTTGCTGGCGTTGGCCGCCGTGGAGACATCGTCAATGTGTCATCTGGTCATGCACGCAACTTTCTCCTGCCGAACGGTTTGGCGGTAGTTGCCACCGACGGCACCGTTCGTCAGTCGGACTCGATGAAGAAGGCCCGTCAGCAAAAGGAGGCCGCTGATCGTGAGACGGCGACCAAATTGATTGCTGATCTCGGCAAGCGTCAAATCACGGTGACGGCCAAGGCCGGCAACGAAGGTCGCTTGTTCGGTTCGGTGTCCGCCGCTGACGTTGTTTCTGCGATTGCCTCCCAGACGGGTGCAACCGTCGACCGCAAGGCCATCGTCCTCGGCGAGCCCATTCGTGCGGTGGGCGAGCACCAGGTGACGATCGACATGCACGGTGTCAACGGCACCGTCACCGTGTCGGTGGTTGCTGGTTAATCCCCAGCAATCTCACAGGCTCATCCACTAGCGATCAACAGGCGCGATCGGGCAAGGTGTCTCCATGTCGAACACGCAAGCCCGCTCCGCCAATCGAGTACCGCCACACAACCTCGACGCCGAAGCGTCGTTGCTCGGCGCGATGTTGTTGTCGCGTGAAGCAGTTGGTGTAGCGCTAGAACGCGGCGTACATCCCGACGAGTTCTACAAGCCGGGACACCGACACGTCTATGACGCAATTCGTTCGCTGAATACTTCAGGCGAACCAGTCGATCCGATCACCGTTGGTGATGAACTCCGCCGTGCCGGTCTGCTCGAGACGGTGGGTGGCATGGACGCCCTGCTCTCGCTGCAAAACAACACACCAGCAATCACGAGTGCGGATCGTTACGCAAAGATCGTTCGTGATACGGCTCGACTTCGCCGATTGATTGGTGCTGCGTCGGAAATCGCTGAGATTGCCTACGGCGAACCGGATGATGTGGAGAAGGCGCTGGACGAGGCGGAAAGCCGCATCTTCAACGTGTCCGAGAGTCAAGTGGGTGATAGTTCCGAAACGCTTGATCAACTGATGAAGCAGATGATGGAGAGGCTCGAGGAGCGCTTCAATGCGAAGGAGACGATCACCGGTATTCCCACCGGTCTCGTCGATCTCGATCGAATTTTGCTGGGGTTGCAGCCGGGAACACTGAACATCGTCGGTGCACGTCCTGCCATGGGTAAGAGCGCACTCGCTCTTGGCATCGCGGTGCACGCCGCACAACAGACGGGCAAGCCCGTCTTGTTCTTCTCGTTGGAAATGGCGAAGGCCGAACTTGCACAACGAATCCTCGCCAGCGAGGCCCGAGTGGACGGAACGGTGTTGCGCCTTGGTCGTCCGAGTGCTGACGACTGGCGCAAGATCGGCCACGCAGTTGGTCGACTAGACATTCCATTGATCATTGACGACTCAGCAGGAACCTCAGTTGGTCAGATTCGCGCTAAGGCTCGTCGTGTTTTCAGTCGCGAAGGATCCGTTGGTCTCATCGTCATCGACTACTTGCAGTTGATGGGTGGCGACGGTCGCCCAGAGAATCGTCAGTTGGAGGTGAGCGAGATCAGCCGAAAACTGAAGCTGCTTGCTCGCGAATTCAGCGTGCCAGTGTTGGCGCTCAGCCAGTTGAGCCGTCAGTTGGAGTCACGCCAAGACAAGCGCCCAACGTTGTCCGACCTGCGCGAATCGGGCGCCCTCGAGCAGGACGCTGACGTGGTGATGTTTCTGTATCGCGGCGAGGTGTACGAGCAGGATCCGAATTTGCGTGGTTATGCCGAATTGATGGTTGCCAAACACCGCGCCGGCCCACTTGGTAAGGCCGACCTTGCTTGGCTCGAGGCGTACACCCGATTCGAGAACATTGCTCGCGACCATGTGGTCGACGACTTGGTGGGGAACTGAGTGTTCCTCGGCGAAGACATTTTGGCGTGGCTGGTGCTCGCCTTTGGCGGGGCAATGTTCGTGGGCAACGTTCTCGCGTTGGTTCGCCCACCACAGAAGCAAACAGATACCGGTGACGTGGTGGCGGCACCAAAAACACGCACGATCATCATGGCGATCATCGGTTTAGTTGCCGCCCTCTGGGCCCTCGTCTCGCTCTAGAGCGGGTGACGGGAATCGAACCCGCATTCTCAGCTTGGGAAGCTGATGTTCTACCACTGAACTACACCCGCGATTTCGCCTCA
>CAZZJH010000093.1:0-5489 GCA_964654335.1 uncultured Acidimicrobium sp.
GTATCGATGTCACAATTACGAAAGCTGTGATAGGAGAGATCTTGATTGGGGAGGGCTTTCTTGTAGTACGTCTCGTCGCGGACGATGACACAAACAAAAGGAGCGCTCCCCACACCCAATGATTCGAGTAAGGCCTTTCCCCTTCTCTCTTCGTCGGGAGTGAATGACAAGAGGGCCTTCGTTCGATCCAACAGATTCAGCACATCGAGGCAGGTAGACGTTGCCGTCGGAATTCGATGACGGTCTGCTCCCGGCAACAACGAGCTGATCTTGAACGTTGGAACCATCAGCCAGCGCGGCCAGATTCTGACGACTCGCCCCCACATCTTTTCTACCTGCGCGTTGGAAATGGGTTGCGGTGCGTAATAAATGTCAACCGATCTACACGGGCGCGTTTTGATTCCCGCGAGTTGCTCCTGCAACATGAGCTCGGTCTCCAGTACGAAGTGCCCGATTCGGTCGCTCTTCAACGCCCCAAATCGAACGGTCACCAGCGGTCTGATGACTCTCGTGAGCAAGACAAAAATCAGAGCGACTGGACTCGTCAGCATCAATCGAACGAGCCGTCGACTCGTCGCCCAATTCATCGCACAGCCATCGACTCAGCGAAAGTGGGCGCAAATGGTGTCGTAATCGCGCTTCCGGACGAGGTCCGTTGGTCATTTGCGGAAATCTGAGCGTTGGTTGGAGGTCGACCCGCTTCGAACATGTCAATCACCGCATCGCGAAGTTCCTCAGGGGTGTTGTCCTGCATCATCACACCTTGCCTGGAGAAGTCCGCAGACCAGTTCCATCCGACCCGTCGACTCAGGGCCTCACTGAGTGACAGTTCTCGACCAGTTTTCTCGTCATGAAAGTGCTTCGTAATCATCATCGAACCCACCGAATAACTCGGAAACATGCCAATCGCAGATGTGTTGGTCATCAATACGGGCACACCGAAAGTTCCTGGCACATGTATCGGGCCGGATCCCGTGCCAACGAAGAATCTGCAGGTTGCCCAGAGAAACACGTCCATCCAATCAGCGCGACGCACCGAGTGTGCGTAGTCGACGATGCCAGGTTTCTCCCTTATCGCCGTCATCTCGGTGTTGCCCATACGTATCGCAACGCCTCCCCTTCGCACCACCTCTTCCATCGCCAATGCATACGTCGACACATCCGAGTTGGGTCCGCGGTATGTGACTCGATGATCGCCCTCACGGACATGAAAACACACGTACCAATCGTCATCCTTGAGACCCATTCTCCTGAGAACGCTTTTTCCACGATCTAGGAGTTCCGAATCGAGTTCAAGCAAGGGAGCCCGCCCCTCGTTTTCCCACATTCGATTCACCTTGTCCCAAAAGGACATTGAGTTTTCATACCCCCCAGTGGTGCGCACGAAGTCTGCTCGTTCACAAATCGGCCATTCAAGGAGATCGACATCCACCCACTCTCGAAGAGTGATCTTCCTCACCGCGAGATGCTTTTCCCACAGATGCAGATAGGACCGATTGGCAACTTTGGAATTCTCGGCAAGGACGTTCGTGGATCGCTGATTCATCTCTCGAAGCTGCACACCCTTCACATACATGTCGAGAAAACTGAGATGTCCAAGCGGACCAAGGAAACTGCTGCCGATGATGCGACGGTCCACCGGATCCATTCCCCACTCGCGAGCAAGGTCATCGCGCATAGAACCTGACTCATTGCCGAGCCTGAGGTAGTCGGCATATCGACCATCGTCGAACGCTTCTTTCACTTCTGATGACAACACTTGCAACTGACTCACGATTCGTGCACTGCGTTCCGTTGAACGAGCTGCTTCAATCCTCAGTGCATCGTCACTCGCATTCGGGATCTTTGGTCCTCCAGCTACCCGTCGAATCACTTTTGCCACTACGTGGCTCACACCCATGTTCTTGGCTTGCCAAAACTGCCTTGAAATCTGGCGAAACAATGTCATCAAGAACTCGTTGCAATTCGTCTCGCGTCGTCCAACGACTCAGGAGTGCCCATGTCGAAGTAGGCGCCGATGAATCGGTGGCCTTGGATTCGCCCACGCAGTCTCGGCACCACTTCCGTACTGAAATCCCGTGAACTGCCCACCTCATCGAGGGCAATCTGGCTCATCAGATACACCGCCGCATTCGCAAGATTGCTCCGCGGAGCAGTTGGTTTTTCTTCGAATCCGATGACGACTCCCTGAGGATCTATCTCGACGATTCCACAAGTGGTCGGAGTGGGGCTCTCGAAGAGCCCCATGGTCATCACTGCGCGATGATCCCGCGAACGATGAGTTTTCATCATTCCGTCGAGTGAATCCGAGAAGAAATTGTCGGCATGAGCAACGAATACTTCGTCGTCAGTCAAGAGATGTCGAATTGAAGCCAGGGTCCCTGCAGTTCCCAAGAGCTCCTCTTCATGAACCAGACGGATGCTGTTCTTTGCTGGATTACCGCCAACGAAATCCTCCACTTGTTTGGCTAGATGATGTGTATTGATGAAGATTTCCGAACATCCGACCAAACTCAACTTGTCCAGCCAGTGCTGCAACATCGGTTTTCCACCGACATCAACGAGGCACTTAGGGATCGACTTGGTCATGTCACCCAGTCGTGTGCCGAGTCCCGCGGCCAGCAGTACCGCCTGGGTCATGAAAGCCTGGAGATGATCTCGTCGGCAGAAATCGGGAGATTCCCCACTCGGCCAACCTGAACTGCCGCAGCAACCGATCCGAGAAGCGATGCTTCCCAAATCGAAGCACCCGTCGCAAGGGCGAGAGTCGTCACCACCAACATGCAGTCACCCGCCCCAGCCACATCCACCGGTGATGGGTTCAAAGCCGGCAACAAGTCGGTCGGCCACTGGCCACTCAATTGCGCCTGATCGCCAGAGATCAAGACGCCCTCCTTGCCCAAAGTCAGCAGCACATTGGGTACTCCAAGATCGGAGCGAAGCCGATGTGCCAAGGCCGCGAGACCAGACGTCTCGTCGCGAACAGCCGATCTCGCCTCCATCTCGGTGGGCGTCACCAGATCAACGCCAGCGAACTTGCGCAATGAACCAAGCCCGAGTCGAGCCTGCGAATCTGCCGCCAAGACCGGTCGCTTCTCACTGAGTGAAGCGAGGAGTTGTCCGACGACTTCCGAAGTCAAACAACCCATGTCGAAGTCGGAGAAGACGATGGCATCAGCTTGATTGACGCTTTTGTTGAACTCTGTAGCGAGTTGGTCGAGATGCTCATCACGAGCATCGATTCCCAAGGAATTGTTGACACGCAAAAGATTTCGACCCTGACTACGGAACCGCGTCTTAACGATCGTCTTCAGTTCTCCACTATCGACGATCTTCACGTCCACACCAAGCGCCTCGAGCGAGGAACGAGCAAAGTCGGCCAACTCGTCGTCGCCTGCGAGAGAGATGAATGTCACCTTCGCGCCGAGTGAAGCAGCGTGTGCCGCAACGATTCCTGCGCCTCCCACGAAGCGGGTGGTGTCGATGGGCGTTACGACCACAGTGGGTTCTTCGCGCGAGATTCCCACGGGCTCACAGGTCACGTATTCATCGATGATCAGGTCACCCACCACGATCAACCGAACACCATTGATCCTCTGAACACGCTCGATCAAGTCGGACGGCGAAATTCCACGACGAGCCAGATAATCATTGGGCAGTTGCACACGGGAGTCTGCACTTCCTCGAAACTCACGCTGAATGAGATCAGCGGAAGAAAAAGCCGACTCCCCCGAGTTGAAGATCAACTCCCCGCCCAACTTCTTCAACATGTGCTCTTCGGGATTGTCCTTACCCTCGTACTCGTGGCCCTTGATCACGAGGTCGGGCTTCAATCTGGTCAAAGTCGATTCCAGGCTGTCGTCGATCAAAATCACCTCGTCGACGAGGACGTTGTTGCGCAAAGCGTCCATTCTCAACGCCTCAGGAATGAAGATCTGATCTCCGCCGAGTGCGTCGGAGAACACCCCGATCACCAAGCAATCCGCTTTCTCCCTCGCATACCGAAACAATCGGAGGTGCCCCGGGTGAACGACGTTGAAGTTGCCCGAAATGAACGCAGTGCGCTTGCTCATTTTTCCCCGAGGTACTCGAACCATTGTCGCGTTGCTACTTCGATCGACTCAGGTGTCCACACTGGGGCTTGGGCCCAATAATCGATGTTCTTTACCACCTCCGCAACGCCATCGGCGATCGGCACCTGAGGTCGCCAGTCCAAGGCAGCGGTGATCTTTGAAATGTCGGCGAATGTGCAATCTGGTTCGCCCGGACGCTTTGGAATGTACGTCACCGGGCCATCCAAGAGATTCACCAACTCGTTGATCGAAACCGTACGACCGCTTCCCACGTTGAATACACCACCGGTCAACGTACTGTTCGCCGCATCGATGAACGCTGCGGCTACGTCACTCACGTAGGTGAAGTCCCTCGTTTGATTTCCGTCACCCACCACGGTGAACGGTTTGCCCGCAAGTTTCTGGGCGAGAAACACACCGAACACGGCGCCGTAGGTTCCCGAAGTGCGCGATCGAGTTCCGTAGACGTTGAAGAGACGTAGAGAAATTGCCGGCAAACCATAAACCTGATTCCAATGCCTCACCATCTCCTCGCCGAGGTACTTGGTGAGCGCATAGGGGTACTGGGGTCGAATCTCTGCCGACTCCTTGGTGGGAAACTCGTCAGGTATTCCGTAGCACGATGAGGATGCTGCGTACACCAGCTTGTCGACCTGCGCTGCTCGTGCAGCCTCGAGCACGTTGAAGGTGCCGTCCACGTTCGATCGGTAATAAGCCACCGGATTCTCGATGCTCGGCACGATGTCGGCCAACGCTGCCAGGTGAAAGATGTGGTTCGCACCCTGGAACTCCGTCATCCACGTGCCTGGGTTCGAAATGTCGTCTTGCACCAGACGAACCCCGTCGAAACCGACCAGGTTTTCTGGTCTACCCGTCGAGCAATTGTCGATGACAACGACCTGGTCGCCACGCTTCAGTAATTGTTCGACCACGTGGCTACCAATGAAGCCGGCACCACCCGTGACTATCGACTTCATCGAGTCAGGCCCGTCGATCCAATCCACATAGCCACTGCATCACCATGTGACCGATGATCAGCTGCAAGTCCTCGGCAACCTGCATGTCGTCGATCTCGAAATGCATCGGAACTTGTGCAAGTTCTTTGCACTTACCGCCCGAGTATCCGAGCACGGCAAAAGTCTTCATTCCTTTTTCATTGCCCATCTTCAACGCGTTGACAATGTTCGGCGAGTTTCCGCTTCCCGAGAAGGCCACGAGGACATCGCCCTTGTTTGCCTTCACCCGCAACTGCTCCGAGAAGATGTTCTCGTACCCGATGTCGTTGGCCAAGCATGTGATGACGGCTGCATTGGCCGGAAGTGCCTCGATCCGCAAACCGATACCTTTGCTCACGCCAGCGCCATAGGTGAAGTCGTTGGCCAAGTGAATCGCGTTACCAGCACTACCGCCATTGCC
>CAZZJH010000094.1:0-5330 GCA_964654335.1 uncultured Acidimicrobium sp.
TGGCCGTTCTTTCACTCGTGGGCGCAGCCTGCGGTGGAGACGACAACGCGTCCGAAGACACATCGGTGACCGAAGAAACGGTCACCGAGGACACCACTGCCACGGAGAGCACCTGCGGTAGGGAGACCAGCGACACCGTCGATGGCGACCTTGCCGGTTTCTCGGGTTCCACTCCGTTCGGCGAGGGTGGCGCTGACGCCGCATTCATCGAGCGACTTTGCTCGGTTGACCCGGCCCTCATTGACGTGTCGTACGCCGCTGAGACGTACGACTCTGTCGTGATCATCGCACTCGCCGTGGAAAAGGCAAAGTCTGATGGCATCGAGTACGCCTCGGAAATCAATGGCATCACTCGCGACGGCGAGAAGTGCACCGATTTCACGTCGTGCCTCGACATCATCAAGGCTGGTGGCGATCCGGACTACGACGGCATCTCGGGCCCCCTTACCTTCGCAGGTAACGGCGAGCCACTTGAGGCTTCGTACGGCTTCCTCACGATGAATGACAGCAACCGCATCGACCCAACCCTCACGTCGTTCATCAACGTGAAGGGCCCGGATGATCTCGATGTACCCCAGGTGAAGGTGGAAGGTTCGCGAAAGGGTGATGGCGTGCTCAAGCTCGGCACCATCCTCCCGCAGACCGGCAACCTCGCCTTCCTCGGACCACCGATGTTCGCGGCGTTTGACCTGGCTATCCAGGACATCAACGCGGCAGGTGGCGTCCTCGGTCAGCCCATTGAGGCGATCAAGGGCGACTCGGGTGACACCAGCACCGACACGGCTTCGAAGACTGTCGACCGTCTCCTCGCGGAGAACGTGGACGGAATCATCGGAGCCGCCTCGTCCGGTGTGTCGCTGACCGTGATCGACAAGATCACCAGCGCTGGCGTGGTGCAATTCTCGCCCGCCAACACGTCGCCTGAACTGAGCGGCTACGCCGACAAGGGCCTGTACTTCCGAACCGCACCACCGGACATCTACCAGGGCGACGTTCTTGGTCAGAAGGTGTTGCAGGACGGTGCTCAGACCGTGGCGATCCTCGCCCTCAACGACTCGTATGGCACCGGACTCTCCGATGCTGCCGAGAAGACCATCACCGCTGGTGGTGGTGAAGTTGTGGTGAAGACGATCTACGACCCGACCGCAGCCTCCTTCGACACCGAAGTGGATGCAGTCGTGGCCGCAGATCCCGACGCCATCATCGTCATTGGCTTCGATGAGTCTGCGAAGATTCTGAAGTCGATGGTCGAAAAGGGCATCGGCCCGAAGGTCAAGAAGGTCTACGGTTGCGATGGAAACATCGGCAACGCGTTGGGCAAAGCCTTCGAAGCGCTCGGCTGATCTAGTTCTTCTGAACTAAAGAGTGAGGCCCCCGGGGAAACCCGGGGGCCTCTTCTTTTGTCTGCGTTCTTCTTGAGTGCGGTTGACTCAGCCGCCGGTAGCACGGCTCAGGCTGCCGAGATACAACTCGATCACATTCGGGTCTTGCAGTAGTTCGCGACCAGTGCCCGAATAGGCGTTCTTGCCCTGATCGAGTACATAGCCACGGCCCGCAACTTGCAGGCAACGACGCGCATTCTGCTCCACCATCAGGATCGCCACCCCCGTTTTATTGATGCGGCGACACTGCAAGAAGACTTCGTCCTGGAGGACAGGTGAAAGTCCTGCCGACGGCTCATCGAGGAGCAACAACTTCGGTTCCAGCATGAGCGCGCGACCCATCGCCACCATTTGACGTTCTCCACCCGAGAGACCGCGTGCCTTTTGGGTAGCGCGTTCACGCAGTTTTGGGAACATCTCCATCACGGCCTCGAGACGCTGATCGAACACCTGGGGCTTGAGGAAGCAACCCATCTCGAGGTTCTCTTTCACCGTGAGGCTGGGGAACACGTTGTTTGTTTGTGGCACGTAACCGACACCTTTGGTAATCAACTCGTGGGCTTTCAGTCCGGTGACGTTTTCACCGTTTAGATGAACAGTGCCATCGCGCACGGCGCACATGCCGAGTAGAGCCTTGAGCAGCGTGGACTTTCCGGCGCCATTCGGGCCGATGATGCCGACGAATTCGCCTTCGTCGACATGCACGTTGCATCCGTTGAGGATGTTCACTTCGGGGACGTAGCCGGCGATCAAGTTCTCGACGTCGAGAATGCGCTTGGTCATGCGTCCTCCAGGAATGAAGTGCCTTGGTGTTCACCCAAATAGGCGTCCACGACGGCTCGGTTGGAGGAGATCTGATCAGGTGTGCCTTCGGCGATCAATCGGCCTTCGGCCATCACCACTACCCAGTCGGCGATCTCGTGCACCATGTCCATGTCGTGTTCGATGAACAGCACGGTCATGCCTTCCGACTGCAAGTTCTTCACGTGACTGAGCAAACTCTGCTTGAGGGCGGGGTTCACACCAGCCATCGGCTCATCCAACATCACGAGACGAGGCTCCACCATCAACGCACGTGCCATCTCCAGCAATTTGCGCTGACCGCCAGAAATGTTGCCCGCGTATTCGCTGGCAACATGGTCCAACTTGAAACGCTTGAGCAATGCTTCTGAACGTTCACGAATTCCGTCTTCTTGTTTGGTCCAGAGGAACCGGAATGGGCTGGTCCACGGCTTCTCGCCGATCTGGTTGACGGCACCGAGCATCATGTTCTCGAGCACCGTCAATCGTGTGAGGACGCGGGTGAGCTGAAACGTACGCACCATTCCTCGCTGGGCGAGCTCGTGACCCTGGACACCCGTGATGTCGACTCCATCGAATTCGGAGGTTCCCGCGGTGGGAGTATCGAAGCCCGACATCAAGTTGAATGCGGTGGTCTTGCCTGCCCCGTTCGGACCGATGAGTGCCGTGATCGATCCGCGTTGCACTTCGAGGTGCGCGATGTCGACGGCAACTAGTCCGCCGAACTCTCGTCGGAGACTGTTTACCTCGAGGATGGGATCCTGCTTCTTCGAGCCAGGAACTGCATCAGCAACGACACGATTAACGGGAGTCAAAGGACATCTCCCTCTTGTTGCCGTAAATGCCTTGAGGCCTAAACACCACGAGCAGCGCAAGGGCAAAACCGGCGAGGATGAATTTCACCTGGCCGAAGTTGTTGCCGTTGACCACCCACGTGGGTACGAGCTTGTTGCGAGTCAATTGCTCGAGCACGTTGTCTACGAACTGGAGAATGAACCAGAAGATGACGGCTCCGATGATCGGCCCACGAGCAGTGGCCAAACCACCGAGGATGACGATGGTGAAAGCGAAGAACGTGAGCGTGGTTCCGTACTCCATCGGTTGAGCGCTCTGCTTTTCCGAGGCGAGGATGATGCCTCCTGCTGCACCGATCACTCCACCCAGCACCAGGCTTTGCATCTTGAACCTCGTCACCGACTTACCGAGGCTGCGCACGGCAGTTTCGTCTTCGCGGATTCCGCGCAACGCCCGACCCCATGGGCCACGCATCATGAAGTAGACGAGTGAGCCGAAGATTGCCACGAGAATCCAACCGATGATTGTGATGTACAGCGAGTACCCATTCACCGACTGGGCAAAGAACTGATAGCGATTGTCGCCGAATGGATTTGAATCGACGAGAAATCCAGCGAAACCCTTTTTGCCATCGGTGCCACCTGTGAGCCAGGTGTATCGAACACTCATCATCGAAATTCGCGTGATCTCAGCAGCAGCGATGGTGACGATCGCCAAGTAGTCCGACCGCATTCGCAAGGTCGGTGCGCCGAGGAAAAGCGCCAACAAGATGGCAAAAAAGATCGATGAGGCGAGCGCGGCCGACCAATGCCAACCAAAGGTGGCGATCGGGATGGCCATGCCGTAGGCACCAGCAGCGGCGAAGCCCGCTTGCCCGAAGTTGAGAAGCCCCGTGTAACCGATATGCACGTTGATGCCGATGGCAACGAGGGCGTACGCCGCAGCACTGGATGACAGCGCCACGTATACAGCGTTGGAAAAGATTAGCCCCCAGTTCATCCCGCACGCTCCGGACTACCGAGCAAACCCTGTGGCCGCAGCAACAACACGATGATCAAGATCAGCATTGCACCGATCGTCTTGAGTTCGGATGCTCCGGGGAATAACCAGGCCCACAGCTCGACGAAGATGCCAATCACCACGCTGCCGAGGATGGCGCCGAATGGATTGCCGAGGCCCCCGAGGGTGACAGCAGCGAAGATGAGGAGCAGCAGACGAAAGCCCATGTCCCATTGAACGCCGATGTCGAGGCCGTAAAGAATGCCACCAATTCCGGCCAGTGCTCCTCCGACGACCCAGACGTAGGCGATCACGTAATCGGAGTTGATGCCTGTGGAAGAGGCAAGTGCGGGGTTGTCAGCTACGGCACGAATGGCTCTACCTTGACGTGTGTACAGCAGCCATGCGCTGACTACTACCGACAACAACATGCAAATCACCATCACCCACAGGGTGCGGGGTGTGGCGTTGAACGGACCGAAGTCGAGCGTCGACTGCCTGCCAAAGGCGGAGTAGTTGGTGTAGCGAGCTCCGTAGAAGAATTGATAGATGTAACGCACGCCAAGTGCAATACCGATCGAGACGATCATCATCGAGGTGAGCGAACTCCTGCGCTGACGCATCGGCCTCCACACCCCTCGCTCCATTCCCACCGACACGGCCGCTGTGAGAGGAATGGCGACGAGCGCGCTAAGTAGGAAAGGCACACCCATTCGAACATTCAGCGTCCATGCGGCAAACGCGCCAAAGGTGACGAGTTCACCGTGGGCAAAGTTCGAGAGACCGGTGGTGGCATAGACGAGCGCAAGCCCGATGGCGCAGATCGCGATGATCGCGGCCAGTTTGATGCCATTGAACAGTGCCTGGGGAAGCGTTTCCCATCGGGAGATGGACTTGGAAGTATTCGCGCCGAGAAAGAAGATCGCGGTGGCTTGTGATTCCGGATTGACGGTGATCGTTCGAGGGGTCTTGGTGGAATCGGTGATGTCCATACCATCGGGGACGGTGTCTGGATTGATCTCCACTACATAGTTGCCTGGATCAGGGACCTCCGTCGAGAACTCGCCATTATCGTCGGTGATCAAACGAGCAATCTCAGGTCCGCCCTCGACCGTGACGATCACTTCCACTTTGGGAACATTCTCGACGATCTTCTTGCCGGCATCGTCCTTGTATTGGTCGCGCACGGCACCGACGATCATCTCGGGACGCGAGTCGTCTTCGTTGCTCGCGGCGTGTACGTTGCCGCCAAAAGCGACGAAGCCACAGGACACGACAAAAGCGAAGAGCAGTCGCGCCATGGTGCTTGAGCGCATTCCCCGTACCCCCCGCATGGTGAACGAACTCTACCCG
>CAZZJH010000095.1:0-5299 GCA_964654335.1 uncultured Acidimicrobium sp.
CACCTTGCCCTGGTCGGCCGGATCGATGTCGACGTGAAGGATCTTGGCGTCGGGAGCGAACCCACTCACCTTGCCGGTGACGCGATCGTCGAAGCGAGAACCAAGTGCGATCAACAAATCGGACTTCTGCATCGCAGTGACTGCGGTGGCGTTGCCGTGCATACCCGGCATGCCGAGGCACAACGGATGATCATCGGGGAATGCACCGCGCGCCATCAACGTGGTGACCACCGGGATCTGCACCAACTCTGCGAGTTCGCGAAGTGCACTTGCCGCGCGCGCCTTCAACACGCCACCACCCACGTAAAGGATCGGTTGCGCGGAGCGAAGGATGAGTTGCGCCGCTTCCTTGATCATCCGCGGATGACCCTTGGTGTTCGGCTTGTATCCAGGCAACGACGCTTCGACATCGGCATCACTTGGCCAATGCCACGCCATGGTGTTCTGCAACACGTCTTTTGGAACATCGACGAGCACCGGGCCGGGACGACCCGTGGTGGCCAGATGAAACGCTTGACGAATTGCGAGCGGTAGATCTTCCGCGCTCATCACCAATTCGTTGTGCTTGGTGATGCTGCGCGTGATGCCGACGGTGTCGCACTCTTGGAACGCATCGGTACCGATTGCTGCTGTAGGAACCTGACCGGTGATGGCGACCATCGGAATCGAATCCATGAACGCATCGCACAGCGGCGTGACGAGGTTGGTGGCAGCAGGACCGCTCGTCACCATCGCGACACCGGGACGACCGGTGACGTGCGCATAACCCTCAGCCATGTGACCAGCACCTTGCTCGTGACGCACGAGGATGTGACGGATGGGCGACTCGAGCAACGGGTCGTACGCGGGAAGGATGCATCCACCGGGCAGACCGAATATCACTTCGGTGTTTTCCATCTCGAGCGAGCGGATCAGAGCCTGTGCTCCGGTGATCTTCTCGCCTTCTTGGTGTCGATTCGCTTGGCTGCTCATCTGTTTCGCCTTTTCTCTTTAGAACTTGACTTGCAATTTCGAACTGGTGTTGGGGGAACAAAAAAGCCCCCCTGTTCGGGAGGCTTGGGCGCGCGCGGCTGAGCCGACGCGCCTAGGGAATTACTACAAGAACGCTGTTCTGGAGGCTCTTTTTCGTAAACACGACCTTCAGTGTGTCAGCCAATTGGCCGTTCGGCAACACCCCCGAACCGCAGAATCACTTGTCGGGTGAGGCTTTCCGAATCGGCCCCCATCTCGCGGGCCTCACGGGCGGACGGTAGATCGCGTACGACGACGGTCGCCTGCACCCCACGCACCAAGCGGCGAACCTCCTCGCACGTGGCTTTGGCACGGCGCATCATGATCCTCGAAACGAAAACTGCCGACGAGCTGTACACCACGCACTCCACGACGTGCGTGCGTTGAATCAGGCGCGTGAACCTGGCAATTTCGGCTCGCTGCTTGACGGTGAGTGCAGCACTGTAGGGAGCGAATGCGGACAACGCCATCGGGCCTGGCGTCGTGGTGGCCACCACGGTTGCTGTCGGGCCCGTGACGAAGGTGACGGGTGCGGCGATGGTGGTGGATGTCGTCGTAGCTGGCGATGGAGTGGATGACGAACCACCGCCACCAGACGAAGACGTTGCCGCAGTCGTGGTCGAGGTGGTCGAGGTGGTCGTTGTTGGTGGCATAGTCGTCGTCGTTGTTGGTGGCGTAGTCGTAGTCGTAGTCGTGGTTGTTGTTGTAGTAGTCGTCGTTGGCGTGGCACTTGCGAGCGCCGTCATGCCGCGATGCACGGCATTTCGTGCTGCAACGCGAAACTCATACGTGGTGCCGGAACTCAACCCTGACACCGTGAATGTGGTGGCGGTGTTCACTCCGTCATTCACCGTCGTCCATGTCGAAGACGATGCGGCGCGGTATTGCACTACGTAGTCACTCACTGCGACTCCGCCGGTGTTACTTGGCACTTGCCACGACAACGCCACCGAAGTTTCACCAGCAGTCGCAGCAAGGGAGCGCACCGGCCCTGGCTCCGTGGTGATGCTCGGCGTCACCGCCACCGCGGCAAGAGCCCCCATTTCGCCGGGGTCGTCACCTTGGCTCACTACATCGTCGAGTCCAAGCGCGCCGTCTGATCCATTCCCCCAACACTTGATGGTTGCAGAGACGAGAACAGCACACGTGTGAGAGTCGCCCGCGCCGATTGCCAGCACGTGTTGCCCAAGTGTTATCGAACTGAAGTTGTCGCCCATTTCGCCGGGTGAATCACCAATCTCATTAGCCAGATCACTTCCCAATTGACCCGAGCTTCCGTTGCCAAAGCACTTCACCGATACGTTGTCGAGGAGCACACAGGTGTGTGAGCCGCCCGCCGCAGCGGCCCACACCCTGCGCGAAGCGCCAAGGTCAATCGCGGGCAAGGCATTGCCCAATTCGTTTGCCGAGTCGCCACGACTGTCGGTTGCTCCGGTTCCCAGCCGGCCGTTGCCCCCCATTCCGAAACACTTCATCGAAAGATCGTCGAGTACCGCACAGGTATGCGCACTGCCGAGGGCAAGCGCCACAGCACTGCGGCCGACGCCCAAGTCGACCGTTGCGGTAGCAAGAAAACCTGCGGCAGTTCCAAGTGATGTGGTGTTGCCGCGACCCAATTGCCCCGATGAGTTCAGCCCCCAGCAGGTGACCTGCCCCGAATCGAGCACTGCACAGGTGTGGAAATCACCAGCCGCAATGGCGGTTGGCGTTGCCGAACCGAATGACACCTCGGGAAGTGCGCTGCCCATTTCGTTGATTTGATCTCCGCGATCGGTGTTGCTCCCGATACCCAGTTGGCCATTGAAGTTGCGACCCCAACACTTGACGGTCGCGTTGTCGAGCAACGCGCAGGAATGATCCTCGCCGAGAGCCAACTGCGTTGCTGTGCGCCCAGAGCCAAGGTCGACAGTCGGCAAGCTCGAACCCATCTCGCCTGAACCGTCTCCAAGCGATGAAGTCGCTCCTTGACCTAGTTGTCCCCGACTTCCACGACCCCAGCACTTCACCGAACCAGTGGTGGTGATGGCACACGTGTGGAAGGCACCTGCTGCAATTGCCACCGGCACGGCACCAATGTCGGTCGTTGAGGAGCTAGCGACGCTCACGCTTGGATCACTACCCACTGAGTTCACGTTTCCCAGTCCCAGCTGACCGTAGGAATTGTCACCCCAGCACTTGATCTGATCGGTCGACGTGATCACGCACGTGTGTCGATCTCCGAGCGCCAATTTCCAGGCCGCTGCTTGCCGCATCGTGGCAGTCGTGCCGTCCTCGAGTACCGCACCCGAGAAATCTGCGGAGGCCAACCCGGTACCCACGAGAGCCGATGCCACCACCAACGCAGCAAGTCGCCGCAACATGACGTGACCGTACGGACGACATGCCACGCGTCCCTGCGTTACGGAACGAAATTCCCTCCGAAGAAATGTTTGTTAACCAAAGTCACCTCAGCAAAGATGTTTTTGCACGGTCAGTGCACAAACAGCGCGGGTGCAGGTCGAACCCGATCGAGTGGTGACGACTTTTTGCACGGTCGGTGAACAAACTTGATGACCCACTTATGTCTCACTATTGGACATACTTGAGCGATGGAGGGCCAGAGGGGCCGAGCCGAGGTGCCCCAGACGATCCGTTCTCGGGCCACACACGAGCGGATCACCTCTGCTCTCGTTCGACTCGTCGAATCTGGTCGGTCTGATCCTGGCGCACATGAGGTTGCGCATGGCGCAGACGTCAGCTTGCGCACCATTTATCACCACTTTCATGATCTCGACCAGATGTATTACGCAGCACTCGCCGCACAGGCCAACGTGGCTCGAATCGGACTCACGTTGATCGATACCTCCAGTGAAGTGTCCACTCGATGCGAAGCAATCTCGCACAACCGCGACTCCACATACGCCGCTCTCGCGCCGATGTTGCGTGCGTACGTCGCCAACCCGACTCGCGCACTTCAACTCGGTAGCCACGTCGAACACGAAGCGTTCTTGAATGCGATGCAATGTCAAACTCGCGACACGTTCGCAGTCGAGTTACGTCAGCAGCATGATCCACTCAGGTCACTTCTCGGCGTGGAGACTGCACTCTCATTCGCGGTGTGGGACCATCTGCATCGGGCGCAGGGTGTGAGTCGCTTGGGCACTCGCCAATTCATGTCCACATTGACTTTGAGCATCATCAGGTCGTCCGGGGCGTAGCCTTGGGGAGCCTCAATCTCCAGGAGTGTTCATGCCCTCTCAAAGTCCAGTAGTTGCACCCGCCGAAGGAAAACTCGGGGTGCTCACCGTCGGTCTCGGCGCTGTTGCCTCCACCCTCATCGCGGGTGTCGAGCTCACCAAGCGCGGCCTCGGATTGCCCATCGGTTCTCTCGCCCAGATGGACACGATCCGTCTCGGCAAGCGCACCGACGGACGCAACCCCTTGATCAAGGATTTCGTGCCCCTCGCCCGTCTCGAAGACATCGAGTGGGGTGCATGGGATCCGTTCCCGGATGACGCCTATGTGGCGGCGCAGCGCGCCGGTGTGTTGGAGGGACCGAAACACATCGAAGGAATCGCCGAAACTCTCCGCGACATTCGCCCCATGAAGGCAGCCTTCGATCGTCAGTACGTGAAGAAGATCGATGCAGAGAACACGCTCGGCACCATCAACAAGCGTCAGATGCTGCAGGCAATCCGCGAGGACATCAACCGCTTCCGCGACGAGAAGAAGGTCGATCGACTCGTGATGATTTGGTGTGCCTCCACCGAGATCTTCATCGAGCCAGGCCCCGCGCACATGAACCTGGAAGCGTTCGAAAAGGCGATCGACGCCAATGATCCAGCCATTGCGCCGAGCATGTTGTACGCGTACGCAGCGATTCTCGAAGGTGTGCCGTTCGCGAACGGTGCTCCGAACCTCGCGGTCGATACGCCGGTGTTGCGCCAGTTGGCAACTGAGAAGAAGGTTGCGATCAGCGGCAAGGACTTCAAGACCGGCCAGACGTGGATGAAGACGGTGCTCGCGCCGATGCTGCGGGCTCGCATGCTCGGTTTGGCGGGTTGGTACTCCACAAATATCCTCGGTAACCGCGACGGTGAAGTGTTGGACGATCCGGACAACTTCAAGACCAAGGAAGAGTCGAAGCTCGGCGTGCTGGAGGACATCCTGCAGCCCGACAAGTTCCCCGACTTGTACGGCAACGTCTTCCACAAGGTTCGAATCAACTACTACCCACCGCGTGGAGACAACAAAGAAGGTTGGGACAACATCGACATCTTCGGTTGGCTCGGCTACCCGATGCAGATCA
>CAZZJH010000096.1:0-4744 GCA_964654335.1 uncultured Acidimicrobium sp.
TTTGAAGGTGCAGACATTGGTGTAGTTGATGTTGCGGTTGTGCACCCAGGTGACGGTGTCGCCCACGACTTCTCGACGGAAGCGGTCCGCCAGTGCGGCGATCGCGCGAACTTCTTCTCCTCGTGCCGCGAATAGATCGACGATGTCGTCTTCTTCCAGGCGATGCCCAGACTCGATACCCCGGAGGATTTCGCCGACGCGACCTCCCACGGTGACGTCCACGTCGTCGGTGATCAGGAGATCGGGAGAGTTGGTCGCTCCGGAGTACCACTGCGACGAGCGCTTCCCGACGAGCACCACTTCGGCTCCATCGCGAACGACATCTGCTTGCGTGAACTTCTGGGGCCAAACCGAACCGCGGTCGTCACGCGCCAAATTTTCGGCATCACTGCGATCGAGCACGGCAAAGCGCAGCGAATCGTCGAGCCACTGGGTCCCACGAGAGGCAAATTCCGGATAGATGGTGAGTCGTGGCGCGAGATACTTGCCTCGCGACCGAGACACTTCGGCGAGTCGGTCGAATGCGGGCCACGGCCGTTCGGGATTCACGTGATCGGCTGTGACGGGAGAGACGCCACCCCAATCATCGATGCCCGCGTCGATGAGCGGGGAGAAGTCGTCGCTCAAGTTCGGTGGGGCCTGCAGGTGAATGTCTTCGGGGAGGAGAATTCGCGCGACAGCGATCGACCACAGGTATTCGTCTTGCGGACACGCATCGGCCCGGTGCATCGCGGTTCCCGACTTCGGCAGGAAGTTCTGCACGATCACTTCTTGGACGTGCCCATGTTTGCGATGTGATTCGGCGATTGCGTTCAATGCGGCGATGCGGTCTTCGCGCGTCTCGCCGATGCCCACGAGGATTCCCGTGGTGAAGGGAATCGAGAGTTCTCCGGCGAATTCGAGAGTGTCGAGCCTGCGTTGGGGCTCCTTGTCGGGAGCGCCGCGATGACATTCGAGATCGTTGCGCAACGTTTCCACCATCATTCCTTGCGATGGTGAAACCTTTCGCAGTAGCGCGAGTTCATCGCGATACAACGCACCTGCGTTGGCGTGAGGCAAGAGACCCGATTCTTTCAGCACCAGTTCGGCAGCGTCGTGCACGTAATGCACCGTCGAGTCGTACCCGTGGTCACGAAGCCAGTCGCGTGCCACCTCATAGCGAAGTTCGGGACGCTCTCCGAGGGTGAAGAGCGCTTCATGGCATCCGGCCTCTGCGCCTCGGCGTGCGATTGCCAGCACGTCGTCAAGACTCAGGTACGGATTGGTCAATCGTGCAGGTGGCTGAGCGAAGGTGCAGTAACCGCACTTGTCCCGACACAGCATCGTGAGTGGAATGAACACCTTCGGTGAATAGGTGATTCGTGTTCCAAAGCGGCGGTCACGAATTGCGCGAGCCTCAGCCATGAGTTCATCAAGCGAGGCATGCACGAGGGTGCTGCTCTGCGCGCGCTGACCAATGTCGAACAAGGTTCTCTCCCGACTAGAAGAAATTGTTGATTGTCAGCGCCCGACTGAATCGCCACTCCTTGTTAGAGGTGGAGTAAAGATCGTCTTTGTCGTGCACCGACAAAGTACTTGCTGATTCCGGCATTCGCAAGAACGCCGGGGGCTAGAGGGCGTCGAGGGCGCGGAAAAGTGCGCGAACGTTGTCGCCGCTGATCGCTTCGCGATGCCCGGTGCGGCTGATAAACCCGATTTGGACTCCCGTGGCCGGATCCTTCACGGTGAAGAGCTGCTCGTGGCCAGCCGCGTCGACGACAACATCGGTGAGCATCGGGATACCCGCTTCGACCAAGGCGGTCTGGACGAACTTCGCATTGAGCACCTCGATCGCTATGTGCTGCACCCCGGATCCATGTTCGTCGAGGTGTTTGCGAACTGCAGGATCGCCATCGGGGCCTACGAGCACGACGGTGACGCCTCCCGCGATTGCCACGCGAATGCCGGGGTCGTTTGAGTTCTCCGTCTTGAAGCCGACCGTTTCCAGAAATGAAGTGGCGGTGTCGAGGTTCGTCACGGCAACCACTACATGGTCGATCCGTACGGCAACATTGTCGAGTGCACTCGTCAGGGTGTCGGCGACTTTCTTCGGTGCGACGCCGCCACGGTCGTGCAGCAGTTCGATGCGGTGGGTCTCGGCGAGGATCGCTCGGAAGATCTGGTCGGCGAAGTCCGGATCGATCGCTGCATCGATGGCCCATTGACGCCGCGACACGAGCACGTTGCGCACGCGCTCGGGTTGGATTACCTGCGCCTTGGTTCGCGCCTTCACTTCGGCGATCGAGCGACACGCATCCATGCGCTTGGCGAGCAACGCGACGATTGCCTTGTCGATCTCGTCGATGTCCTTGCGCAGCGACTCCAACTCGTGCTGATTGTCGCTCATCGTGACCACCACTTCTTGCGGTTGGCGTGTGGTGCCACCAAGCGCTCGACGTGCTTGGCGAGCATGTCCATCTCGATGTTCACTCGGTCACCGCTCTTGCGTTCGCCAAGTGTGGTGACTTCGGCTGTGTGCGGAACGACGGCAACACTGAACGAATCACGATCGATGTCGAATGCAGTCAGGCTCACCCCATCGACGGTGACGGAGCCTTTTTCTACGAGCAGCTTGGTCAGCTCAACGGGGATTCGCACCCGCAGGTTTGGCGCCGGCGAGATGATTTCGCCGGTGGCATCCACGTGTCCAAGGACGAGATGACCGCCGAGGCGTTCGCCGAGGGCCATGGGACGTTCGAGGTTGACATGATCGCCAACACGGCGATCGCCGAGTGTGGTGCGTGACAAAGTCTCCGCGCTCACGTCTGCTTCCCACCATGACTGCGAGTCAGTGGCGACGAGCGTCAAGCAACAACCGTCCACGGCAATCGATGCACCAATTTCGCTGCCCGCGAGAACGGTCGATGCGGCGAATCGCCAGCGATCCCCGGTGTGAGACAAGATCTGTCCCTTTTCCTCGACGATCCCCGTGAACACGGCAATTCACACTACTGACGAGCGTTTCAGGCCAATCGCTACGGCCCTGAGGAGAAGACGAGTGCTCGTCGGTAGGATGAGGGGGTCCATTGGGGCTCCCTGCTCCGGTGTGATGCCATGGGCAATGAGGCCCAGGCGACCATTCCGACTCCCGTCAGACGGGAACCAGAAAGGCAGAGAGAATCATGGCTACCGCGCCCAAGAGCGACACCATCGCCAAGCACAGGACGCACGCGACCGACACGGGTTCGCCGGAAGTGCAGATCGCACTCCTGACGGAACGCATCAATTCGTTGACCGATCACTTGAAGAGTCACGAGAAGGACCACCACAGCCGTCGTGGTCTGTTGATGATGGTCGGCCGTCGTCGCCGAATGCTTGACTATGTCAAGGCCCGAGACATCGAGAAGTACCGCAAGTTGCTCGACGATCTCGGCTTGCGTCGCTGAGCGCTCGCCAAGCGATTCTCTAGAAGAAAAAACGAACGACCCAGGGCCGGTTGTCAGTCGGCTTTGCCGCGGTGAACATCGCGACGAGGCCGACTGGGAATCGGTTGGTCGTTCCACAACACCCGAGTCGAGAGTCGACGAGGGAACGAAAGGAAACCAACATGGCCGAGGCCATTTCCGTATCGGCGCCGATTGCAGGCACCGACAAACAGCTCACCTTCGAAACGGGCAAGTTCGCCCTTCAATCGCAAGGTGCAGTAGTTGCCAAGATCGGCAACACCGCAGTACTCGCCACCGCAAACGCCGCCAAGGGCGTTCGCGACGGCATCGACTTCTTCCCCCTCACGGTGGATGTTGAAGAGCGGGCTTATGCAGCCGGCAAGATCCCGGGATCGTTCTTCCGTCGTGAAGGTCGCCCGAGCCAGCAGGCGATTCTCACGTGCCGTCTCACCGACCGACCGTTGCGCCCAGCATTTCCCGATGGTTATCGCAACGAAACCCAGATCGTGATCACCGTCATCGGTGCCGACCAGGTGAACCCTCACGACGTGTTGTCGATCAACGCATCGTCAGCTGCCCTCATGGTCAGCGGTATTCCGTTCGATGGCCCCATCGGCGCGGTGCGCCTCGCTTATGGCCAAGACGGCAACTGGATCGCCCACCCGACGTTCACCGAGGGTGAGGAATCCACGTTCGAAATCGTCGTTGCTGGTCGAGAACTCGACAATGGCGATGTGGCCATCATGATGGTCGAAGCCGGTGGCACGGAGAAGAGCTTCGTGTACTACGGCGACGGCGCACCGAAGGTGGACGAGCAGGTCATCGCCGACGGTTTGGACGCTTCGAAGAAGTGGATCAAGGAATCGATCAAGTTGCAGCGCCAATTGGTCGCCAGCGTGATCGCCACCCGCGGTCCAATCGAGCCACTCAAGTACACGCCCGTCCTCGACTACAGCGACGAGTTGTATGCAGCTGTCGAGCGTGTGGCAACCGACAAGTTGCAGCCCGCCATTCGCATCGCCCTGAAGGCAGAGCGCAATGCGGCAACGGATCAGGCCACGGCCGACACCTTGGTCGCTCTTGCCGGTACCGCCGATCAGCCCGGTCAGTTCGCCGGCCAAGAGAAGCAGATCAAGGAAGCCGTTCGCTCGTTGACCAAGCAGTTGGTGCGCAAGCGCGTGGTGGAGGACGGCGTCCGCATCGACGGTCGCACACCGAAGGATCTGCGTGCAGTTTCAGCTGAAGTGGGTTTGATCCCCACTGCTCACGGCACGGGATTGTTCCAGCGCGGCGAGACGCAAGTGCTGAACGTGCTCACG
>CAZZJH010000097.1:0-4691 GCA_964654335.1 uncultured Acidimicrobium sp.
CCTCGACACGAGGTTCTTCCGACCACATTCGTGTCTTTTGATCCCTCCAGTGCATCGCGTTCTTCTCTCACGGAGGCCTTCACGGAACAACTCCAGTTCGGTGAAGTTTCGATCGACCGTTTCAACGGTGATGCAGCACTCGACAGAACCGTTTGGTTCTCGCGAGTGCCCCTCGACCGCGATGGCGTTTCGCTCACTCGTCAACTGGGTTTTCAGACCCTCGTACTCGCGCCGCAAGCAACGACTGGGGTTGGAGCGCTCGACAATTACGCCAAGCCCTATCGCGTGGATGGCTCAACTGGCGGTTCGAGCATGGTGCTGCGCACGACCGACCCCCTGCACGGACGCTTGCTCTCTACACAGACCGGAGATCAACTCGTCACCGCTTACACCATCGCGGCAGATCTCCTCATGGAGCGACAGGAGATTCTCAACAGCGGTGGTGATCCAACGACACGACACGCGGTACTCGCTTCGAACTCCGGGAACCCTCCTGCTGTCGGGATTGCCACACCGCTGCTCATTGCTCTCAGCCGTGCACCTCAACTCAGTCTTCGGAGCTTGTCGAGTGGTTCGGTTTCACTTTCCGGGACGTCCACGGTGAACCTCCCGCGTGCAGATCGAGTTTCGTTGCTCGATCGCCGCGAGTCGCTGCAGGCGATGATCGACCAGATTGCTTCGACCTCCTCGATGCTCACGCCTGACGCCCCGCAGCATGAAGCGTGGCGAGTCTCTCGCCTCTCGTGTGGTCACGACGCGCTGAGTATCGACGAGTTCGAGTTGTGTGTCCGAGGTCTTCGCGGCCAACTTCGTGCGTTGCGTAACCAGGTGAGCATTCCCGAGTCGCTCACGTTCACGCTTGGTGGCCGCGAAAGTGACCTCCGGCTGCAAGTGCGAAACGCGTCGACACAAACCTTGTCGGTGATCGTGTCGATGAACAGTGCAAAGTTGCAGTTTCCCGAAGGTTCACAGTTGGTTGCCATTCCTCCCACATCGTCTTTGGATTTGTTGTTTCCGGTGCGCGCACGCGCCAACGGAAGATTCCCGGTAGAAGTGGTGCTCACCACTCCTGATGGACAGACACAAGTGGGGCGTCGCGTTCCGATGACTGCACGAGTGAGCGCACTGGCAGGACTTGGTCAGGTTGTTACCGGTGCGTCAATCATCATTCTGCTTACGTGGTGGGTTTCGCATTTGAGAAAGAAGCGGCGCGAGCAGGCAACCCAAAACCACCCCGCATTACACTGACGCGCATGAGCATCCGCATCGTTACCGACAGTGCCTGTGATCTTCCGCAACAACTCGTCGATCAACATCGCATCACCATCGTCCCCTTGTCGATTCGTTTTGGCGACAAGGAGTACATCGATCGCAAGGACCTGACCAAAGAACAGTTTTGGCAGATGTGCTCGTCTTCACCGGTGCTCCCAGAGACCGCAGCGCCCTCTCCTGGGCAGTTCGAAACCGAGTTCCGCCGACTCAAGCAAGAAGGTGCGACCGGCATCGTCGTGGTCAGCCTCTCTTCGGACCTCTCCGCCACCATGCAAAGCGCCGAGCTCGCCGCTCGCGCAGTCGCAGGCGACATTGACGTGCGAATCGTCGACAGCCGTTCCGCGTCGATCGGTGAGGGCATTACTGCCGTTGCTTGTGCCAAGAAGGCTGCTTCTGGTGCGGGAATCGACGAGGTGGTCGCCCTCGGCAAGCAGCTAGCAGAGAAGTCCAAGGTGTGGGGCGCCCTCGACACCCTTGAGAATCTGAAGAAGGGTGGTCGTATCGGGGGTGCCAAGGCGATGCTCGCCTCTGCACTGTCGATCAAGCCGATCATCGAAGTTCGTGGTGGCAAAGTGGAAGAGGGTGGCAAGCAGCGCACGCGCAGCAAGGCCCTCACCTTCCTCGTCGAGAAGGTGCGCAATGCAGGACCAATCGAGAACCTCTCCGTGTTGCAGGCGCAATGTGATGACCTCGAGGTGCTCGTCAGTGAATTGCGCAAGGTGTACAGCGGCGAGATCATCGTCGGCGACATCGGTCCGGTGATCGGTGCCCACACGGGTGCCGGAACTATCGGCGTCGCATATCATCACGCCTGAGATCACTCACTTCACTACACCTCAAGCACTAGCGTCGCGTCACAGCGATGGTGCAAAGAGAGGTGCTCGGTGAGTTGATCGGCGATCGATATCGCCTCGACCGACACATTGCCAAAGGTGGCATGGCCGAAGTTTGGTTGGCCAGCGACGTGAAGTTCGATCGCAAAGTCGCGGTGAAGATCCTGAAGCCGCACATGGCCAGCGATCCCAAGCTGGTTGAGCGTTTCCGCCGGGAAGCCATTGCCTGCGCGGGAATCGACCACCCGAACATCGTCGCCGTCTACGACTGTTTGGAACATCACGGACAACAGGCCGTGATCATGCAGTACGTCAAGGGCAAAAGTTTGCGCGACGTGCTCGATCGACAGAAGAAGTTGGGACCACAGCTGACCATCCACATCGGAATGTCGGTGGCCGCTGCTCTAGAAGAAGCACACAAGAAAAAGATCATCCATCGCGACGTGAAACCAGGGAACATCTTGATCACAAAAGATGGACGTGTGTTGCTCACCGACTTTGGCATCGCAAAGGCGCTCGACTCGAGCAGTGAAGACGACTTGACGAACGACAACATCATGATGGGAACCGCCAAGTACCTCTCGCCGGAGCAGGTTCGTGGCAAGCCACTCGACGGGCGCGCCGATCTCTACGGGCTTGGACTCGTATTGTACGAATGCCTCGCCGGCAAGGTTCCCTTCATCGGCGATACCGATGCGGACACCGCGCTCGCCCGCTTGCAGCGCGCACCAACAGACCTCGCTCGACTGCGTCCGACGCTTTCACCACAACTCGTGAAAGTGGTGATGACCCTGCTTGCGCGCAATCCCGATGATCGCTATCCCTCGGGTGCCACGACACAAGAAGCACTGCTTGCGGCAAGTACTGGTCACCTTGATCGCACCACAGAACTCACACCTCCCGCAGGACTTCCCGTCATCGAACAATTCGAAGAGGAGTTGTTCGTCGACGAAACACCCGAGCCCGAAGTATCAACGCCTCGACGTACACAGCACAAGGAGAGTCGCCGATTGTTCGCGATGTTGGTGGCTCTCGGTTTTGCTGCGGCCGGCGCATTGTGGGCGGTATCACGCAATCCAGAAACTGCCATCACGCCAAGCGAAGAGGTGACGAGTGTGCCGCTCGGTCCAGTCGGTATCGCTTCGATCATGAGTTACGACCCGAATGGTGACGACGGCGAAGAGAACGAGGCGCTCACACCATTTCTCCTCGATGACAATCCGGAAACCCAATGGACGAGCACTTGTTACGCCAATCAGTTCTTTGGCAGCAAGCAATACGTCGGCTTGATGATCCAGCTCAGCCAGCCCGCTACTGGAACCCTGAATCTCGCGATGGGCAATGCTCCATGGACAATCGAGGTATACCAATCACTGGAAGGTGGTAAGGCAACGGTCGCCGAATGGGGCGAACGTACGGCACTCAAGTTCAACTCGCGACGTCGCGGCTCCACATTCGAGATCATCGATCCGGCGCAATACCTGCTGGTGTTGTTCACCGAGGCTGGACGTGGTGCTGCATGCAGCAGCGCCAATCCGTTCCAAACGATCGTCTCGGGAGTGACCTTCGCCCAGAGTTAGCCTCGAGTCGTGGAATCCGATCAATCCAACGACGACAAGTGGGTGAAGCGTTTCCTCGACATCCTTGATGACGGCATCGCATTCATCCGCGAACGCACTACCTTCCCTCTCGTCAAGATCGTGCGCGGCACCGTATTCGGCACGTTTGGTGCTCTCGGTGCGATGCTCGTCTTCATCTTCTTGCTACTCGCCATGTTCCGTGGACTGAACGAGCTTCTCGATTTGTGGTGGTCGCGAGAGACGTCCGTGTGGGCGAGCTATTTCATCCTCGGTGGATTGTTCCTGATCGTCGGCGGTCGTCTTCTGCGTCGCCGCCGCCCACGTGACTAACTTGGTCTGGCCCTCACCCCGAAAGCGAGCGACATGTCGACATCACACCACCGCGTACTGATAATTGGTTCTGGTCCGGCAGGCCTCACCGCCGCCATCTACACCGCACGTGCGAGCTTGCAGCCCCTCATCATCGAAGGCGAACCATCATCTACTTCGGATCAGCCTGGCGGACAGTTGATGCTCACGACCGAAGTGGAGAACTTCCCTGGTTTCCCCGAGGGAATCATGGGTCCCGAGTTGATGACACGTTGTCGCGAGCAGGCCGCTCGGTTCGGCGCTCAGTTCATCACCGAGAAGGTAACCAAGGTTGATTTCTCCGCCCGTCCGTTCAAGGCGTGGGTTCGTGACACGCTCTACACCGCAGACAGTGTGATTGTCTCCACGGGAGCACAATCGTTGATGCTCGGTTTGCCCGAGGAGAGCCGCCTGATTGGCCATGGACTTTCCACCTGTGCCACGTGTGACGGGTTTTTCTTTCGCGGCCAGAACATCGTCGTGGTGGGTGGCGGCGACTCCGCACTGGAAGAAGCGCAATTTCTCACCAAATTTGCCGCCAAAGTCACCATCATCCACCGCAGAGACTCCTTGCGCGCCTCCAAGATCATGCAGGAGCGCGCATTCGCCAACGAGAAGATCGAGTTCTTGTGGAACTCTCAAGTGACGAAACTCCTCG
>CAZZJH010000098.1:0-4609 GCA_964654335.1 uncultured Acidimicrobium sp.
GACGGAGGCATCACCACCTACCGCGGGCTCGTTCGCGTGGAGGAAGGTGCCACCGGCTGCAAGAGCCACGTGCAGTGCGACGCACTGATTCTGGACGAGAACTCCGAGAGCCGCACCTTCCCGTACATGGAAGTGGGCGAGCGTGATGCGCAGATCGGTCACGAAGCCACCGTGTCGAAGATTGCCGACGAGCAATTGTTCTATTTGATGAGCCGTGGCCTCTCCCAGGAGCAGGCGATGGGCATGGTGGTGAACGGATTCATCGAGCCTGTTACCCGCACGTTGCCCATGGAATACGCCGTGGAGTGGAGCCGCTTGCTCGAACTGCAAATGGAAGGGTCGGTCGGCTGAGCCGAACCGATTTCGCCAGGATCACGATCATGCCCATGCGAACAGAGTGCAAGCACTTCGAAAGTCGCTCATACGCCAACGGTGACACCGTTCGTAAGTGCAACCTCGGGCTTGCGCCTGATGCGCCGTGGCGATGTCCAGAGAACTGCGAGAAGTACGAGCGTCGTTTGGTCGATGTGGCGTGGGCCCACGGCTCACTCGTACCGCCAGTGACACCAGTGGAGCCTGCCAGCTTGGACGACGGCAGTGCGGCAGCGATTCTGGACGAAGCGGCGGCCATCATCAACGCAGCCGTTGGTGACGTGCTCGATGATTTGAACGACAAGCGCAAGAACAAGAAAAAGCGGAAAAAGAAGAAGTAAATGAAAGCGCTCACACTCCCCACCATTGACGAAGAGATTTGGCGCTACAGCCGAATCAATGAACTAGACCTCTTGCGTTACCGCGACGGCAGTGCCGATACCACGGTGACCGGCGCCGATGGCATCCAAAAAGGTGTGTCGGGCGTGGCCATGACGACGGACCCCGACGTGTTCGCCACTATCAATGGTGAGTCGCCGCAGTTGACCGCGCTCACCACACCGATTGGTGGAGCGCATCCCACGATGGTGACCGTGACACATCGCATCGCCGAGTCCGGCATCATCGCGCGGCCACGACTGGTGATCGATGCCGCAGAGAACTCCGAGATCGTGGTGGTGGAGCGATTCGTCTCCGACCACGACATCGACTCGCTAGTGCTTCCCGTGCTCGAGGTGCGTGCTGCTCAAGCCGCACGTGTGACGTACCTCGTGGTGAACGAACTTGGTCGCAAGACATGGCAGATCGGTCACCAAATGGCAGTGGGCGAGCGCGACAGCACGGTGCGACTGTTCACCGTGGCGCTCGGTGGCGATTACGCGCGTATGCGTGCAGAGGTTCGATTGGTGGGACAAGGCGCATCCGCCGAACAGACGGCGTTGTACTTTGCCGATGGAAACCAAATGCACGACTTCCGCACCTTGCAGGTGCATGAGGCACCGCGCACCCGCAGCGATCTGTTGTTCAAGGGAGCAGTGAAGGACACCGCCAAGAGCGTCTACACCGGTCTCATTCGCATTGCCGAAAACGCCGGAAAGTCTGAAGCATTCCAAACCAACCGCAACCTCACGCTCTCGAGTGGTGCGTGGGCCGAGAGCGTGCCCAACTTGGAGATCGAAACGAACGATGTGAAGTGCAGCCATGCCTCCACCGTGGGCCCGATCGACGAAGAGCAGCGCTTCTATTTGGAGAGTCGCGGTGTACCGCCTGAAGTCGCCGAGCGACTCGTGGTGTTTGGTTTCTTCGAAGATGTAATCGCCCGTCTGCCCGAATCGGCGCTGCTTGCCGATGTGCGCAAGGGAGTTGTCGAGAAGTTGGGGGTACGCGCATGAGCTCCGATGTACTTGCGCTCGACGAGATTGCCCCTGGAACCGTGCGCAAGGTGCGCGTGAAGGGGCACGAAATCGCCCTTGTTCGCATCGACGACCACGTGTATGCGATCGGCGATCGCTGCACCCATGCCGATGTGTCGCTCTCTGATGGCGAAGTGCTGTGTGACACCAAAGAGTTGGAGTGCCCGCGGCACGGCAGCGCATTCAACCTGGAGACTGGCGTGCCAAGAACTCTTCCAGCCACGCAACCGGTGCCGGTGTACGTGGCTCGCGTGGAAAACGGTCGCGTGATCGTGGAGGTGTCGAAGTGAGCGTTCTCGAAATTCGCGACCTCGGTGTGTCGGTTGCCGGTAACCAAATCCTCAACGGACTCTCGCTCACCATCCGCAGTGGTGAGGTGCATGCGGTGATGGGGCCGAACGGTGCAGGCAAGTCGACGCTGTCTGCCGCGATCATGGGCAGACCCGGCTACAAGGTGACCGGCGGTTCGGTGACCCTCGATGGCGCAGATGTATTGAAGATGGCGACGTGGGAGCGAGCTGTTGCTGGATTGCATTTGGTGATGCAATATCCGACCGAGGTTCCCGGCGTAATGCTTCAAGAAGTTTTGAGTGAAGCGCTTGCTGCCCGGGGCGCGACGAAGAAATCACTCGACGATCTGATCGAAGCGGAGGCGGAGCGCATTCACTTTGATCGCCAGCTCGTGGGCAGGGCAGTGAACGTGGACTTCTCGGGTGGCGAGAAGAAGCGCAATGAAACTCTGCAGATGGCGGTGTTGCAACCAAAGATTGCGATCCTCGACGAGCTCGATTCGGGCCTCGATATCGACGCATTGCGCGACTGCGCCAAGCGTGTGGAGGATGCCACGAAGGAAACGAACCTCGGTGTGCTCGTGATTACGCACTACAGCCGTTTGTTCGAAGAACTCAAGCCCGACTTCGTGCATATTCTTGCCAAAGGCAGGATCGTGAAGAGTGGTGGGCCTGAGCTTGCCGATGTGCTTGAGCGCGACGGCTACGCCGCCTTTGCGTGATGGAAAAGTCCGAATACCTGGCAAAGTATTGATGTGACGTTTGGTTGGGAAGAACGCCCAAACGGGCTTCATCGCAGATTCGAATTCAAAAACTTTGCCGAAGCATGGGAATTCATGAGCAAAGTCGCCGTAGTTGCTGAGCAGCAGGACCATCACCCTGACTGGAGCAACTCGTACAACGTCGTCGATGTCACACTCTGCTCTCATGACAAGGGACGAACGGTGACTGACCGTGACCACCGCTTGGCTTTGGCGATTAATGCGATGATTGGTCAATGAACTTCTCTCTTCTTGATCGCACTTTTGTGCGAAAAGACAGATTTCCCGGCTGGTTCGTCGTTTTTGCCTGTTTTGTGCTGATGACCATGCAGGCGGGTGTGGGCTTCTACGGACTGGCCGTATTTCTCAATGCGTTTAGCAAGGAGCGAGGATGGGCCATTTCATCCATCTCGCTTGCAACGACCATCTTTTTCTTTGTCGGCGCGCTTTCAGGTCTTTGGATTGCACGACTAATAGCTAAACGAGACGTTCGAATAGTCGTTTTGGCTGGTGCGGCAACTAGCGCCGCATGTTTGGTTGTTCTGGGATTCGTGACCACTCGTTGGCAGCTCTACATCGTGTATGCCATTTATGCCGTCGGCTGGGTTGCGGTCGGCCAAGGACCTGCCACCACAGTGGTAACCAGGTGGTTCCACGAGAAGCGAACTTCCGCTCTTGCTCTTGCGTCAACAGGTATGTCAGTCGGTGGAATCGCAGTAACCCCAGTAGTGAAAGCGATAGTGGACAATTTGGGAATTCGTGCTGCAACCCCATGGCTGGCTTTGGCCTGGTTGATCACTGTTGTTCCCGTAACAGTCCTCTTCATCAGGCCCGATCCAATGAAGTACGGCTGGTCACCTGACGGAGCGCGGACGACCACAAACACAACGGCCGAGCTTCGGGGCGTAGAACTGCGTGAGGCGACGCAGAGCAGATTCTTTTATGCCTTAGCAATCGGATATTTTTTCGCCTTTTTTGCACAGGTCGGGTCTGTCCAACAGATGGTGAAGATGGTCGAAGAGCGAACTTCCCCAGGAACGGCAACTCTTGCGTTGATGGTGTTATCGGTTATGTCAATTGTTGGTCGTTTCGGTGCGCAAAGCATCATCATGAGATTCGACAAAATGAGATTTACGGTTTCGTTGACCGTCGTCCAAGGAATTGCCTTCATCGTTATGGCTTCTTCACATGATGCACTTGGTTTGAATGTTGGTGCCGCCCTTTTCGGACTCACCATTGGCAATCTCTTGATGATGCAGTCGTTACTCGTTGCAGATCGATTTGGGGTTCGTAACTTCCCGCAAATATCTGCTCGAGTGGCAATGGTGGCAACCATGGGTATGGCGGCAGGTCCATATGCACTTGGCTGGATACACGACAATGCGGGTGGCTATACGAACGCTTATCTCGTCGCAGCAGGATGTTCGGTAGCAGCTTTGTTGATTTTCGTCATTGCTCTTACTGATTCAAAGGCCTTTGATGGCTGAGATACACCCAAACGTTGCCCGTGTGGTTGAGGCCGGCAAGGCGCTTGGTCTCGACATCCAAACACGTCGCTTTCCCGAGGGCACCAAGACTGCGCAAGACGCGGCAGAAGCAATTGGTGTATCAGTGGGGCAAATCGTGAAGAGCTTGGTCTTTGCCGTCGATGGTGAGATCGTGATGGCGTATGTGAGCGGCGCGAATCAGTTGGATGAAAAGAAGTTGGCTATCGCAGCTGGTGGCGCCAAGTGTGCTCGAGTGGATGCAGATGCTGTTCGTTCAGCAACTGGGT
>CAZZJH010000099.1:0-4584 GCA_964654335.1 uncultured Acidimicrobium sp.
CAGTTCGCGGAGTTGCTCTCACGAGTGGCAGAGGTCGAGGGAATCCGACGTGTTCGTTACACGAGCCCTCATCCAAAGGACATGACTTCGGACGTGTTGCAGGCCATGGGCGTCGAGTCGAGCATCTGTGAGCATCTGCACTACCCGTTGCAGTCGGGCTCCGACCGTGTGCTGGCTTTGATGCACCGCGGCTATACGGCTCAGAGGTATCTCGAGCGTCTTGCCGAGGCTCGCCAATCCATTCGTGATCTCGCCGTCTCTACCGACATCATCGTCGGATTCCCGGGTGAAACTGAGGTCGACTTTCAAGAATCGTTGGCCGTCGCCGCCGAGGCAGAATTCGACTCTGCGTACTTGTTCATTTTCTCTCCGCGAGAAGGCACTGCTGCTGCAGAGATGACGGACCGATTCGTCGAACCGAGTGTCGCCGGCGAGCGGTTCGATCGAATGAAGGCGGTTCTCGATCGGTCGGCAGTTCGCAAGCACCGCGCGCGGATCGGCATGCTCGAGGAAGTGGTGGTGGAGGGTCGCAACAAGCGGAATCCCGACATGTTCACGGGGCGCACCCGGCAGAACAAGTTGGTTCACTTCACCTCCGATGAGCAGTTGCGCGTGGGAACGTACGCAATGGTGGAGATCGCCGATGCCGCGCGATTCCATCTTTCGGGTGTGATGCGTGAGGTGACGCACCTCCCGACACACCGCGTACGTGTGCCCGTGCAGGCTGCCGTCTGACGTGAACTTCGATGGTCCCGTAGTAGTCGTACTTGGTCCGACGGCGAGCGGAAAGTCCGATGTGAGCATGGCGGTGGCCACTCAGATCGACCGCGTCGAGATAGTGGCGTGTGATGCGATGCAGGTGTATCGAGGAATGGACATCGGCACGGCCAAGCCAACGGCAGAGGATCGGGCGTCCGTTCCGCACCATTGCCTCGATCTCGTCGACCCAAGTGTCCGATTCACCGTGTCGGATTTCCAGATCGCTGGTCGGCAGGCGATACGAGACATTCACTCCCGCGGCAATGTCGCCGTGATCGTTGCGGGCACAGGTTTGTATCTCACTGCTCTGATTGACGACCTCTCGTTCCCTGGCGAGTGGCCGGAGGTGAGAAAGGAGCTCGAGCGTGTGCAGGACACGTCCTCGTTGATGAAGCGTCTGCGCGAACTCGATCCTGAGGCCGCGGAAAAGATCGATCCAGGCAACCGACGTCGCATCATCAGGGCGCTCGAAGTGTGCGTGGGGAGCGGCGAGAAGTTCAGCGCCACTGGACCGGGTACGAGTGCGTATCCGCCGAACGGGGTGCAACAAATCGGCATTCTTTGGGAACGCGAATCGTTGGCCAAGCGTGTTGCGGAGCGTGTGCATCGGATGATGGACGCCGGCTTCGAAGCCGAGGCACGATCGATTTATAAGGATCGATCCCCGTCGCATACTGCGGCCCAGGCTCTGGGTTATCGGGAGTTGTTCGCCCACTTCCGTGGCGAGTGCTCACGGGATGAAGCAGTCGCCGACATCATCACCCACACCAAGCAGTTCGCGGTGAGACAGGAGCGTTGGTTCAGACGTGATCCACGAATCAATTGGGTGCGAGTACTCGAAGACCCGATTGCCGAAGTAGCCCCCGTCGTCGTGCCCCACTGTTCGTAGAGTTGAGGGAAATGGCATCTTTGGAAGTCCTCAAATTGAGCGGTTTGGGTAACGATTTCCTCGTCCACGCGGCTGATCACGGCTCTCGTTCGGATTGGCCGACAGTTGCCCGGAGGCTGTGCAGCTCCGAATCTGGTCCCGGTGCCGATGGCCTGCTCATTCTTGGTCGAATCGGCGACAAGCACCTTTCGATGCACTTGTACAACGCTGATGGTTCCACGGCCGAGATGAGCGGCAATGGGATCCGATGTCTGGCGCATGCAGCCACCTTGCTTTTTGGACACGCGGGCGACGTGGTCTACCAAGTGGAGACACTCGCGGGCGAACGAACCGTGAGCGTGACCAACGGTGGCAAGCCAACTGTTGTCGCCTCCGTCGACATGGGTGCCATCGCTCCACTTGAAGAGCCTGCGAACTGGGCCTCGTTGCAATGCGACCCGATGCGACCTGTCGCACATGTGTCGGTGGGTAATCCTCACTCGGTGGTGGGTGTCGACGACGTCGCTGTGGTGCCATTGCAGCAATTGGGGGAACTCGTTCCGCAGATCAATCTCGAAGTGGTGGAACCCGGTCCCGAACCCGATGCGATCACGATGCGAGTTCATGAACGGGGTGTCGGTATCACGGCGGCGTGCGGCACGGGGGCCTGCGCGAGCGCCTGGGCCGCCAAGCATTGGGGATTGGTGCCGAAGTCGACTGCAGCGGTGACGGTGCACATGGATGGTGGAGACGTTCAAGTGATCCTTGATCAGCCATCTCCTGGCCGTGTCACGTTGGTTGGGCCTTCGCGTCATCTCCACAGCACGTCGGTCGACGCGTGAGCAATCCGTACCAGGAGGCCCTCGGTCAAACTCTCATCTCCCGTGAGACGCGCGAACGCATCGTCCTCGTGGGGGTGACACTCGATGGAACGACGGACTCCGAGACGGAGGAGAGCCTGGACGAGCTCGCCCTCCTCATCGACACGGCAGGGGCAATCGAAGCAGCGCGAATGACGCAGCGCCGAGACCGTCCGGACAGCGCGTACTTCATAGGCAAAGGAAAGGCCGAGGAGCTCAAAGAATTGTGTCTGGCCGTTGACGCCGACACCGTGGTGTTCGACAACGAGCTTTCGCCAGCGCAGCAGTTCAACTTGGAGAAATTGCTCGGCCGCACGGCCATCGACAGGACGGCAGTGATCCTCGACATCTTTGCGCAGAACGCGCATTCGCTCGAAGGAAGGGCGCAAGTAGAGCTCGCGCTGTTGCGTTATCGATTGCCGCGAATGCGCAAGGGATCCACGGGACAACTCTCACAACAAAGTGGCGGTATCGGCACGAGAACGAGGGGTGCCGGTGAAACGAAGTTGGAGCTGAGTCGGCGTCGCATTCAGGAACGAATCGCCAAGCTGTCGCGCGAGCTTGATGTGTTGTCGCTAACTCGCAAAGAGCAATCCAAAGGACGCACGAGGAGTGGACTCGGTCTCGTCTCGATCGTCGGCTACACCAACGCTGGTAAATCGACCCTGCTCAACCATCTCACCGATGCCGGAGTCCTCGCAGAGAACAGACTGTTCGCGACATTGGACCCCACGACTCGCCGTCTCGCACTGCCCGGAGGTGAGCCGGTGCTATTGAGCGACACGGTGGGCTTCGTACGTCGTTTGCCGCACGGGTTGGTCGAGTCCTTCAAGAGCACTCTCGAAGTGACGGCAACCAGTGATTTGCTCGTGCATGTCGTCGACTCGACGTCGTCCGATCCCCTCGGACAGATTGCCGCCGTTCGTGAGGTGCTGCGAGAGATTGGGGCCGAAGACGTCCCCGAACTCTTGGTGTTCAACAAACTCGATACTGCCCGTGCCGAGGCTGAGGAGCTGCGCCGAGAACATCCCGGTTCAGTGGCAATTTCTGCCATGACGGGTGAAGGCATTGACGCGCTGTTGCGCACGATTGGTGATCGCATGCGCGCAATTGCCGTCGTGGTGGAGCTGATGGTGCCGTACGATCGGGGCGATGTCATGGCTGCAATCCACCGTGAAGGTGAGGTGGTTTCCACGTCACATGAGGATGGTGGCATTCGCGTGCGCGCACGCCTTTCTGATGCCTCGGCGGGTCGCCTCGCCGAGTTCCTAGTGAAGAGTGAATAGAGAAGGCTGAATCCACCATGACTGCCGGTTTCGTTCCACCCCCGTATCCCTACGACCGACTCGATGTACTGAAGGCAATCGCAGCTCGACATGAAGGTGGAGTCATCGATCTGTCGATCGGCGATCCCTGTGATCCACCTTCGCCAAAGGTGGTCGAAGCACTCTCCTCGTCGAACAGTGAACGGCGTTACCCGCCGAGTATCGGATCCGAGCCACTACGCGAGGCTGCACGGGCCTGGATAAAGCGTCGCCTCGGAGTGGAGGTTCCGCTCAGTCAGGTTGCGGCTGTGGTGGGAAGCAAAGAGTTCGTCGTCACCACGCCTCAATGGATGAAGTTGCGCACGCCGAACAAGGACACGGTGTTGTACCCGTCGGTTGCTTATCCGTCTTACGAGATGGGGGCGACACTCGCTGGTTGTCGTGCCGTTCCGGTGCGCATGACGTCCTCAGGTGGGCTCGACGTGTCTTCCATCAGTGCGGATGATGCGAGTAGGGCCTTGATGTTGTGGATGAACAGTCCGAGCAACCCCACTGGAGCGCTCGACGACATGGCGAGCGTGGTGGCGTGGGGTCGTAGCCATGGCGTACCCGTATTCAGCGACGAGTGTTATGTCGAGTTCACCTGGCAAGGTAAGCCTCACACGGCCCTCGAACATGGTCTCGATGGAGTGGTGGTTCTGCATTCACTGTCCAAGCGTTCAAACCTTGCTGGATTGCGGGTGGGCTTCTATGCAGGCGATGCCGAGATCGTCCACTATTTGAAAGAGGTGCGGAAACACGCCGGGTTGATGGTGCCTGGCCCTGCACAAGC
>CAZZJH010000100.1:0-1643 GCA_964654335.1 uncultured Acidimicrobium sp.
GGCTGATGCCTCGCTTCAGCATCGTCACCCCCGTCTACAACACACCGAAAGACGTGCTTCAGCAGTGCATCGACTCGGTGCTCGCCCAAACCAATGCTGATTGGGAATGGTGTCTCGTTAACGACTGTTCGACCGAACCCCATGTTCGCAAGGTTCTGGACCGAATGGCCCGCAGGGATGCGCGGATTCGTGTTGCTCACCGACTCTCGAATGGTGGAATCGTTGCTGCTTCACAGGATGCCCTCGACATGGCGACCGGTGAGTTCATCGCACTTCTCGACCACGATGACGAACTGCATCCAGATGCACTCAAGCTGGTTGGAGAAGAACTCGAACGTGATGACCTCGTTGACTACGTGTACACCGATGAGGACAAGATCGATCTTGTCGGTAACCATTTCGACGTCTTTCGCAAACCTGATTTCGATCCAGTCCGCCTGCTCGGCCAGAACTACTGCAGCCATCTCTCCGTCTTTCGTTCATCTCTCATCGACCAGATAGGTGGTTTCCGATCGGGCTTCGAGGGTTCGCAGGACTACGACTTGGTGCTACGCGCGGTGGAACGAGCTCGCAAAGTGGCACATGTGCCCAAAGTGCTCTATCACTGGCGAGCACTACCGGGATCGACAGCCGAACTGCAGCACGCCAAGCCATACGCCCTTGAGTCGTCGGTGAAGGCGGTAACCGAACACCTTTCGAGAATCGGAGTTCACGCAAAAACCTGGATGTCTGATGATGGATACATCCAGGTGTTTCCTGAACTTGATTCTCGACCAAAAGTGAGCATCGTGATTCCCACGCGTGGTGATAGCAAGCGAATTTGGGGTCAACACACCAATCTCGTCGCGTATGCAGTCGACAGCATCTTGCGGAACACCACCTATCCAGACTTTGAGGTAGTGGTGGTCTACGACTACGTCAACGGCCAACCCGCCAACCCGATCCAGATCCCCGTCGACTGGCGCGTGAAAGTTGTGCCGTACGACGCTCCGTTCAACTTCTCCGACAAGTGCAACGTGGGCGTGAAGCAATCGAGTGGCGAAATCGTCGTGTTGTTAAACGACGATGTTTATGTAGACGACCCAACATGGCTCGATGCACTCGTTGCGATGTTGCAGTTCGACAACGTGGGCATGGCAGGCCCCCTGCTGCTATTGGAGGACGGTCGCATTCAGAGCGCCGGTCACACCAACGATCCCACTCCTCACAGTCTTGGAAGCGGCGAATCATCGCAGGCAACCGGTTTGTTCGGCATGTACCGCGTGACGAGGCGAGTGAGTGGCGTCACGGGGGCATGTGCCGCAATTCCACGATCGGTGTACGACGAGTTGGGTGGGTTTTCCATCGACTTCCCTGCCTGCTTCAACGACCTCGACTTCGGTTACAAGTTGCTCGAATCCGGTCGTCACATCGTGTGGACACCATTGGCACGCGTCTACCACTTCGAGTCACTGACGAGAGATCCAGCGGTGCAGCCTCACGAGATGGCCATGTTGGAGAAGCGCTGGAAGCGATTCTTCGGACACGAAGAATACTCATTGGTCAACGCGTAGAATACAAAGCGTGTTTGCCCGCATTCGCGCACGCGGCATCCGTCCCATCACCATCGGACGAAAGCTCGTCGAAGCAATGGATCAACATGT
>CAZZJH010000100.1:1743-4573 GCA_964654335.1 uncultured Acidimicrobium sp.
TCATGGTCGATCGAAGATCGAGGTAGCACCAACGGCACCAAGGTGAACGGGGAGATCATCGTCACTCCAACCGCACTTCAGGCTGGTGACACCGTTTCATTGGGCGCCGTGCAGCTCGTGGTGGAGCACCACTGACCTGATGGTGAACATCCGCCACGGAGTCGCTACCGACACCGGCAACTTGCGCCAACAAAATGAAGATGCGGTGGTAGCAACCGACCGACTGATTGCCGTCGCCGACGGGATGGGCGGACACAATGCGGGTGAAGTGGCGAGTGCCTTGGCAATCAGTATGTTGCAAACCCGTGCCTCGACTCCGATTGCAGGGGTGGGCGAGCTTGTCGACCTGGTCACGGATATCAATGCAGCGATTTACCGCGAAGCCACCGAAACCTCGGGTCAACGTGGCATGGGCACCACGCTCACCGCAGCAGCTCTGGTCTTGGACGACCCCATTCCACATGCACTGATTGCCAACGTTGGCGACTCACGCACCTACTTGCTCCGTGGTGACGAACTTCGTCAGATCACTGTGGACCATTCCTACGTACAGGAACTGGTTCACGAGGGAGTCCTCACCCAAGAAGAGGCCCGTCAGCACCCACGACGCAACATCGTCACTCGCGCACTCGGCATTGACGCCAATGTGGTGGTGGATTCGTGGACGGTTCCCGTAATGCCCGGTGACCGTTTTCTGCTGTGCAGCGACGGTTTGGTCGACGAGGTCACAGTCGAGGATGTGAAGGCGTTGCTTCGCCAATCCCACGAACCCAAGAAGATCGCCCAAGCGTTGGTTGCGAAAGCCAAAGAGAGCGGCGGTAGGGACAACATCACCGCTGCAATTTTTGACGTGTTGAGCGTCGATGCAGACGAGCCGATTTTGGAAGCGAACAACAACCGCAAGAAGGCTTTTGCATTGGTCGCCGGGCTGGTAGCACTCGCTATCCTTTCCATCCTTTCTCTGTGGGGTGTTGCGGCCCGTGGTGGATACTCCGTGACGTTCGATGGGACGAGCCCTGATTCCGTGCTCGTCATTCGCAAGGGAACCAGTTGGCTCTGGATCAAGCCGACCATCGAGGAGTCAACGACCATCACCCGCGATGATGTGTTGCCTGCACTGGAAACTGAAATCGACCGCGAGCCAACGTTCCAATCGTTCGATGAGGCCAGCACATTTGTGAAGTCGATTGACGAGGTGGCAAATGGCTGAGCGCGAACTGCCGCTGGTCAACAACCGCTACCAGGTTGAACGAAGCGTTGGCCGAGGCGGAATGGCTGAAGTGTTCTTGGCCAAAGATGTTCTGCTCGACCGGCCTGTAGTGCTCAAGGTGTTGTTTCCAGAGTTCGCCACCGACCCCGCATTTGTCGAGCGTTTTCGGCGCGAGGCTCAAGCTGCAGCGAATCTTTCACACCCCAACATCGTCGCTGTCTACGACTGGGGGACACTGAACAACACCTACTTCATTGCGATGGAATATGTAGCTGGTCGCACGCTCGCCGACTTCCTCAAAGAAAAGGGTTCGCTCAGTGCGACACAAGCGTGTGATGTCGCAATCGAAGTGGCCTCCGCCCTTGGCTTTGCCCACGACAACGGGGTGGTCCATCGAGACATCAAACCCGCAAACATTTTGATCAGCAATTCGGGTCAAGTGAAGGTTGCTGACTTCGGCATTGCTCGCGCGCTCGGTGCTTCCATCGAAGAAGGCCTCACCCAAACCGGATCGGTGATGGGAACCGCCACATATCTCTCCCCTGAGCAAGCACAAGGCGCGCAGCCAGATCCGCGTAGCGACCTCTATTCGCTCGGCGTGATGATGTACGAAATGGTCGCTGGCAATCCACCGTTCGTTGGCGAGAACCCCGTCGCGATCACCTATCAGCACGTGCATTCGATGCCCATGCCGCTGCGAGATCAGCGTGACGACGTCACGATGGAGTTCGAGGCCATCGTGGCGAAGTGCATGGCCAAATCGCCGAAGAAGCGATATGACAATGCTTCGGCACTGCGTGACGACATTCGACGCGCGCTGAGTGGCGAGCCCGTGAAGGCACTGCAGGCTGTGCTCGCACAGACGTCGAACGTAGAGGCCACCACGGCAATTCCCGTCTTGACCACCGAATCGCTTCCCCCTTACGAGGACGAGTTCGACACCGCCGTTCCTGGACGCACTGCGGCGTACGTGTTCGGTGCCGTATTCATTGCCATCGCCCTACTCGCTGGCGGATTGTTCCTGTTCCGCATCCTCGGCAACAACACTTCGGCGTCGATTGCGGTGCCGAATGTGACGAACATGCAGCTTGCAGAAGCCAGCCAAGTGCTGCTCGATCTCGGCCTCACTCCCATCCCGAATGCCGTGCCTCAAGATGGCATCGAAGATGACGTCGTGTACGCACAGGATCCTCCAGCGACCGCAATGGCTCGCGAAGGCGACGTGGTAACCATCACCTACAACCCGGCTTCTGAACGCGCCACCGTTCCACCCATTCAGGGATTACTGGTGAAGGACGCAACTTCACTTCTGGCACCACTCGGCCTGCAGCTCACCATCAGCGAGGTTCGCAACGATCCGACGATCCCACTCAACCAAATCATCTCGCAAGATCCGATTGCCGGCACCGAAGTGCGAGTGGGGTCGGCAATTCAGGTGATCGTCTCTGGTGGTGCGGGGAACCTCGTCGTACCAAACGTCGAAGGTCAGCTCGGCTCTGCTGCCGAACAACTGATGATTGCTGCGCCATACAACTTCATCGTCACCATCACCGAAGAGCCGAGTGACACCGTGGAAAAGGGTCGGGTCATTCGCACCGAACCCGCCATCGCTTCACAGAT
>CAZZJH010000101.1:0-4536 GCA_964654335.1 uncultured Acidimicrobium sp.
TGCTCGGTCTCGACAATGCCGTGTTGATTCCGCATCTCGGGTCGGCCACGGTAGAAACACGCACTGCGATGGCAAACCTTGCGGCCACGAACGCACTCGCGTTCCTCGCGGGCAATACGCCGCCGAACCCCGTCAACTGATTCGACGAATCAGGCGAGCCGCAAGCGAATCGGGCCCTTGGCCCGTGAAGGATCCACTCGTTTTCCGCCTTGGGTGATCACGATGGTGCCCGCGTTGTGCAGTCGACGGGCCGCGCATCGCGCCGGTTCCATGAGCGCTTTCCAGTCGTCGGGCCGAACTTCGCGCGCTGCCTCTGACGGGCAGATTGATGCGCCACGTGCCCGCGAAGTCAGTAGGGAAACGATCACGCTCTCGAGTTGTTGATCCACCGTTCGCAGACCAGATTTTGCGCAGGATTGCGAGCACCACTTCACTTCATCCCAATTACGTTCCAGCGATTTGCGCGGGGTGATCACTCGCCCACAGCGAGCACAGAACTTCTCTGCGGTCACTTCTCGGTGAGCGCGAGAGCGTCGACGAGTGTGTTCCACGAGAGAGTGGCGCACTTGATACGCACCGGGAACTTCACCACGCCCTGAAGGGCCTCGAGATCGCCGAGTTTTACGTTTTCATCCAGCGGCGCTGCGTCTTCTTCGACGGTCATCATGTGCTTGAACTTGCGAACGATGGCCTTGACGTCGTCGACCGACTTGCCCTTCACGGCGTTGGTCATCATGCTCGCCGAACTCTGGCTGATGGAGCAGCCAGAACCACTGAACTTCACGTCGGTGACCGTGCCGTCCTTCACATCGAGGAAGATGCGGATCTCGTCACCACACAACGGGTTGTGTCCTTCGACGCTCACTGCGGGTGGTTCGAGTTCGCCGCGGTTACGGGGTGTGCGGTAGTGATCGAGAATGATCTCGCGGTAGAGGTCTTCGAGGCCGGCCATGACGATTAGAAGATATCGGACGCGCTGTCCAGTGCGTCGGCCAAAGAATTGGCCTCCTCGGGCGTGTTGTACAGGTAGAAACTGGCCCGCGCGGTGGCGTTCGCACCGAGCAGCTTCATCAATGGCTTGGCGCAATGGTGTCCGGCGCGGATGCACACGTTCTTTTCGTCAAGAACCTGGCTGATGTCATGCGGATGGATGTCGCGGAAGGCGAAGGAGAAGGTGGCTCCACGCAGCTCCGGGTTCGATGGGCCGTGGATCACGAGATCCGACCCGAAGCGATCCTGCAACGTGTTCATCACGTGCGAGGAAAGCTCGATTTCGTGACGACGAATGTTGGCCATGCCGATGTTCGTCAGGTAGTCGATCGCGGATTTGAGCGCCACTACTTCGGCGATTGCCGGTGTACCCGCTTCGAATTTCGTCGGCGCTGGGGCGGGGGTGAACCCTTCCAAACGCACTTCGGAGATCATGTTTCCTCCGCCGAGGAACGGTGGCATGTCGTCGAGCAATTGCTTTCGCCCCCACAGCACGCCGACGCCGGATGGCCCGCACATCTTGTGCGACGAGAATGCGACGAAGTCGGCATCCCACGCCTGCACGTCGGTGGGCTGGTGGGGAACCGACTGGCACCCGTCGACGATCGCGATGGCTCCGGCCTTGTGCGCGGCGGCGCACAACTGTTGAACGGGGTTGATGGTGCCGAGCACGTTCGACATCGAGGTGAATGAGAACGCCTTCGCGCCGTCGAGCAACGAATCCAAGTTCGAGAGATCGAGCAGGTAGTCGCTCGTGAGCGGTACCCAACGCAACACGATCCCGCGTTCGGCAGCGAGCATCTGCCACGGAACGATGTTGGCGTGGTGCTCCATGTGGGTGAGCACGACGACATCGCCTGACTTGAGATTGGCGCGGCCCCACGACTGCACGATGAGGTTCATCGACTCGGTGGCGTTCTTGGTGAACACGATCTCTGCTGCATCGTTGGCGTTGATGAACGAAGTGAGTGCGCGACGTGTCGCTTCGAACGACTCGGTTGCTTGTGCGGCGAGGTGGTACGCGCTGCGACTGATCGGCGCGTAGTCATGAGCAAGGAAGTTGGTCAAGGCATCGATCACGACCTGCGGCTTCTGCGACGAGTTGGCGCTGTCGAGATAGACGAGTGGCTGGCCGTTGATTTCACGTGCGAGCACCGGAAAATCCCGGCGAATGGAGGCAACGTCGAGGGTCACTGTTGCCTAGGCGTTGAGATACGCCTCGTAGCCCTGACGCTCGAGCTGTTCGGCGAGTTCCATGCCACCAGACTTCACGATTCGACCATCGATCATGATGTGCACGAAGTCGGGACGGAGTTCGTTCAGCAGACGCTGGTAGTGCGTGATGAGCACGATGCCCAGTTGTGGACGCACCTTGCGCACCTCATGGATTCCCTTGGCGACGATACGCAGTGCATCGATGTCGAGACCAGAGTCGGTCTCATCCAAGATCGCCAGATCAGGCTCGAGGATCGCCATCTGCATGATCTCATTGCGCTTCTTTTCTCCACCGGAGAAACCTTCGTTGAGGTGGCGATCGACGAACGTGGAGTTCATGCCGAGGCGCTTCATCCAGTCCATCGCACTGAGGCGTAATTCAAGAACGGACAGATCGATGCCCTTACGAGCCGATAGTGCCTGCCGCAAGAACTGAATCACCGACACACCCGCAATTTCTTGCGGATACTGGAAACCGAGGAACATGCCGGCCTTGGCGCGAGCGTCGGTCGGCCACTCGGTGATGTCATCGCCACGGAAGCGCAACGAGCCTTGCACCACTTCGTATTCGGGGGAGGCGAGCAACGTGTTGGCCAAGGTGCTCTTGCCACATCCGTTCGGGCCCATGATTGCGTGAACCTCACCCTCGTTGACGGTGAGTGAGACACCGCGAAGGATTTCGTCCGTGCCCTCAGTGGGCTTGGCGTGGAGGTCGTCGATCCGGAACAGTTCGGCCACGAAACGCAGTGTAGGCGCGGTACTCCACATTTGCACTACGGAGATAGTGCAAATAGCCGAGGCACTTCAGCGGCGGTGATTACCAGCCGCGCTCGACCCACTCGGCGAGATGGGGCCGCTCGGTGCCGATTGTGGTGTCGTTGCCGTGTCCGGGCAACACGATCGTGTCGGGCGGGAACGTGAAGAGTTTGGTGTCGATCGAGTGGATGATGGTGGCGAAGTCGCCGCCCTCGAACTTTGCATTGCCGGGCCCGCCGGGAAACAGGGTGTCACCCGTGAACAGCAGAGGAGTGTCCTCGACATGGAACGAAATCGAACCTTCTGTATGGCCGGGATTGTGGATGGCACGGAGTCGTAACCGACCCACTTCGATCACTTCTGCGTCATCGATGAAGACGTCGTAACCGACATCTTTCAACCGGGGAGCATCGAGAGCGGTGACAGCCACCTCGTACCCCGCTTCGCGCATGGCGGGAACGGCCTGGATGTGGTCCCAGTGGCCATGAGTTTCGAGAACCCGGCGGACTCCGAGATTCGTGCACAACTCGAGAAGTTGCTCATGCTCGTTCGCGGCATCGATCAGTACCGCCTCACCCGACTCCGTGCAGCGCACCACAAACACGTTGTTGTCGAAGGGCCCGACGACGACCTTGTGCACCTCCACACCGGTTTGGCGCCAATGCAGGGTGGTCGACACATCCCCAGTATGGCGTGACTGGTTTTCGGGACTCGTTGAGCCAACGGGAAATGACCCAATGGATTGGCGGTCGGGAGCCCAAAACGGGCAGACTTGCAGGATGAACTTTGCCTTCACCGAAGAACAGGAAGAGCTCCGTAAGACCGTCCGGGCGTTCCTCGACTCCAAGTCGCCGGAGACCGCGGTCCGTGAGCAGATGGAGACCGATAACGGTTTTGATCCTGCGGTGTGGGCCCAGATGGGCGAGCAAATGGGCTTGCAGGGTCTCTCCATTCCAGAAGAGTTCGGTGGTTCGGGGTTCTCGTTCATCGAACTAGGAGTAGTGCTCGAAGAGATGGGTCGTGCGCTGTTGTGTGCGCCGTATTTCTCCACCGTGGTGTTGGCAGCAAACGCGCTGCTGCATTCGGGAGACAACACTGCGAAGAAGAAGTGGTTGCCCGGTATCGCCAGTGGTGAGACCATCGCCACGTTGGCCGCCACCGAGCCGTCAGGCGCATGGGACGAAGCCGGCATCACGATGTCGGCAAAAGGTTCAGGCAGCGACTTCACGTTGTCGGGAACGAAGATGTTCGTGCTCGACGGTCACACGGCGAACTTGATCATCGTCGCCGCGCGCACCGCGAAGGGTGTGTCGTTGTTCGCTGTCGAAGGCAACGCCAAGGGTCTCACTCGCACTGCTCTTTCCACGATGGATCAGACGCGCAAGCAGGCCAAGCTCGAATTTGCCGACACTCCGGCCACCTTGATCGGTGCCGAGGGCAAGGGCTGGGACGTGTTGTCGAGAGTGTTCGACCTCGCCGCCGTGGCGCTTGCTGCCGAGCAGGTGGGCGGAGCGCAGCGTGTGCTCGACATGGCCGTCGAATACGCCAAGGTGCGCGTGCAGTTCGGTCGCCCGA
>CAZZJH010000102.1:0-4503 GCA_964654335.1 uncultured Acidimicrobium sp.
CATCGGTGCATCGCGCAGCTCGATCCTCCAGACTTTCGAAGTACCGGTGACCATCATGAATTCTCTATTCCTGCTGGATGAGTCGATGAGTGCGGGCCAACTGATCGGGGCGGCCTTGATCCTGCTGGGGGTGATTGGGGTTACTTGGGCCGAAACACGGCGTGTGGACGCTGACAGTCGGGCCAATAGCCTTGAGGGCGTCATATAAAACGTGAATGTTCTTGCGGGGTTGGGTGTAAGTCCCGACCGGCGGTATAGCCCGCGAACTCCCCAAGCAATTGGAGAGCCGATCCGGTGAAACTCCGGGGCCGACGGTAATAGTCCGGATGGAAGCAAGGGCCTGAACGGAATTCGTGTCAATTCACACGCATTCGTTCTCCCTCTTCATCTGCCACGCTTGAGCAAGCGCTCGGTTGGGAAGGAGGTGAGCATGTCGGATGTGGAAATGATGAAGACTGCCCTCTCCTGTGCTTCCCAGGCACGCCATGTCAGTCGACCCAACCCCTGGGTTGGTGCAGTGGTTGTCACAGATGAGGGTGAGTGCTTCACCGGCTCAACCATGGCGCCCGGTCATGCCCACGCCGAAATAGTGGCGATGGATCTCGCTGGTCAACTCACCGTCGGTGCAACCCTCTATTCGACACTTGAACCATGTAGCCATCACGGAAGAACACCTCCTTGCGTGAACGCGATAATCGACCGCGGAATCAAACGCGTCGTGGTGGGAGTACTCGATCCCGATCATCGAGTTCGCGGAAATGGTGTGGAAGCACTGAGAAATTCCGGAATCGAAGTCGTTGTCGGAATCTGCGCAGACGATGTAGAGACACAGCTCATGCCCTACCTCCACCATCGGCGCACTGGTCGCCCATGGGTGGTGGCAAAGATGGCAATGACGATTGACGGACGAATTGCTGCTCGTGACGGAACGAGCCGTTGGATCACCGGTGATTTGGCCCGTACTCGTGTTCATCAGCTGCGTGCAGAGAGTGACGCGATCCTCGTCGGAGCCGGAACTGTGCGCGCGGATGACCCAGAGTTGACCACTCGCCATGTCGATGGACCATCTCCACGACGAGTCGTGTTGGGAACTGCGCCGAAAAGCGCCAAAGTGCACCCGTGCATCGAGTGGCACGAGTCGCTTCCCGCACTTCTAGATGAACTTGGCAAGCAGGAAACACTTCAGTTACTCGTGGAAGGTGGACCAAAAGTCATGCGTTCATTTCATGATGAGCGACTCATTAATCAGTATGTGTTCCACCTCGCACCTTCGATCGCAGGAGGTGAAGGCGCTCCAGGACCATTCGCCGGTTCTGCAATCTCCACCATTACTGATTTGTGGCGTGGCCGATTCGTGTCGGCACGTCCGCTTGGCGACGACCTCGAAGTAATCATCGAACCCCTGCCCATGGAAACGAGCACGTCATGACTGACACCAAAAAAGTCCAGTTGTCTCCCATCGAGGATGTGATTGCGGCCATTGGTCGTGGGGAAATGATCGTGATGGTGGACGACGAGGATCGCGAGAACGAAGGCGACCTGATCATGGCGGCCCAATTCGCGACACCCGAGAAGCTCGCCTTCATCGTGCGTCACACCTCGGGAGTCGTCGTGGCACCACTCACTGGAGAGCGTTGCGACGAGCTGCGCTTGCCATTGATGGTGGACCACAACACGGAGAGCCACCGCACTGCATTCACCGTGTCGGTAGACCTCCTTGAAGGGACGACGACGGGAATTTCGGCCGCCGATCGCGCCGCCACACTGCGCGCGCTTTCCGATCCGAATGTCAGCCATGCTGCATTCGCCCGGCCAGGACACATCTTCCCGTTACGTGCGCGTGAGGGTGGAGTGCTGAAACGTGCCGGTCACACCGAAGCTGCGGTCGACTTGGCCCGACTCGCTGGGTTGCAGCCCGCTGGGATCATCTGTGAAATCCAAAATGACGACGGCACGATGTCACGGCTTCCCGACTTGCAGAAGTTCTGTGCGGAACACAACTTGCTGCTCTCCTCTATCGCCGACCTCGTCAACTATCGACGTCGCCACGAACGTTTGGTCGAGAAAATTGCCACTGCCAATGTCCCCACCGATTGGGGTTCGTTCACCACGCACGCCTACCGCAGCACGGTCGACGGAATCGAACATCTCGCATTTGTCAAAGGTGATGTTTCGACAAATGAGCCCGTGCTCACTCGTGTACACAGTGAGTGTCTGACCGGGGACGTCTTTGCAAGTCGGCGTTGCGACTGCGGTCCACAGCTATCTGCCGCAATGCAACTCATCGAACGAGAGGGACGCGGAGTGGTCGTGTACCTGCGTGGCCATGAAGGTCGCGGTATCGGTATCGGACACAAGATCCGGGCTTACTCGCTACAGGAGCAAGGATTCGACACGGTCGACGCGAACACCGAACTTGGCCTCCCAGTGGACAGCCGCGAGTACGGCATCGGTGCACAAATCCTCGCCGACCTCGGAGCGAAACAACTTCGTCTCATGACCAACAACCCCGCAAAGTACGGGGGAATTGCTGGATATGGTCTGGAAATTGTGGAGCGAGTGCCACTTTCCACCGCCGAAACTCCGGAGAATGCTGCCTACCTGCGCACCAAGCGAGAGCGGTTGGGCCATCTCTTCGAGAAGAATGACTGAAAGGAAGAAGCCATGAACACCATCGAAGGAAGTAACTCGGGTAGCGGCAAGAGGATCGGCATTGTCTGCTCGCGGTTCAACGATTTCATCGTGGAGGCCCTCCTTGCCGGAGCGAAACGCGGCCTTGCCCATTGTGGTGTGAGCGAGGATGCCGTCGACGTGGCGTGGGTACCGGGCGCATTCGAGATTCCGATAGCGGCAAAGGCCATGGCTACGAGCGGCAGGTACGACGGACTCATCACCCTCGGCGCGGTCATCCGTGGCGAAACTGCACACTTCGAATATGTGGCCGGCCCATGTGCCGACTCGATTGCCGCCATTCAGCTGGAGACGGGAATGCCGATCGGTTTTGCCGTGCTCACTGTGGAAAACGTGGAGCAAGCCGTTGCTCGCGCTGGAGAAGGAGCCGGCAACAAGGGCGAAGAAGCAGCCGTCGGCACCATCCAGATGATCGACGTACTGCGCCAAATTCGCCACTAAGGCACACACTCCATCGAGCGAAGGAGTGATCGTGTTACTAGTCGTCGCCCTTGTTGGGCTCGTCGTTCCTCAATTAGTCAACGTCGAGAATGTCGTCGACCGTGATTTGGTCGATTCGGCCGTGTTCGACATGTCATTGCGCGAGTTCGCACGCGGTCGTTCATCCATGCGACGTCAACATCAACAATTGGATTGGGCGACGGACTACTGCTCCGCACCGGTCGTAGGCGATGAAGGTCGTTCGTTCAACTTCCGTAACGCATGTATGCGACACGACTTTGCATACCGCAATTACCGACGTCTCGGCATCCTCGATGCACCCATGCGCGACGCCGTCGATGGAGTGTTCCACCGCGATCTGGTCGAGTCATGTCTACCGAAACGAGTTGCTTTGCGGCTGCGTTGTTTGGCGTGGGCTGAGGTGTTCTACGAAGCAGTTCGAGTCGCAGGCGGCCCCTAAAGAAGAGCTATCGAAATCAGCTGGTGCAGCATTCTTGCGGTTGCACCCCACACCGTTTCGTCGTCAAGATAAAAGAAAAACACTTGTAACTGAGTCGGCGGAGTGCCCCAGTGCTCCTCAGCGAAGGTGTCTTCCCGAACGAGCTCAATGAGCGGAAGCCTGATGATGCGCTCTACCTCATGATTATTGGCTAGTTCCTCTCCATCTAGGTCAACCAAGCCAACGACAGGCACGATGTGGGTTCGACTAAACGAGGTGGTGACTGGCGCAAGCTCGCCGATCACCTGGACGCGTTCGGGCAGGAGCGAGATCTCTTCCCACGCCTCACGCAAGGCTGTCTCATGGGGAGATTCTGATTCTTCCATCCGACCACCGGGCAATGAGATTTCACTCGTATAGGTGCGCATGTGTTTGGAACGTTTTGTGAGAATTACCTCCGCCCCATGTGGCCCATCGCTCAGTCCAATCAAAACTGCTGAAATTTGAGCGTTCTCTTTTGGCGGCAGGGGTGTAAATCGAGCTGCGAAGTCAGTCACACGTGATGCGACGGCCTCGGCACTTTCCAAGGGACCGAGATCCAATGCGCTCCACGGGTTGTACGGGCGAACCCATACATTCGCTGGGCGTGGGATCACCTGATCCCCACCCGGACGCCTCATCCGCGAGGCTTCCAGCCCGTCTCCGCGAGTTGACGAATGATCTGGTCGAGACCGGCGGTCTTCAGGTTCGACAAGGTCTTACCCGGCTGCTCCTCGCCCTTTTCCCACGCCTCCCAGGCTGTGCGGATCTTGTCGAGGTCGGGTGCGGGGGTTTCGAAGGGCATTCGTTCAGCCTAACGACGAAGTGTCGGCGAACGTCTAACGCTGCCGCTTGGCAAAGTTGGTGCCAAGCGTGACGACGGCCATCACGGT
>CAZZJH010000103.1:0-2817 GCA_964654335.1 uncultured Acidimicrobium sp.
GCGAAGTGGGCAGACAGCGTCGCTGAAGTAGGAGCCGCGAGTGATGTGGTGATCACGGTGTTACCTGCACCGAAGCATGTGCGCGAGATCATGATCGGCAGTGGTGGTGCGCTCGAGCAGATGAAGCCTGGGTCGACCTTCATCGACATGAGCACGTCGTCGGTCGATGTCGCCAACGAGATCAAGGTGTTGGCTGAGCCAAGAGGGATCTCGGTGATGGAGGCACCGGTTTCGTTCTTGGCCAAGGCGCCGATCGTTGATTCGCGAACTGGTGCGTCGTTACAGATCTTCGTTGGTGGAGCGAAGGATGATTTCGAGAAGCATCTGCCGCTGTTTGAGGCACTCGGCGGAATGCCGGGGCAGATCTATTACGTGGGAGCGAATGGGGCAGGATACGGAATCAAGGTGCTGTTGAACTTGCTTTGGTTCGTCCATGCCGCCGGCACGTCTGAAGTACTGGCGATGGCCTCGAAACTCGGACTTGATCTACGTGTCGTGCAACAGGCTCTGTGCTCTTCACCATCTCAGTCGAACTTCTTGCAGTACGACATCAACAGTGTGTTCGAGGCTGGAAACTATGACGAGGGATTCACCATTGATCTCGTCGTCAAGGATCTGCAACTTGCCTTGAGTCTCGGAGAAAAGACGGGGATTGACATCCCCGTAGCGAAACTCGTGGAGCAACTTCACCAACGGGCACTTAATGTCTATGGCGCGAAATCGGGGGAGATGTCCGTGGTCAAGTTGTATGAGGATGCTGCCGGTGAGCCATTTCGGGCTTGAACCTGCTCAGTGTTGATAGCGCTTGAGGGCTGACTCAATCTCGGCTTCGGCAGCCTTGACGTCTGCCCACTCGCCGACGCTCGATTCCTTGCCTGGTTCGATCAGTTTGTAGATCTCGAAGAAGTTGGCGATCTCTTTCAACAAGAAGTCGGGTGCATCCTTCAAGTCGGTGTAGTGCGCGTAGCGAGCATCGCGGGATGGCACACACAGCACTTTCGCATCGGGCCCCTTCTCGTCCGACATCCAGAACACACCGATCGGCCGCGCCCACAGGTGGCAGCCAGGGAATGTGGCTTGGGGCAGGAGGATGAGCGCATCGAGCGGATCGCCGTCCTCGCCGAGCGTGTGAGGAAAGAAGCCGTAGTCGAGCGGGTATTGCGTGGCGGTGAAGAGCGTCCGATCTAGCCAGATCTCGCCAGTGTCATGGTTCATCTCGTATTTGTTGCGTGACCCCTGAGGAATCTCCACGATCATCTCGATTTCCATGGATCCTGTCTATCTGCCGACAGACTGGTGCGTCATGTCAGGCATCGTCGTCAGCGAATTGGAGTACGGACCTCCAGGAGGCGACCAACTCTTCTTTGATGTGAGCTTTCGCGTGACATCCGGCGAACATGCGGCCATCGTCGGAGCGAATGGCGTGGGTAAGAGCACGATCCTGCGGATTCTCTCGGGTGCGATCGAAGCCGATGCAGGTGAGTTCGCCATTGCCGGGACGATGCTCTACATGACTCAGGACGTGGGCATGTCGCGCCCCCACGACACGATTCGCGAGATGTTGATCGAAGTGGCGCCGAAGGCCTTGCGTGATGCAGGTCGTGCACTGATTGCTGCCGAGAAGGCGATGGCATCGGGGGAGGACGACGGCATCGGGTACGCCAATGCGCTTTCCAATTGGGGTGACTTGGGCGGGTATGAACTTGAGGCGCAGTGGCAGGCCTCCGCTCAGCGCAGTGTGAAGACACAAGTAGATGACGTGTCTACGCGACTCGTCTCGGAACTCTCGGGAGGCGAACGCAAGCGGCTCGTGCTCGACCTGCTGCTCACGTCGGGTGCCGACGTGCTGTTGTTGGACGAGCCTGACAACTACCTCGATATCCCAACCCGTGAGTGGCTTGAAGAGGAACTTCGAAAGTGCAAGTCCACCATCTTGATGGTGAGCCACGACCGCACCTTGCTCGAGCGTTGTTCCACCAAGGTGATTGCCATTGAAGGAGCGGGTTGTTGGGTGCACGGTGGTTCATTCGCCACATTCCCTGAAGCCAGAGAGAAACGTCAAGAGCTCCTCGGAGATCGACTGAAGCGATGGAACGACGAAGAGAGACGACTCTTCCACCACATGAAGATAATGAAGCAACGTGCGGCACAGAACTTCAAAAACGCCACCAAGGCGAACGCAGCTGAGACAAGGTGGGAGAAGTTCGTTGCAGCGGGGCCGCCGCCGCCCCCTGTTCCCGATCAGCAGATTTATGTTCGTTTGCGCGGCGCAGATTCGGCGAGGCGAGTTGCGCGTCTCGAGGACGTGTCAGTGAACGATTTGTTCTGGCCGTTCAGCGACGACGTGATGTTTGGCGAGCGTGTGGGGTTGATCGGCCCGAATGGAACAGGGAAGACCCACTTACTCAAGGTGCTGTCCGGAGATCTGCAGCCAACCAATGGCTTGGTGTCTTTCGGTCCACGAACATCCGTAGGGGTGTTCACTCAGGTGAATGACCGTCCCGATTTCATTGGTCGCGAATGCATCGACATCGTGCACGACCGCATTTCCGACGAGGAGAGGGCGATGAAGACGCTCGCTCGCTACGGATTGCGTAACAATGCGCGGCAAAAGTTCGAGACGTTGTCGGGTGGGCAAAAGGCCCGGCTCGAGATTCTTCGTTTGGAGATCGAGGGTCACAACGTGCTACTTCTGGACGAGCCCACGGACAACCTGGACATCGAGTCGTCTGAGTCCTTGGAAAAGGCGCTTGACGGGTTCGAGGGGACGGTGGTGGCCGTGAGCCACGACCGAACATTCCTCGCTCAGTTCGATCG
>CAZZJH010000103.1:2917-4491 GCA_964654335.1 uncultured Acidimicrobium sp.
AGGTGATTCTTCGCAGCTGACAGTCCAAACACGTAGTGATCACCGTGTTTCAACATTGGCTGATTCCAGGCGATCACCATTTCGAGCTTCGGGTACTTGGCGCGTATTGCAGTAAAGATCGCTCTCGCCAACTTTGCCTTTTGAGGTTCGAGAGTCTTGAAGAATGCTGCTGGATCGTCATGCCGCTTCGACGATTTAGAACCGCGGTGATACATCACCACGGCATTTGCATGAGCCTGGCTGAATTCGTGGCGGTCGCGCAGGAGTGAAATCTGCTCGGCATATTTGGCGTCGCCGAGGTCCTTCAGCAATTTGAACCAATGAGCGATGGGTTTCCCATATTTCTTCTCGATCGCTGGGAAAAATTTGCTGCGATCGCCCGTAAAAGACGCCATTACAGTCTCCAATTCAGCAATTGCCGCTGAGCGGCACACCATTGGCGCACTTGGCATAGGCGAGCGCACTGGTGACGTCGGTGTCGTTGGCCCACGACACGGCCACGGTCATCGGTGCGCCCCCCGAGTAATCGGCCGTGGAAACGATGATCGCGACGCCGTTACCAATGTCTTGTACATCCAGGATCTTCGCACGCATGCTGGACGAATCCGGTCCATCAAGCGACACCTTGAAGCGGACCCAACCTTTGGGCTTTTCATTGACGACGATCGTCAATTCGCCGCTGCCACCACCAGCACCAACGCTGAGAATTTCGATTGGCTCGAGACCCTTTGCTTCCTCTTCCAGTGTCGTGGTGGTCTCAGCCACCGCGGTGGACTCAGATGACGTGGGCTCAGTGACGGCAGAAATCTCGGGCGCCACTGTCGACTCCACTTTGGTCGTCTCGCCACTTGAGCACGATGGGAGAACTATGGCCACCGAGGTGATGGCGACGAGAATCGTTTTGCGCATGTGCTCACAATACTGCGTTGCCTACAGTGGGAGTTTCTATGGCCACGCTTACCGGAACCTACGTACCGAGCACATCTGCATGGGTGCGCGAACAAGTCGAGCAGTACGAGCGCACGGGAGGAAAAGAGGGTGGCACGCTCCTCGACACGGGGATTCCCGTGGTCATCGTGGCGATGCGCGGTGCGAAATCCGGATCAGTGCGCAAGATCGCATTGATGCGCGTTGAGCACGATGGAGAGTATTTGTTGGTGGCTTCGAAGGGTGGTGCGGCAACGAATCCGGATTGGTACGCCAATCTGCTGGCCAACCCACGAGAGGTCACCGTGCAGGACGGACCTGAGCCGCACTGGGTGGAAGTCCGTGAGATCGATGGCGCCGAGTATGACGAGTGGTGGCAGCGCGCGGTGGCGGTGTTCCCGCCGTATGCGGAATATCGCGAAAAGACTTCGCGACGAATTCCCTTACTTGTTGCTGAACCTCGAATCTGAGCACGGAGTACCGCATCTAGTGACGTGAATCAGTCGTTACTGAAGTTCGTGCCGACAGTCACATTTGCACCATTCGTCTTGGTCGTCGCTCCTTATGGTGCGACGCATGGCTCGCGACAAAGTCTTCATTGCACTGCGGTGGCTCATCCTTGCGCCGGTTACGGCATTGGTTGCCTT
>CAZZJH010000104.1:0-4446 GCA_964654335.1 uncultured Acidimicrobium sp.
TTGAAGTCGTCGAGTTCATGAAGGCGAACCGGCAGCGATTCGAACGGCACCGCGATCGGAACTTCGTTCTCGTCGTAGACGATCGGGAACGGTTCACCCCAGTAACGCTGACGGGAGAAGAGCCAGTCGCGAAGCTTGTACGTGATCGCTGAAAGGCCGAATCCATTCGACTCAAGCCATGCATTCGTTGCGCTTTTGGCGGCAGACATGCTGGTCGTTCCGTCGAGTTTCAGTGACTCGTTCTTCGAATTGACGTAAGTGCCTTCGCCTACGAATGCTTCCGGCCAAGCAGAGCACTCGAGAGTTGGTTCGATTCCTCGATCGGCGAACCACGCGTCAGGTGGCTGCTGAGTTGCCACGATGGGAAGCGAAAATTTACGGGCGAACTCGAAGTCGCGCTGGTCGCCCGAGGGAACGGCCATGATCGCTCCCGTGCCGTAACCCATCAATACGTAGTCGGCAATCCACACGGGAATCTGATTTCCATTGACGGGATTAGTCGCGTAGGCGCCGGTGAACTCGCCAGTTTTCTCTCGCGCGTCATCCTGTCGATCTGCATCCTTCAGTGAACGCGCCCGATCCTGGTAGTCGCGCACTGCCGCACGACAATCACCGGTGGTGAGTCGTTCGACGAGTGGATGCTCCGGTGACAGCACCATGAAGGTGGCGCCGAACAAGGTGTCTGGTCGGGTCGTGAACACTTCGACGTCGCCCGCCGTCGTGGCAAAACGCACACGGGCACCTTCACTGCGACCGATCCAATTGCGTTGCATCAACTTGATCGGTTCCGGCCAGTCCAGCCGGTCCAGATCTTCGATCAAGCGGTCGGCATAGGTGGTGATGCGCATGGTCCACTGACGCATGTTCCGTTTGAAGACGGGGTAGTTGCCGATGTCACTGCGTCCCTCAGCCGTGACTTCTTCATTGGCGAGGATCGTGCCGAGCCCTGGACACCAATTGACGGGAGCATCGGATAGATATACGAGACGGTGGCGATTGAGGATCTCGCCGCGCTCCTTCGGTGAAAGTGACGACCATGGTCCTCTGCCCGACGCGCGTTCACCCGATTCGAACTGTGCGATCAATTCGGCGATCGGTCGAGCACGTCCAGCCTTCTCGTCAAACCACGAGTTGAAGATCTGCAAGAAGATCCATTGCGTCCAGCGGTAGTAGTCCTCATCGGTCGTGCTCACGCTTCGCCGCTGGTCATGACCAAGGCCGAGCCTGCGCAACTGCCGACGCATGTTGGCGATGTTCGACTCGGTGTTGATGCGTGGATGGATCCCCGTGACGATCGCATGTTGCTCGGCCGGCAATCCGAAACTGTCGTAGCCGAGTGTGTGCAACACGTTCATGCCCGTCATTCGCTTGAATCGGGCGAACACGTCGGTGGCGATGTAGCCCAGCGGGTGTCCAACGTGTAGTCCAGCCCCCGATGGATAAGGAAACATGTCCATGACGAACAACTTCTCTTTTGCCGAAACTCGTGCCGGATCGCCCAGCGGGCCGGCTGGATTGGGCGTATGGAACGTGCCCCGTTCGTCCCAACGGTCCTGCCATTTGGACTCGATCTGATTGGCAAGCGAGGCGGTGTAGCGGAAAGGCGGCACCTTGGTCTGCGGATCGTTGCCCGTGATCGCCGCGCGCTTTGCTGCCATGGTCTCCGTATCGTAGATGAGCGACACGGCGAATCAACGGGAAGGCTGAATCACGATGGGCAAACCTCCACGTCGGTCCTCGAAGAGTCGTCGACACAGTTACCCGCGAGCAGCTCGGATGAGTGAGACCGTTCGCGAGGTGGTGGCCGACGAGTTGATGCGCATCGACGACGATCGACTCGGGTTCGTCACCATCACCGCAGTCGACGTCGACTCGGAGATGAATAGAGGGATCGTGTTCTACGACTCGCTTCAAGGTTCCGAAGGCGACGAGCAGATTGTCGAGGCGTTGAACGAGCACCGCAAGCGCCTGCAGAAGGCGATCGCCGACCAGGTTCATTCACGCCGAACGCCGGTCTTGCAGTTCAAGCCGGATGAAACGATTCGTGCAGCTAGCCGGATCGAAGAGTTGTTGCGCAATGACCCAATGCGCAATCGCCAGCAAGACGACGAACGGTAGCGATGGCGAGGCGTCGACCGCCCACCCAACACGGACTCGTCATCGTCGACAAGCCGGCGGGAATGACCAGCCACGACGTGGTGGCGATGCTCCGCAAACGACTTGGCGAGAGGCGCATCGGTCATGCCGGAACACTCGATCCGGATGCAACGGGTGTTCTACTAGTCGGTGTCGGATACGTCACTCGATTGATGAAGTTCCTGAGCGGACTGGACAAGAGATACACGGGGGAAGTGGTGTTGGGCGTAAGTACTTCGACGCTGGACGATTCTGGCGAAGTCACCGGTCACTTCGACATGTCTCATGTCGCGTTAGAAGACGTGCGTGCAGCAGCGCAAACCTTGACAGGATCGATCATGCAGGTGCCACCGATGGTCTCGGCGTTGAAGGTCGATGGCAAGAGACTGCACGAGTTGGCTCGCGAAGGCATCGAGATCGAGCGCCAAGCTCGACCGGTGACCGTTCATCACTTCACTGTCGAGCCAACCGATGAACCGCAGGTATTCCTCATCGACGTCACCGTGTCGTCTGGAACCTATGTCCGTTCCTTGGCGGCAGATCTCGGCACAGCGTTGGGTGGAGGTGCTCACCTGCGCAAACTTCGGCGACATTCAATTGGCCCATTCGTCGAAACCGAATCTGCACCTATCGAAACTGCGCAGTTGTTGCCGGCGATCGAAGCACTACGCCTCGCGTGCAAGGTCGTCGTCGACGGAGATACTGCGCGAATGGTGGCGAATGGACGTCGATTACCGAAATTCGAAGGTGACGGACCGTGGGCGCTCATCGATGACCAAGGTGCACTCATCGGCGTGTACGAGTTGGTTCAGGGCGAAGCCGTCCCAGCCGTCGTATTGGCTGAGCCAGTAGCGTGACCAACCGTGCTCGTTCTCACTGACGACAATCGTGGCGAAAATAGTCGTCCTTCCGTTATCACCATTGGTGCCTATGACGGAGTGCATCGGGGGCATCAGGCAGTAATCGCTCAGGTTCGAGAGCTGGCAGATCAGATGGGTTGTCAGAGTGTCGTGGTGACATTTGATCGTCATCCAGCGTCTGTGGTGCGCCCCGAAACCGCACCGCGACTCCTGACCGACATGGAGCAGAAATTGGAATTGCTAGCCGCCACGGGTGTCGACGCAACATGCGTGGTCACATTCGATGAGCAGAAGGCGCGAATGACTGCCGACGATTTCGCCCGCGAGGTACTGATCGATGGCCTCGGCACAAAGGTGATCGTGGTGGGTGAGGACTTTCATTTTGGATATCGACGGCAAGGAAATGTTTCAACTCTTCGCGAAATGGGTCGCGATTTGGGTTTTCGAGTCGACCCGGTGAAGTTGATTCCGCGGTCGGATGGCGTGATGGAGCCTGTTAGCTCAACTGCAATCAGACGCGCGCTTGCTGGTGGTCAAGTGGAGACTGCCGCCCAGTTGCTAGGGAGACCCTTTGAAATCCGCGGCGAAGTAGTCCACGGAGACCAGCGCGGCAGAACAATTGGGTTTCCAACCGCGAACATTGCCGTGCCGCAGGCGATGTGTCTGCCTGCTGATGGGGTTTATGCAGGACATTTTTTCGATGAGGCTGGTCGGGCTTATCTGTGTGCTGTGAACCTTGGTCGTAGACCGACGTTCGTGGAGCATTCGGATCATTCACTGCTCGAGGCTCATCTTCTCGATTTCGACGGAGACTTGTATGGGCAGCGGGCCCGAGTGACTTTCGAAAAATTCCTTCGCAGCGAGCGTAAGTTCGACGGGCTCGAGTCGCTACGGACTCAGCTGACCGACGACGTAGCCGCAGCGCGAAGCGCCCTGTCGTAGAGCGTCGTTCGCTGCGCGAGCGGGCGTCCGATCGGAGCCACCAGCGAGCCGAACGCATCTTCGGTCATCTTCTGTCCGTGGCTTGCTCCTGCTGCGCGGGAGATGTTCTCATCCATCAGGGTTCCACCGAGATCGTTACAACCACTGCGTAGAAGTTGGCGCGCACCCTCCACGCCGATCTTCGTCCACGACACCTGCACGTTGTCGATCAGTCCGTGATACACGATTCGTGCAATGGCGTGCACCAGGATCGTTTCGCGGAAGGTGGGGCCACGTCGTGCCTTGCGCTGTAGGTAGATGGGCGAGGCCATGTGTACGAAGGGAAGACCGACGAATTCCGTGAAGCCACCCGTTTCTTCCTGAAGGGCGCGTGTGACGACGAAGTGCCGAGCCCAACTGCGCGGTGATTCGATCGAACCGAACATCATGGTGATGTTCGACCGCAAACCAATTTGGTGAGCAGCGCGATGACAATCGAGCCACTCTTCGGTGTTGATCTTGTCGGGAC
>CAZZJH010000105.1:0-4371 GCA_964654335.1 uncultured Acidimicrobium sp.
CCAGCCTTCCAAGCTGGCTATGCGGGTTCGATTCCCGTCACCCGCTCCAACGTTTCCAATCGGGGACATTTCAGGATCGCCCGGTAACGGGCGTTTGTGCGATCTCGTGCTCCAGCAGCATGATGACCAAGAAGCAACTTCCGAGTACCGTGAGCGGCACGATCCATAGGGTTGAAGGAATGGTCACTAGACCGAGGTATTCGACGAACGCGACGAATCACTTCCATAGACATTCTGCGTTTCGAGCAGAACAGGCAATCACGTCATGCGAATGAAGAATGAAACTACTCCAATTTCAAGCGTTTCGCAGGTTGGGTCGTGCGGCCGAGCGCCGCTGAGTGCAAGACTGGTCGAGTGAATCTGAAATCATTGATTCTCGTAACAGTCTCGTGTTTCACACTATTGGTGGGCTGTTCCATGTCGAACTCGCCTAATGTTCAAACACCGACGACCGTCGCGACCCCAAGAACCACTGTACAACCAGCAATTTCCGCCGATTCGCGAGTCTCACCATCGACGCAGTTGGCACCGCTCGATGCGTGCCGCATCGCCGACGCCACCCCTGACAATGGAATGGATGACCCGACGAGGATCAGCTCGCTGGGCTTTCCGCGCCGAACCACGTACGCCGGGAGCCTCACAAGCGTGCGGCTTTTCGCCTTGCCCGTAGGGTTTGCTGACCTCCCGTATACCCAGCAGGATTACGACGCACTCATCGAGGCGATGAGCGACGTCGTCACGTACTACTCACGCATGTCATTTGGCCGCGCCCGAGTTGATGTTGCGGTGGCGCCGTACGAGCTCGTGGTCAACTTGCCTGACTCAGCCAAGAAGTACAATTTGTACTCACCCGACGGTTTCGCAGACTCCAACGGCGTCACATCGAAGGCGATTCGCATGGCGGACCCGTCGCTCAACGTCGGTGCGTACGACGTGGTAGTGGTGGAGACTCCACGCGACCCGGCGGCCACTTTCTGGCCACAAGCACTTCCGCTGTCAACACCAATAGCAACGGCCGGAGGTGACGTCACGGACGTGGTTTGGACGGGTGGTTGGCAGGCCGGCAACTGGCGATCGATCGCCCACGAAACCGGCCATTTGTGGTTGGGACTCGAAGACCTCTACGACACCACACCCAACTCAACTAAGTATGACGGCACGTTCTGGGAATGGGACTTGATGAATTCGTTCCGCGGCGCTTCGCCTGAACTCACCGCGTGGAGCCGCTTCTTGCTCGGATGGCTAAACGACGATCAAGTTCGTTGCATAGCGGAAGGCTCAGTGCAAGAGACGACGCACTTCATCTCCCCGATCGAAGACGCGGAGGCCTCACCTAAAGCTATCGTCCGGCCCCTGGACAAGGGGAGAGTGCTTGTGATCGAGACTCGCCGCATCCGCGGTTACGACGAAGGCCGACCTGGCGTGCTCGTGTACGTGATGGATAGCACCAAGCGCAGCGGTGACGGCCCAGCTATCGCCAAGGGAGAGTTATCGCTTGACCCGGCGCGCATGCCGATTGTGGACCGTTACACGATTCCTGTCGGTAAGTCGCTCGAAACTGAGGGGTTGTTTATCGAACTGCTCGCCTCCGACGAGACGGGCGACGTGATTAGGGTAACCACACCGTGACTCAGTACTGGGTGCCATCACGACAAGTGTTGATCTGGGCGGTGCTCTCAGTAATCGCAACTCTCATGTGTGCGTGCGGACCCGTCGACGGTTCCACCAAAGTGATGCGAGAGCAACAAGGCGTCAAGCAGGGCGCGGACGGCTCGCAGCAACTTCGCTCTGTGGGAATTCATGCCAATGCCCAAACCGGATTGGTTGCTGTGGTGCTGCATGATGTGACGCTCACAGAGGATTTACTACCAAACATCACAACTGCATGGGGCTACACCAATCGCGAGATTCCAGAGACAATTCCCGAAACATGCTTTGCGACCATCGAACCGCGTGACGGTGACGGGAATGAGGGTTTCTCAACTGGTATGCAGTTTGATGCAGGCGCTAGTGGGCGAATTCGCATCGACCGATTCGTCACCTGGGTCCCGGCCACCATGATCCTCGGCGGCTGCGGCAGTCTTGACGGCACGATTGATGCTCAAAGTGGCGTATTCGCCACCGCTGCCAAATTGCCCGACGGCACACCACAAAACTCGGTGTGGTCAATCATCCCACTATTCCTTCAGTTCAACGTGAAAGGCCCATCGTCAATGCCCATTCGGATGCCGAGCGGGATCCTGGCAGCAAATGATGGCGCGAGCCCACTGGCTTTTGCCAGCCTTCCCGCCGCTCCAAAAGACCCTCTGGCGGACGACATTGCAAGTCTCACTCGACCGCTACCGCGTTCAACCACGGACCGACCCGACGATAACCCCGACGGAGCGCAGTTGAAGTTAATTTACGTGGTACCGTCGTTCGCGCAAGACCTTAAGCGCGATACCTCGGGTGAGATCTCCCGCTTTGCCGCTTACGCCGATGAGTGGTGGTCACTTCAAAACGCCGGCTATGGATTGCGGCTTGACACGTATCAGGGTGCGATAGACGTTGGATATCTCGCACTCAACATGACAAAAGAGCAGTGGGCTTCATATTTTGCTGAATACAACAAGCGCCCTCTGTTCCACAACGGCCTGGCGGAGTTCCAGGACGTTCTCGCCGCGGCCGGGTGGGGCAACACCTTGCGCCTGGCAGACGACGTTGCACGTGGCGGGTCGTCCGAACGGGACGCGACGATCAGCAACGGCAAACTCTACATGTTGGTGTTTGAGGCGCCCGCCGGCACGTACGGCCGGACGGGGGCGCCGAGAGAGTGCATTGCGATGACTGATGCGATCAACGACCGCGTTCCGATCATCGGGTTCGCACAAAGTCAAGCAAATGGCGTGTCATGCGGCACGATGGCCAGTCTCGGCCGCTACCCCACGACCGGCTCATCTGAACAACAGACCACGTGGGTGCGCACGTATTTCGGTGCCATCGATTTCGTTATGCAGTGGATGCGGTGGCTGCCCAGGTGCCCGGGACCTGAGACCCCAAAAGATGGTGAACGAGTCAAGATCCCCGGGGTGACCGATGAATCAAAAGCGTGGGAGATTCGAGGTGGGTTTATGCGCGACCTTGCCGAACCGTATGACCCAACGGCCGATGCGTTTTCCAGAGGCACGGTTACGGGACGCTCGCCAGTGCTCGACCCGCGCCACGACCTGTACTTTCACATCACATCCGACAAGCTCGCGGCCAAAGGTCGCTGCAACAGCGACACCTCCAGACACCCACTCTGGGACGACAAGCCGTTCGACCGTGCGGCGGAACTCGGCCTGCCCCGCACTAGCTACGACAGACCCGACGACATCGTTGGCGCGCAATTGAAGGCGGTGTACGCGATCAAGCGCGACGCCAAAGACCGGTGGTTCGACACCCGAGGCGAGATTGAGTCGGCGCTCCGCGCGATGCAGGCATTCGTCGAAGTTTCGACGAACAACGCCAATACCGTTCGCATCGATACGTTCGAAGGGCAACCCGACATCATGTACTTCCCGGTGCCAGAAGCGGTCACCAGGCGTGATCCGGCGTCGTGCGTTGACCGCCCTTGCCCCAACGATCAGTCGATCTTGAAAGCAATGCAGGCGGCAGGACGAGTACAAGATGGTAAGCAGTACATGATTTTCTACGATGGCGGCATCGAGTTCGGTGGCCAGGGATTGTGCGGCGGCTCAGCACAGGGGCGTGCTTCGATGATTAACCTCTCGGGCATCACATCCGACATGTGCGATCAATTGCCATTCACCGGAGATACCTTCGACGATTGGTCGGTGGGATTGCTATCGTTGCACGAGCTACTTCACGCGCTTGGCGCAGTATGTCCATCGGCCACCAACGTCACTGATGGAATGCATAGTTCGACCTCGGGAGACTTAATGAGTAGAAGTGCAGCCGGCCGAGTGTCTCTAGATCCCGGAAAATCGTACTGGTACGCCGCCCCCCAAGGTTGTAAAGCACTTTCGCGAGAGCGGCTCTTTGCGCGCAATTAGTCGTCCTGCGCCACTCCACAAATCACTTCGACTGCATTCCAAAAGCCACCAGTTGCAGATTGTTGGAGTAAGTCAAGCAATGAGAGATAACCTAAGTCCCGAATAATTGCAGTTCAATAAGCATGAGTTCCAGCCTTCCAAGCTGGCTTTGCGGGTTCGATTCCCGTCACCCGCTCCAATGACTATCGCAGCCTGAGAGGCTTCATCACCTGCTCCACGAACCGCAGGACTGGCTCCACCGAACGCGGGTGGCCGAAGTCGAGAACGAAGTGACCAACGCCAAGACCAGCGAGCCGCGAGAGGTCGTCGAGGAACGACTCGGATTCCGCATCAGTCG
>CAZZJH010000106.1:0-4356 GCA_964654335.1 uncultured Acidimicrobium sp.
AAACCTTCCGTTCGTGAGCGTCATGGCGGTCGTGATCATTCAGACTTTCCGCCAGTCCGAATCAGCGCTGCCACAAGCCCGCGAAACTCAAAACGCTTAAACCTCACGCCCGTAATTAGGTGGCTGCTGCCCCTAGCCTGAAAGACGGATGTCCAGCGTTACCAACACTCCTCCGAAGATTCTTCCCGCCGCCGGCGATGCCTGCTGGTGCGGTAGTGGCCGCAAGTACAAGCGCTGCCACAAGCCCATGGATGGTCGTGTGCTCCCCGGTGAGGTGAGCCCCATGCGCACGGTTCCCGCACACATCGCTCGCCCGCCGTATGCCGACACCGGCAAGGTGAAGCGATCCCCCGAGTCGGCTGTGAAGTCGCCGGACGTGATCGAGCGCATGCGTGTGACGGGTGCAATGGCTGCAGAGGTGCTGCGAATGGCTGGCGAGTTCGTGAAGCCAGGAATCACGACCGACGAGATCGATGCTTATGTCCACCAACTGTGCATTGATCGAAGCGCGTATCCGAGTCCGCTCAACTATTCGGGATATCCGAAGAGTGTGTGCACTTCGGTCAACGAAGTCATTTGCCACGGTATTCCCGACTCACGAGTGCTGGAAGACGGCGACATCATCAACTTGGATGTCACGTGTTACTTCAAAGGTGTGCATGGTGACACCAACGCAACGTTCCCCGTTGGTGAAATCGATGATGAGAGTCGTCACCTGATCGACGTGACCGAAGAGTGCATGTGGCGGGGCATCGAGGCCGTCGTGCCCGGTCGTCCACTCTCGGATATTGGCAAGGCAATTGAAGTTCGAGCGAAGCAGGACAGGTTTGGCGTCGTGCGCGCGTTCATCGGACACGGCATCGGCGAACAGTTCCACACCGACATTCAGGTGCTGCACTATTACGACCCTCGCAACAACACGATCATGCGCCCAGGCATGACCTTCACCATTGAGCCGATGATCACCCTCGGTACGTGGCAGCACCGCATGTGGGATGACGAGTGGACGGCCGTGACTGCCGACGGTAAGCGCACTGCTCAGTTTGAGCACACGGTGCTCGTCACTGATTCAGGGTTTGAAGTGCTCACTGGTGGGCCAGGTGCGGCATCCCCTGCTGCCCCGTGGAATCGCGCCAAGTAGGGGCCACTCGTGATTGACGCCGTTGACGTCGATCGTTACTTGCGATTTGGACGCGATGAGTGGGCCGAGTTGCGGGCCCAGACTCCCCTCACCCTGCACGAGCGGGACCTCGAGGCTCTCCGCGGTATCAATGATCGCATCGATCTTGAAGAAGTGGTCGCGGTGTACCTCCCTCTCACGCGTCTGTTGAACCTGTACGTCAGTGCGACACAGAATCTGCACCGAGTTTCGGCGACGTTCTTGGGCACCATCGCCCCGAAAGTTCCCTACATCATCGGCGTTGCTGGCTCCGTCGCCGTGGGCAAGAGCACGTCTGCTCGCATCCTGCAGGCATTGCTCACTCGATGGCCAGAGCATCCGCGCGTCGAACTGATCACCACCGATGGCTTCCTCCACCCCAACCGAGTTCTCGAAGAACGCGGGATCATGGATCGCAAGGGGTTTCCCGAGAGCTATGACACCCGTCGATTGGTCGAGTTTCTGCGTGCGATCAAGGCGGGACAGTCAGAGGTGGCAGCGCCTTTCTATAGCCACGTGGTGTACGACATTGTCGATGACGAACAACAAGTAGTTCGCCAGCCCGACATCTTGATCCTCGAAGGACTGAACGTGTTGCAGGTAGGCACTGAAGCCACCGAGTTCGTGAGCGACTATTTCGACTTCTCGATCTACCTCGATGCCGACGAGAGCGACATCGAAAACTGGTTCGTTGAGCGATTCTTTGCCTTGCGGGCAACGGTCTTCCAGAATCCCGACAGCTTCTTTCGGCACTTTGCTGCACTGTCAGACAACGAGGCGGAAACCATGGCACGTGAGATCTGGAAAGCAATCAACGGCAAGAACTTGCAAGAGAACATCGCTCCCACGCGGTCGCGAGCATCACTAGTGATCCACAAAGGTTCGGATCATCGGATGAAGGAAGTGCACCTCCGCCGTTTGTAAGCGGTCATTCGACGTTGGTAGCCAACCATCCAGCCACCGCATGGAGATCGGGCAATTCCACGAACCGCGAGCCCGGCGGTGGCGGATGCTCCGCATGGTCGAGTTCCCATTGGATCTCGTAGGGGACGTAGACGCCGAATCCACCGAGTTCGAGTATCGGCAAGATATCGCTCTTCAAAGAATTGCCGACCATGCAGAACCTGGTCGGATCAATATCGAGACTCTTCAACACCCGCGCGTATGTGTGTGGGTCCTTTTCCAACACGATCTCCACCGAATCGAAGTGATGAGCGAGTCCCGAAGTCTCCACCTTGCGACTTTGGTGAACGAGATCTCCCTTGGTGATCAGGATCACGCGATGATTACCGCTCACTGTCTGCAGCACCTCCCCCACGGATTCGAACAACCGCACCGGTTCCGTCAAGTGCTCGCGCACACCACGAAGAATCTGTTGCACGACTGAAGCCGGCACCATGCCGTTCGACACCGAAATCGCCGCCTCAATCGAGGAAAGACCGAACGACTTCACACCGTAGCCATAGGCGCCGATGTTGGCTCTCTCGATAGCAGTAAGGGCCGCCTTTACGTCGACACCTGGAGGCGCATAGGGGGTGACAAGCTCGACAAATTCGTTTTCGTACTTACGGAACGATTCCTCGCTGAACCACAGTGTGTCGTCTGCATCGAAACCGATGGCGTTGAACTGGTGCTTCATGGTCGGCCCTTCAGCGGTGCAGGGCGTTCAAATAGTTGTAGACGGTGATGCGCGAGACACCCATTGCATCAGCGATGTCCTCGACAGCTCGTCGCAACATGAATGCTCCACGCTCGTCCAACAACCGAATCGCCATTTGCTTACGATCACGAGAAAGATCCTTCAACTTTCCACCAAGCTCGCGCTCCACGGAGTCGATCACCCGATCGAGTGCGCCGTGAAGGGCGGGCAATCGCACGGCTCCCAAGACCTCATCACCAATTCGCAATGTGATGTCCCCCTGCTGGGCTGCATCCGCGTCGACGAACTCGGCGCCGGTTGCCGACATGAGGGGCCGCAACATCGCCCGCACCTGCTCGGTCGACGGAACCGTCACAAGAGATCCAACCGGCCTACATCAACGCTCACATAGGTGGCGCCGTTGGCATAAGCGGCACGCAGGAGATCAGCCACCACTTGCGGAACTCGATCTTCGGGGACGGAGAACGACGTTCCGAACGGACCGAAGTCGACACTGAACCCGTGCGCTTCCACAGCTTCCACTGCTGCGATGACATGTGGCCCTGGTGAACCGTCGACGAATGGCTCGACGGTGAATTCGACAGTGAGCATCGACCCTCCTTTGTTACATCGTAAACAATTCACCCGTACGGGGAATTGGCGAATTGTTCACACTTCACGAACCCGACATACGATTCGGTGCAGAGATCAAAGGGGGACACATGGCTGCCACGCCATCGGCAAACGATCGCCACGGTCTGGGTACCGAGGTGGTCGCCCATGCCACCGACAACCTGGAGTTCGCTCGTTCAATTCGTCGAGATCTACACAAGTGGCCCGAAGTGGGAAACGACTTGCCGAAGACTCGTGAGCGCGTGCTCGAAGCGCTAGAAGGTCTGCCGGTCGACGTCACATTGCACGAGACTACGAGTGGCATTGCGGCGCTCCTGACAGGCGACAAACCAGGTCCCACAGTCATGCTTCGTGGCGACATGGATGCACTGCCGATGCCCGAAGACACGGGGCTCGACTTCGCATCCAAGGTCGACAACGTGATGCACGCCTGTGGCCACGACACCCACGTGGCGATGCTTGCTGGAGCAGCGAAGATCCTCGCGGAACGAAAGTCGTCCATCCCGGGTCGCGTGTTGTTCATGTTCCAGCCTGGTGAAGAGGGTCACGGCGGAGCCGAGTTCATGTTGAACGAGGGGCTCTTGGACGTTCCGGCACTCGCCAATGGTGAGTCCTCACCCGTCACGGCTGCGTACGCATTGCACATCACGTCTGCACTTCCCGCAGGTTTCATAGCGAGCAAAGGCGGCCCCGTCATGGCGTCGTCGGATGATCTCAAATTCACGCTCACCGGCAAGGGTGGTCACGCTTCGGAGCCCTATCGCACGCTCGATCCGGTTCCTGTTGCCTGTGAAATCGTTCAAGCACTGCAAACGATGGTGACGAGAAAATTCGACATTTTCGACCCGACGGTGGTCACCGTCACTCGCCTGATCGCGGGCACCGCGAGCAATGTCATTCCCGAAACGGTGACGGCACACGGCAC
>CAZZJH010000107.1:0-4269 GCA_964654335.1 uncultured Acidimicrobium sp.
AGATCGTCGATCAGTTGTTGGACGGCATCCCGAGCGGACCGGTGATGGCCAAGGTGCCGAAGATCATCAAGGTTCCGGAAGGTGAAGCCTGGGTTTCGACGGAAAACCCACTCGGCGAGATGGGCTACTACGTCGTGTCGCGAGGCGATCTAGGACCGTTCCGCGTAAAGATCCGCTCGGCGAGTTTCAACAACATTTCTGTGGTTCCGTGGGTGCTGCGAGGTGTGTACGTACCCGACATCATCACCATCCTTGCTTCGTTGTATTTCATTCTCGGGGACATCGATCGGTGAATTCGATGTTGGCATTCGAAGTGCCCTACTGGGGGCAGTCGATCTTCCGCGTGCTCGGAGGACTGGTTGCAGTGCTTCTTCCTGCGGGGACGATCGTCTATGTCTTCCTGTTCAAGATGATGTCGTTCATGCAGAGTCGACTGGGACCCATGGAAGCTGGTCCATACGGCTCACTGCAGCTTGTCGCTGAAGTGGGTAAGTGGTTGCAGAAAGAAGACATCGTCCCTGCAAACGCGGATCGCAAGATCTTCAAGATGGCACCCGTCGTGGTCTTGCTCAGCACCTTCCTGTTGGTTGCGGTGGTTCCGTTCGGACCCGAAGCATGGTTCACCAATTTCGAGACGGGAATTTTCTACGCACTCGCCGTTTCTTCGGTATCGGTGCTCGGCATCTTGATGGCTGGTTGGGCGAGTGCCAACAAGTACTCGTTGCTTGGTGGTCTTCGAGCGGCCGGACAGTTGATCGCCTATGAGTTGCCGATGGTGCTGGCGGTCATTGGCGTGGTGATCCAAGCGGGCACGATGAACCTGCAGGAAATCGTCGTTGCTCAGAATGCCGGATCGATCTTCGGTTTCGACGGTCTGGGCAACCCGTACATCATCACGCAGTTCGTCGGCTTCATCGTGTTCATGATCGCGATTCAGGCCGAGCTCACTCAGACTCCTTTCGACATGCCGATCGCCGAGTCGGAACTGGTCTCGGGTTACATGACGGAGTACTCAGGCTTCCGCTTTCTCATCTTTTTCATCGGTGAGTTCGCGACGGCAGGAGTGTTTGCGATGATTGCATCGACGCTCTTCCTCGGTGGTTGGGGAGTTCCGTTCGCGTGGTTCGGTTGGGAGTCAGTGGACCAGGTGGACAACTGGATGAACGTCGTCGGTCCGGTGATCGTGATCACCAAGATGATGTTGATCACCTTCCTGGTGATGTGGGTGCGTTTCTCCTATCCGCGATTCCGTGAGGATCAGCTGCAGCGTTTTGCGTGGAAGGTGTTGATCCCCATCTCGCTCGTCAACATCATGGTGACGGCCGTATTCAAGGTGGCTCTCTGATGCCAAAAGTTCCCGGAATGATCAAGGGCCTCGGCGTCACCCTGAAGACGATGACGCGGACGTTGACCAAGGGCTCGAACACGGTGCAATACCCGCATGTCAAGGAAGCGCCGCCCGTGCGAGCGCGCGGTGTCATCGCGCTGCACCAAGACAACTGCACTTCGTGCATGCTGTGCTCACGTTCATGCCCCGACTGGTGCATCTACATCGAGGCGCATAAGGAATTGGCTCCACCTCGCCGAGAAGGCGGGAAGCCCCGTCAAGTGAACAAGTTGGATCGCTTCGACATCGACTTTTCGTTGTGCATGTATTGCGGAATCTGTGTCGAAGTGTGCCCGTTCGATGCATTGTTCTGGTCGCCTGAGTTCGAGTACTCAGAGCCCAACATCGCCGACATGTTGCACGACAAGACGAAGTTGAGCGAGTGGATGGAGACGGTTCCTGAAGCTCCTGAACTCGAGGCTGGCGCCGACAGGAAGAAGAAGTAGTGGTAGCTCAGAACATCGGTTTTGGGATCATCGCACTGATGATGGTCGTCGGTGCGTTGCGAGTGGTGACCACGACGAATGTGGTCCATGCGGCACTGTGGCTGGTGGTCGTGTTGTCGGGTGGCGCTGCGCAGTACGTACTGCTTGGAGCAGAATTCGTCGCCATCACTCAGGTTCTCGTTTATGTAGGTGCGGTCATGGTGCTGTTCCTCTTCGGGATCATGCTCACTCGTACTCGAATCGGTCGTGAGGGTGGTTTGAACAACCCTCATTGGAAGTGGGGAATCCCCGTCGCGCTGTTGACTCTTGCTGCGACGGTGCTCACGCTCGTCTCATCATTCGGAAACGAAAAGATGCCCAAAGATGCGGCGCCAATCTCCACCCAGGCAGTCAGTGATCAGATTTTCGGACCGTACTTGTTGCCGTTTTGGGCGTTGTCATTCGTACTGTTGGCCGCGGTGATCGGTGCGATCGTGTTGGCGAGGAAGGACTGAGATGCTCGTCAATCAGTTCCTGATTCTCGCCGCGATCCTTTTCGCGATTGGCGTGTACGGAGTGGTGGCACGCCGTAACGCCGTGTTGGTGTTGATGTCGATCGAGTTGATTCTCAATGCCGTGAATCTCAATCTCGTGGCCTTTGCCATGCGCAATGGTTCGGCCGATGGTCACACCTTCGCGTTGTACGTAATTGCGGTGGCGGCCGCCGAAGTAGGTGTCGGACTCGGGTTGGTGTTGTTGATCTTCCGTAACCGCCGCACTATCGCGCTCGACGAATTGTCGGAGATGAAGGGATGAGCGTGCTCGCGGCTGCCGAAGTGTTGAACCCACTTTCGTCGGGTTGGTTCCTCGAGAACTCGTGGTTGATTCCGATCATCCCGGCCATCGGCTTCGCCTTGATCATTTTCTTCGGCAAGCGACTTCCGATGAAGGGGAGCGAGATCGGCGTGGTCTCGATGCTCGCGAGTCTCGTGATGTCGGCAGGGAGCGCCTTTCAGTGGATTCAGCGAGTTGGGTCAGCCGCAGAAGGACAGTTCGTCGAACCAGTCATTCGCACGTGGAACTGGTGGCAGATTGGCGGAGTGAACCTGACGATCGGCCAATCGATCGATGGTCTTGCGGTGACGATTCTCCTCGTGGTGGCCTTCATTTCCTCGTTGGTGCAGATATATTCGATCGAATACCTCCACGGTGACCGTCGCTACACCCACTTCTTCGCTGCGCTGACGCTGTTCTCTGCCGGAATGCTCGCGATGGTGATCGCCGAGGACATGATCCTGTTGATCTTGGGCTGGGAAATCATGGGTCTCTGCAGCTTCATGCTGATCGGCCACTGGTGGGAAGAAGGCGCCAATAGTCGCGCCGCACTAAAAGCGTTCTTCACGGTGCGCACTGGTGACATGGGGTTGCTCGTTGGAGTGGCGATCCTCTATTTCGCTTCCAATGAGTGGACGACCAAGAATCTCGGTGTCTCGGGATTCTCGATCCACGGCATCAGTGCGTGGGCATTGTCGGGAGAGCCGAACAGCACGGTGATTCTGATGGCTTCGATCGCACTGTTCATTGCAGCAATCGGAAAGAGTGGCCAGTTCCCGTTGCATACTTGGTTGCCCGACGCCATGGCTGGTCCTACGCCGGTGAGTTCGCTCTTGCACTCCTCGACGATGGTGGTGGCAGGTGTGTTCCTCGTAGCTCGCTTGTATCCAGTGTTCTTCGAAGGCTTCGACATCCTCGGAACCGGCGGCAATCTAATCATGGTGATCGGCGCGATCACGATTTTGATTGCAGCCGCGTTGGCATTCGTCCAGGCAGACATCAAGAAGGTGCTGGCCTATTCGACGGTCAGCCAGCTCGGATACATGATGTTGGGGTTGGGCGCAGGTGCTTGGTTACCGGCGGTCTTTCACATCTTCACCCACGCTTTCTTCAAGGCGTGCCTGTTCCTCGGTGCCGGCTCGATCAGCCACAGCGCGTCGCATCACTCCTTCGACATGCGTAAAGACATGGGTGGATTGCGTAAGCACATGCCGATCACGTTCACCACATGGGTGATTTCGACTCTCGCATTGTGTGGCGTGTTTCCTTTCTCGGGCTTCTTCTCGAAGGATGAGATCATCGACAACGTAGGTAACAACGGGTACACGATGTTCATGGTGATCGGTCTTGCTGGAGCCTTCTTGACTGCCGCGTACATGACGCGTGCCACCTACCTCACCTTTTTCGGCGAGGCTCGAGGTGCTGCTGCAGGCCATCACGAAACTGGACATGAATCGGATCATGCTCACGCAGATCATGGACATGACGATCACGGGCACAATGAACACGACCAAGATGCACATGACAGTCATGGTCCACGTGAGAGCGGTCCACTGATCGCCATCCCCTTGATCATCCTTGCGGTCTTGGCATTGTCGTCGGGCTTCTTGAATGCGACGCCGT
>CAZZJH010000108.1:0-4246 GCA_964654335.1 uncultured Acidimicrobium sp.
GTTCCGCCTGCAGAGAGCGCCAAGTGGTTCGAATACTGGTGTGAGGCACGTCTCGGGTGGTATCTGAATCTCGGAATCCCAGAATCGATGTTGCGCATCCGTAAACACGAATCGGATGAGCTCTCGCATTATTCGACGGGAACGAGTGACATCGAGTTCTTGTTCCCATGGGGTTGGGGGGAGCTCGAGGGAGTCGCGCAGCGGACCGATTACGACCTCAAACAGCATGCTGAGCATTCGAAACAGAAGCTCGACTACTTCGATCAAGCCACGAACGAGCGCTATGTACCGTTCGTCATCGAGCCGGCCGCAGGCGTGAACCGTGCCATGGCGGCCTTCTTGCTCGCCGCGTATGACGAAGACATCGTCAACGAAGAAAGTCGAACAGTGCTTCGACTGCATCCTCGCCTTGCCCCGTATCAGGTGGCGGTCTTGCCTCTGTCGAAGAAGGAAGAGCTCAGCGGCTTGGCTCGTCAGGTACATCGTGACGTGGCTCGCCGGTACATGACGGATTTCGACGAAACTCAGGCCATTGGCAGGCGATACCGGCGCCAGGATGAGATCGGAACTCCGTACTGCGTCACCGTGGACTTCGAGTCGTTGGAAGACAAGGCCGTGACCGTGCGTGAGAGAGACACGACGACGCAAGAGCGTGTGTCGCTCGACCGATTGGTCGGTTATCTCGACGAGCGACTCGGCTACTAAGCCGATCATGTATCTCGAGGACATACTTGCCCGACACCGGTCGGTTGCGTCCGAAGACCAGCGAGATCTCGATCAGTTGATCGAGGCCGCCTTGCGGATGCCTTCTCCTCGGGGATTCCGTCAGAAGTTGTCTGTCGACTCGACGTCTCATCTCGCAGTGATCGCCGAGATCAAACGTCGGTCTCCGTCGAAAGGTGACCTGAACCCTGACCTCGATCCGAAGCAGATGGCATCTCTCTACGAACTTGGAGGCGCGTCCTGCGTCTCAGTACTGACCGATGAGGAGTTCTTCGGAGGTAGTAGGTCCGATTTGATGGCCGTTCGCGAATCGATCGGCCTCCCTGTCTTGCGCAAGGATTTCACCGTTTCATTGAACGATGTTTGCGACGCGAGGTTGATGGGGGCAGATTGCGTGTTGCTGATCGTTGCTGCTCTCTCACCGAGCGAACTTTCGTCGATGCATCGGTTGGCCGTCCAACTTGGGCTGGACGTGTTGGTCGAAGTCCACGACGAGCCTGAGTTGGAGATTGCATTGGACTGTGGAGCGCGACTCGTTGGTGTCAATCAACGTGACCTCAAGACGTTCGAAGTTGATCGGGCTCGCGCCGTGCGAATGGCGCCGCTCATGCCAGCCAATGTCGTCAAGGTGGCGGAGTCTGGTGTGGTCGACGTGGACGATGCGCGCGAGTTGAGATCAGCGGGTTACCACGCCATTCTCGTTGGCGAGTCCTTGGTGCGTTCATCCAATCCCGGCGAGATGCTGCGTAGCTTCCTGGTCGAGTGATCCACGCCCGATTCGTTTCGAAGTATTAGTTTCAGGATGTGTTCGTCAAGATCTGTGGGATCACCACCGAGTCCGACGCCCTGCTGGCGACGGCGATGGGTGCCGACGCATTGGGCTTCGTGTTTGCGACTTCTCCTCGTCAAGTGAGCGTTCAAACGGTGCAAGACATCGTCAAGCGCTTGCCACCAGAGGTGGTCACCATCGGCGTGTTTCGTAATGAACATCCAACTCGGGTGATCGACATCGTCAATGCTGCTCGATTACAAGGTGCTCAATTGCATGGCAGTGAGACACCGAGCATGGTGCGGGAAGTGGCCGAGCAAGTGAAGATCGTGTTCAAGGCGGTGGTAGCCGGCAGCCAAGAAGCATTTGCCGCGTCGGACTACTCGGCGGACGCGATTCTGCTCGATTCACAGAACCCTGGTTCTGGTATCGCTTTCGACTGGTCGCTTGCCGATGACATGCCACGAGGCACCCGCTTGGTCCTCTCCGGAGGCTTGACTCCCGAGAACGTCGAATCCGCCATTGCTGCGGTTCGACCATGGGGAGTGGACGTGAGCACGGGAGTAGAGGAGAGTCCGGGTCGCAAGGATGCCGTCAAAGTTCGGCGATTCATTGCGGCGGCCCGACGCGCGGGAGTGGACAACTTCGACGATCTCGTCTGAGTCCCATCAAGTATGTGCCGATACAGTCGGCACATGCTGCGAGATCCCTCGACTGATGGTCGTTTTGGAGAATTCGGTGGACGTTTTGTGCCCGAAACACTCGTACCGGCCTGTCTGGAGTTGGAACGAGCCTTCAGTGACGCGTGGAACGATGCACTGTTCCGCTCCGAACTGAACGACCTCTTTGCTCAGTACGCAGGTCGGCCATCGATCATCACGGAGTGTCACAACCTGGGGGCGCAACTAGGGATTCGTCTGATTCTCAAGCGCGAAGATCTGAATCACACTGGCTCACACAAGATCAACAATGTTCTTGGTCAGGCCTTGCTCGCAAAGCGAATGGGAAAGAAGCGCATCGTCGCTGAGACAGGGGCCGGTCAGCACGGTGTCGCATCAGCAACCGCGGCTGCGCTGTTGGGTTTGAAGTGCAAGGTGTACATGGGTGAGAAAGACATCGAACGTCAGGCCTTGAACGTGTTTCGGATGCGGTTGTTGGGAGCAGAGGTCGTTCCTGCAGTATCAGGAAGCAAGACCTTGAAGGACGCCGTGAACGAAGCAATGCGTGATTGGGTTGCCACAGTCGAAGACACGTATTACGCAATCGGCAGTGTGATGGGTCCCCATCCTTATCCGTACATGGTGCGGATGTTCCAGAGTGTGATTGGCGAAGAAGCGCGAGTGCAGTGTCGTGAACTGCTGGATAGTGCAGATCCGGACATCGTCGTCGCCTGCGTAGGCGGAGGATCGAACGCCATTGGGATCTTCTCCGGTTTCGTCGACACGAAATCGCGCCTCATCGGTGTCGAACCTGCAGGTGGAGCAGCGGTGGGGCATGGTGTGCCTGGCGTCGTGCATGGCATGCGCAGTTACCTCATGCAGGACGAGCACGGTCAGGTGCAAGAAGCACATTCGATCAGTGCGGGGCTCGACTATCCCGGTGTCGGTCCAGAGCATTCGTATCTCGCGTCGATCGGCCGCGCGGAGTATCCAAGTGTCACCGACGACGAGGTGATCTCCGCCTTTTCAATGATGGCTCGGTCGGAAGGAATCATCCCGGCCCTTGAGTGCGCCCATGCACTTGCGTGGATTGTTCGCTCGGCGCCTGAAAATCAAGGGCGTACCTACCTCATGAATCTCTCGGGACGTGGAGACAAGGACGTTGCGCAGATGATGGAGATCTTGTCTTGACCGGTAGTCACTTCTGATGACTGGTCTTCTTGAACGTCACTTGCGAAGTCGGCGGGACGCAGGACGAAAGATCCTGGTGCCGTACGTCACAGGAGGCCTACCGGGATGGGAAGATGCGATTCGTGCCGCGGCAGCCAACGGTGCAGACGCCATCGAGATCGGGATTCCCTTTTCGGACCCAGTCATGGATGGGCCGATCATTCAAGCCGCTTCTGAGAAAGCACTGAAGGGTGGCGCTACGCCTCAGGGGATACTCGATCGAGTTCGCAGTCTCGACGTTGAAGTGCCTTTGATCGTGATGTGCTACTTCAACACCCTGCACCAAATGGGTCTCGAACGGTTTGCGGGCGCACTGGCACAAGCCGGAGTCTGCGCAGCGATCGTTCCTGATTTGCCGCTGGAAGAAGTGGGAGAGTGGGCGCAACATGCGGATGCCCAGGAAATCGAGACCATTTTGCTCGCTGCACCGACTGCCCCTGACGATCGGTTGCCCCGGATAGTGGCGCGTTCTCGAGGTTTCGTCTACGCGGTGGGTCTGTTGGGTGTGACGGGCGAGCGAGCAGAGTTGTCCTCCACCGCGACCAGCATTGCGGACCGTTTGAAGCGGGTGACTGATTTGCCCGTTCTCGTCGGTGTCGGAGTGAGCAATGCCGATCAGGCTCGTGAGGCAGTTCGAGTGGCCGACGGAGTGATCCAAGGCGCTTCCGTGGTTCGTCGTTTGATGGAGTCTGGAGCCGAAGAAGTTGGTCGATACGTGGGTGAGGTGCGTCGGGCTATCGACGATCCATCAACGATTCAGCCTGGCCGTCACTGAGATAGTTTTTCTGAATGCTCAAACCCGGTTCGCCCGCACCGTCGTTCACCTTGTTCGATCAGCACGGCAAGGCTGTGTCGTTGGAGAAGT
>CAZZJH010000109.1:0-4186 GCA_964654335.1 uncultured Acidimicrobium sp.
GCTCGTCTGCACCGCGTTCAACGCGGACTTCGACGGTGACCAGATGGCCGTGCACCTTCCGTTGTCGGTTGAGGCACAGGCCGAAGCCCGCGTGTTGATGTTGTCGGCAAACAACATTCTCTCGCCAGCGTCCGGTCGCCCGATCGTGACGCCACAGCAGGACCTCGTCATCGGTGGCTTCTATCTCACCAATGCGGTGGATGGTCGACCCGGTGAAGGCCGCGTGTTCCGTCACGTGTACGAAGTGATCAGCGCTCTCGATGAGGGTTCTGTTTCTCTCCACGCCAAGGTGAAGTTCGCCGAGCGTGGTGCAGATGGTCGTATGACTTACGTGGAGACGACCCCTGGTCGTTTGCTCGTGGAGGAGCGTCTGCCCGCGGGTTATGTGGCCAAGTTCGGTCACATCACCGAGCCGTTGCGCAAGCGTGAGTTCGGTGTGTTGGTGGAGCGCCTCAGCGACTTCTTCGCCAAGGCCGACATCGCCAACGCGCTGGACGACATCAAGGACCTCTGCTATCGCTACGCGACGCAGTCGGGTCTCACCGTCAGCGTCGACGACGTGAAGACTCCGCGCAACAAGCGTCAGATTCTCGAGGACTACGAGAAGCAGGCGGAAAAGGTGGAGACACAGTTCCGTCGCGGCATCATCACTGACGGCGAGCGTCGTCAGCAGGAAGTGCGCATTTGGACGGAGGCCACCTCCGACGTGCAAAAGGCGATGGAAGCCGAGTTCAAGGCTCTCGAGTTCAACCCGGTCGACATGATGATCGGCTCGGGCGCTCGCGGAAACATGACGCAGATGCGTCAGATCGCCGGCATGCGCGGCCTCGTGGCCAACCCTCGCGGTGACATGATTCCGCGTCCGATCAAGAGCAACTTCCGCGAAGGTCTAGAGACCCTCGAGTACTTCATCGCCACCCCTGGTGCCCGTAAGGGTCTCGTGGACACGGCGTTGCGTACTGCCGACTCGGGTTACCTCACGCGTCGTCTGCACGACGTTGCGCAGGAGCTCATCGTCCGTGAAGAGGACTGTGGCACCTCGCTCGGTATCTGGGTAGAGAACGTGCAACGCGACACCGCGAACACACGGAGCTACCTCGAGACCAAGTTGTTCGGTCGCGCGATCTTGAACGACATCGAGTTGTCGGACGGCACGACAATGCCGAAGAACACCATCCTCGGCGACGCCGAAGTGGCGACGCTGCGTGACGACGACAAGGTCAACCGTGTGCGCGTGCGCTCGGTGCTCACGTGTGACGCCGAAGTCGGCGTTTGCGCGTTGTGCTACGGCCGCTCGCTCGCGACTGGTGCTTCGATCGAACTCGGTGAAGCAGTCGGTGTAATCGCGGCACAGTCGATCGGTGAGCCGGGAACCCAGTTGACGATGCGTACCTTCCACACCGGTGGTGTGGCGGGTAAGGACATCGCCGGTGGTCTTCCCCGCGTGGTCGAGTTGTTCGAGGCGCGTAACCCGCGCGGCTCGGCCCGACTCGCGCGTGCCACGGGTGTCGTGCGCATCCTCGAAGACGAGGGCAAGGGCATCCCGGTCAAGGTCGTCGACGATCAGGGCGTGGAGCACGAGATCGTGCTGCCGACCGGTAGTCGTCCGATCTTGCGCGATGGCGACAGTGTGACCGCCGGTGATCGCATCACCGAAGGTCCGCTCGATCCGAAGGAATTGATGGAGATCAAGGGACCTCGCGAAACGCAGGTGTACCTCGTCGAAGAGGTACAGCGCGTGTATCGCGACCAAGGCGTGTCGATTCACGACAAGCACATCGAATTGATCGTTCGTCAGATGACGCGTCGCGTCGGCGTGCAGGAGCCGGGGGATACCCAGTTCTTGCCCGGCGAGCGCGTTGACGCCAAGGTGTTCCGTGACACCAACCGCGCGATGGTCGAGCAGAGCAAGCGCCCTGCCGAAGGTCGTCCGGAGTTGATGGGTATCACCAAGGCGTCGCTCGCCACCGACTCGTGGCTCTCGGCGGCCTCCTTCCAGGAGACCACCCGCGTGCTCACCGAAGCGGCGATCGACGGCAAGGCAGACAATCTCGTCGGCCTGAAGGAGAACATCATCATCGGCAAGTTGATCCCTGCCGGCAGCGGTATGGATCGCTACAACGCCTTCGATGTGAGTGCTCCCGACTATGTGCCAATGGCCTACTACTCGAGCGAGGACGAGGAAGACCCAGCAGCCTTCCTCGCCGGTCTCCACGGCACATACGTGTCGGGCGACACCGACTCGGGTTCGGAACTGGCTCAATAACGGGGTCTGGAGCCCTCCAGACCGCGCCGATACTGGGTTGCAGGTTGCCGTTTCGCAGCCTGCAACCGTAAGATTTCCATCCCGTTGTCGGGGGGTTCGAGTACTCGAGCCACTCGGTTTCGTCACATCAGTAACTACTCAACTCATCAAAAAACGAAGGTAAACGCGTGCCCACCATTCAGCAGTTGGTTCGACAAGGTCGAAGCACCAAGTCGAGCAAGTCGAAGACTCCGGCGCTCAAGGGTTCTCCCCAGCGTCGTGGCGTGTGCACCCGCGTTTTCACCACCACTCCGAAGAAGCCGAACTCGGCTCTGCGCAAGGTAGCTCGTGTTCGTCTTTCGAGTGGAGTTGAAGTGACCGCCTACATCCCGGGCGAGGGGCACAACCTGCAGGAGCACTCGATCGTGCTCGTACGTGGTGGTCGCGTTCGCGATCTTCCCGGCGTGCGTTACAAGATCATCCGCGGTGCTCTCGACGCGGCAGGTGTGAAGGATCGCAAGCAGGCTCGCAGTCGTTACGGCGCGAAGAAGAAGTAGGAACACATGTCACGCAAAGGCCCCGCCGCTCGTCGCGAACTCGCACCGGATCCGGTGTACCGCTCGTTGCTCATCAGCCAGATCGTCAACAAGGTGATGTTGCACGGCAAGAAGAGCACCTCCGAGACGATCGTCTATGACGCGATGAAGTCGATCGAGACGAAGACCGGTTCGGAGCCGTTGTCCACCGTCAAGCGCGCAGTCGACAACGTCAAGCCGCCACTCGAGGTTCGTAGCCGTCGCGTCGGTGGTGCCACCTATCAGGTGCCGGTCGAAGTGCGCCCACGTCGTGCCACCACGCTCGCCATTCGCTGGATCGTCGAGAACGCTCGCGACCGCCGCGAGAAGACGATGGCCGATTGCCTCGCCGCCGAGTTGCTCGATGCGGCCAATGGTCTCGGTGCGTCGATGAAGAAGCGCGACGACATGCAGAAGATGGCGGAGTCCAACAAGGCCTTCGCTCACTACCGCTGGTAGTCCAGCCCAACCCCTCAGGAAACCCACGAAATGGCTAATCGCGAATATCCCCTCGATCGTTACCGCAACATCGGCATCATGGCGCACATCGACGCCGGTAAGACGACGACCACGGAGCGCATCCTCTACTACACCGGCAAGACCTACAAGATCGGTGAAGTGCACGAGGGCGGCGCCGTGATGGACCACATGGCCCAGGAGCAGGAGCGCGGCATCACCATCACGTCGGCTGCGACCACCGCGTTCTGGCGCGAACATCGCATCAACATCATCGACACTCCCGGCCACGTGGACTTCACCGTTGAAGTGGAGCGTTCGCTGCGCGTGCTCGACGGCGCAGTCGCCGTGTTCGACTCGGTCGCAGGCGTGGAGCCACAGACGGAGACGGTGTGGCGTCAGGCCAACAAGTACCGCGTGCCGCGCATGTGCTTCATCAACAAGATGGACCGCATCGGCGCGAACTTCTATCGCACCGTCGACATGGTGAAGGACCGCCTGCAGGCCGTGCCCGCAGTCATCCAGCTTCCCGTCGGCGCCGGTGGTCCGGAGTCGAACAAGCCGTTCGCGGGTCTCATCGACCTCGTGAAAATGAAGGCACTCATTTGGCGCGACGAGGAACTCGGCGCCAAGTGGGACGAGGTCGACATTCCGGCCGACCAGGTCGACGAAGCGAATGCTTACCGCGAGCAGTTGCTCGAGACCATCGCGACGTCCGACGACGCTTTCATGGAGAAGTACCTCGGCGGTGAAGAAGTGTCCGAGGCGGAAATCAAGGCTGCGATCCGCAAGGGAACGCTGGCATTCGACTTCGTGCCGATTCTCTGTGGTTCGGCGTTCAAGAACAAGGGCGTGCAGCCGCTGCTCGACGCCGTCGTCGACTTCCTGCCGAGCCCCCTCGACATTCCCG
>CAZZJH010000110.1:0-4185 GCA_964654335.1 uncultured Acidimicrobium sp.
AATGGTCGGGCTGGCGGGATTTGAACCCACGACCTCTTGTCCCCCAGACAAGCGCGCTAACCAAGCTGCGCTACAGCCCGTAGCGCTAGAAGCCTACCGTCGTTCACCGAAACAGGTCGATGAACCGCCAACCGAGATACATCACGAGGAGCGTCACCAGCAACTTGAAGTGCCAAGGTGCCTTCTCGTCGTCGATCGTGAGTTTTTTGAGATCGAGGTTCTTCGCGGTGACTGGCCCGACACCACGTCCACAACTAGGGCACGTACCGTCCTCGCGAATTCCCGACGGCGCAAAGTAGCGCGAGCATTCCTCACACCACGGCACGACTACTCCGTTCTGCGACGTACGCGCATCTTGATGGGCGTACTTCCGAAACCGAATCGCTCACGCAGCACCCGCTCCAAATAGCGCAGGTAGTGCTGGCTCAACTCCCTGTTCACGAACAATGTGAATGTGGGTGGATCAGTGGCGCCTTGCAATGCGTACAAGACGCGAGCACCCGCACCCGCAGGCTGTCGTTGCTGGGCCTCGGCCAGGACACGATTCACATCGGTCGTTGCCACGCGTTTGCGATAACCACTGATGCTTTCACGAATCAACGGCAGCAAACGAAGAACACCCCGACCCGTGAGAGCGGAAAGTCGCACGATCGGCGAGTCGCCGATGAAATACAACTTGCGAGTCAAATCGGCGTCGACTTGTTCCTTCTGCTCGTCGTCCAACGTTTCCCATTTGTTCAACACGACCAAGAGCGGGCTTCCCGAGGCATCGATGCGTTCCGCAAGACGTTGGTCCTGCGCAGTTATTCCCTCTTGAGCATCGATCACGAGGAGAGCCACATCGGATTCGTCGACCGCTCGCAAGGCCCGGACGAAGGAGTAATACTCGGCTGACTCATCCACCTTGCTCTTGCGGCGCATGCCGGCCGTATCGACGAACACCATGCGTCCCTCGTCAGTCTCCACGATGGTGTCGATCGCATCTCTGGTGGTTCCCGGCATGTCGTGGGTGATGGAGCGATCCTCCCCTACCAACCGATTGAACAAGGTGCTCTTGCCCACGTTCGGGCGACCGACGATCGCCACCCGAGGAGCGTCGTCGCGCGGCTCAGACTCCGGAATCACTTCATCGTCATCGGCAGCGTCGACACGCTCGAGAATGTCGTCCAGGAGATCTCCCGACTTGCGGCCATGCAATGCAGAAACGGGTCGTGGCTCACCGAATCCGAGCTGCATGAATTCCCACGTGTCTGGTTCGCGCTTGTCTGAATCGACCTTGTTCGTGATCACCATCACGGGACGTCCAGCACGTCTCAACCAGGCGGCGATCAACTCGTCGTCATCGGTCATACCCACCTGCGAATCGACGACGAACAGCACCAGGTCCGCCTCAGAAGCAGCTTGTTCGACTTGACGGGAGACCTTGTCGTCGAGCGGTGTCCCCTCGGGCATCCAACCGCCCGTGTCCACCAGCAAGAACCGACGCCCGGTCCATTCCACTTCGCGTTCGAATCGGTCCCGGGTGACTCCAGGCTGATCTTCGACGATCGCCACTTGCGATCCCATGAATCGATTGAACAACGTGCTCTTACCGACGTTCGGGCGGCCGACGATGACCACTCGGGGCAGTTGTTTCACCGGCTTGAGGCTAACGACACAGCAACGTAGGCGACGGCACATCTAGATTGAATTCGCGATGCACGCAGTCGAACGGGTCGAATCAGTGGTTTTGGCGGCTCCCCGTGGCTTTTGTGCCGGAGTCGAGATGGCAATCAAGGCGTTGGCATGGATGGTGCGCACCTTCGAAGCACCCGTGTACTGCTACCACGAGATCGTCCACAACAAAATGGTGGTGGATCGCTTCGCTCGTCTTGGCGTCGTCTTCGTGGACGACATCAGTGCGGTTCCTTCAGGCTCTCCGATCATGCTCTCGGCGCACGGATCGGCTCCAGACGTAGTCATGTCTGCTCGCGAACGAGGAAGTTTCTTGGTCGACTCCGTTTGTCCGCTCGTCACCAAGGTTCACCACGAGGTGAAGACGCGCGCGTCCAAGGGTTACCGAGTCATCTACGTCGGTCACGAAGGCCATGAGGAAGCCGTCGGCACCATGGCAGTCGCCCCTCAGGCCATCTCGCGAGTCGAATCGGTTGCCGAAGTCGACGCGCTCCCCACCTTCGCAGAACCCGTTGCACTTTTGGCGCAGACCACCCTTTCTCACCGAGATTGGAGCGATGTGGCAATTCGGGTGAAGGAACGTTTCCCGGATGTCTGGACGCCCGGCCGGAGCGACTTGTGTTTCGCCACGACCAATCGACAGTCTGCGCTCGAGGCGATTGCACGCGATTGCGACGAGATCGTCGTCATCGGTTCGGCGAACTCCTCCAACACACTCGCACTCGAGAAACTCGCGAAGTCATCTGGAGCAAAACGTGTGAGTCGAGTGAACAGTCCCGACGAGTTACCGAGTGACATGGCAGGACGAGTTGGTGTCACGGCAGGGGCCTCCGCGCCGGAAGAGTTGGTGGCGGCGGTGATTTCCAAACTCCAGCCGACGGATGGAGTCTCCGAGGTACGCACCACCGAAGAAGACGAGTACTTTCCCCCACCTCGCAACATTCGTCAATTGCAGAATGCGATGGAGCGCGCCATCACGGCGCTCGTCGGTGGTCCATCGATTCGCCAAACGTTCGACGACCGCTATCTCACCGCCAGCTCTGTGCTCGAAATGCTCTCGAATTAGTTGCGCGGTACCTGACTCCACGGAACTTCTCGATCGACACGTACGTCTCCCGGCAACCCCAATACTCGTTCGCCAAGGATGTTCTTCATGACCTCGGTTGTTCCACCCTCGATACTGTTCGCACGCGATCGAAGAAACGACTTCGGAACGTTGTCGAATGACATTGCGGTCTTCGGACGAACCATCTCGTAACTTCCGTACAACAAACCCTGCGCCCCCATGAGGTCGACGCAGAACTCGTAGATGACCTTGTTCAGATTGGCGCTCTCCATCTTGCCGATCGAACCTTCTGGTCCGGGAGTGCCCGCCTTACGTAGCTGCCCTGCCCGAATGTTGGTCAAGCGGAGCACCTCAGCCCGGCTCCACAGGGACATCAATCGATCCCTCTTGTCGCTGGTCTTTTCGTGTTCGGCGAGGCAAGACCACAATTTCATCGCGTCACGAATTGGCCCAGAACCTTTCGGAGGAATTGCACCACCGATTGCAACGCGCTCGTTCATGAGCGTGGTCAAACTCACTCGCCATCCGTCACCCGACGTCCCGAGAGTCTCCGAAACCGGCACCCTCACATCGGTGAAGTACACCTCGTTGAATTCGGCCTCTCCCGTCATTTGACGCAATGGCCGTACCTCAACTCCGGGGGCCTTCATGTCCACCACCATGGCCGTAAGTCCCGCATGCTTGGGCATCTCTGGATTCGTGCGCACCACCAACAGTCCCCAACGAGAGAGGTGCGCAAGCGTCGTCCACACTTTCTGCCCGTTGACGATCCACTCCTCCCCGTCTTGCACCCCACGAGCGGACAGGCCGGCGAAGTCCGAGCCCGAACCAGGTTCCGAGAACAGCTGACACCAAATTTCTTCTCCAGTGAAAAGAGGACGCAAGTAACGCTGCTTCTGTTCGAGCGTGCCCCATTCCACGACGGTCGGTCCGCACATTCCATACCCAATTGGATTTCGAGCGTAGGAATTTGGTCCACCTTGACTATGGATTCGCTCGTTGATCACTTTTTGGTGTCGAGGGGAAAAGCCGAGACCTCCAACATTTTCTGGAAAATGGACCCATGCGAGACCCGCGTCGTATTGCGCCCCGAGGAAAGTCACAGGATCGGTCGTATTTGCGGGATAGCGATTGAGTAAGTCGTCGAGTCGACGCTCGACTTCAAGCAGTTGGTCGTCCATTGCCTCGAAGTTAGTTCGTCTCACGCATCAGACGCGCAAATTCTCCACGTTCTACGGCTTCCACACCTGGAAAGAGTGCCCGAAGTGCCATCACCCGGCGTAGGCGGGCCACATCCGATCCGCGTCGGTAAATCGACTTCAAGTTATTCAGCATGCGAAAGATTTGCTGAGAAGTTCCGATTGGTGCGAGAAAGTCGGGATTCCAGTCCTTGAGACCAGTGAGCCGTTGGTACAAATCTCGGCAACCCACTTCGTCCAGTTCGA
>CAZZJH010000111.1:0-2352 GCA_964654335.1 uncultured Acidimicrobium sp.
AACGCGCCATCGCATCACCGAAGAACTTGAGGTCGTGACAGATGAGCAGATTCATGAGTGGGATACCGAATCAGAATCTACCGCGAACTGCACTCAGGATGCCTACGGGCCCTTGCCCGCATTCGACGACAACCTCGCTCATCCACCTTGAGTGGATCACTGCACCGCGAGGCTTGCGCGAAACTCGGCATCTGCGATGAGTGCCTTGACTTCGGGAGATGGTTCACTCAGGCGCTCAAGGGTCACCCCGATGATCTCGCCCGTGAATCGATAAATGTGGGGATAGTCGCCAACTGCCGCCCCGCTGTCGAGTCCAACGTCAAACGTTTCACCGCTAATGGAGAACACCACCGGTACCGATCGTTCGATGCGCACGTGTCCTACGGATTCGCCATCGATGCCGAGAACAGAATCACCTCCTGCGCCGAACCCGCCGTCGTAAGCATGATCGAGCGTGATCACGTGCCTGCCCGGCCGAAGGGAACGAGAAGAGACTGCCACTGAGTGTTCATGGCCGAACCAGTTGTAGTGATATCGGGGTTTGCCGTCGGCACCCACATACAGCGCCCAACCCGCCATGTTGCCGCCTTGTGCGGCGATGACACCCTCGCATCCTGCGGACGGCACGTCGATCTCGGCAGTGATTCGGAAGGAGCAGTTCTTCAAGTTGACGACTGATCGCTCCGGCATGCGATGGTGCACCTTCGTGTACGTCATCTTGGACAGCGCGCCAAGTGCGTCGGGAACGGCGAACTTTGGGCCGAAACCTTGGATTGGCTCCTTCAATGGATAAACGTTGTTACGTAGTGCCTCGGCGTCGAAGAGCGCTTGTAGTTCGGTCAATTTCTCGGGGAACTGTGACGACAAATCGTTGCCCTGGGAGAAATCGCTCCGAATGTCGTACAACTCCCATTTCTCTTGAGGCCCATCGAACGGAACCGAGTCGAAACGCTTCCAGGGCACTCTTCCGTGGAAACAAGACGCGATCCAGCCGTCGTGATAAATCGCCCTATTACCGAACATCTCGAAGTACTGCGTCGCATGTGTCTCGGGTGCTAAGGCCGAAGTCATGGTTGGCAGCATCGAAACCCCGTCGATTGGCATTTGTTCGAGCCCATTGACGCGCGTGGGCGCTTCGATACCCGCAGCATCGAGCAACGTCGAAAAAATGTCAGTCACGTGATGAAAGTTGGACCGCAGCGCGCCTTTGTCCTTGATCCGCCGAGGCCATTGAACAGCGACGGCGTTACGTGTTCCGCCGAAATGAGACGCCACCTGTTTCATCCATTGGAACGGCGAGTCGAGCGCCCACGCCCATGCGAGGTTGTAGTGATTCTCGCATCGTGCGCTACCGAAATCATCCATGTGTTCGAGCAACCATTCGGGGTCTTCAGGCAAACCATTTTGAAATGACGGCGCACTCCAGGCACCGTTCACCGTGCCCTCGGCCGATGCGCCGTTGTCGCCCGTGATGTAGATAAACAAGGTGTTGTCCGTCTCGCCCATCTCATCGAGAGCCGACAGCAATCGACCGACCTGTTCGTCGGTGTGTGCCATGAATCCGGCGAACACTTCCATCAGCCTTACAGCCACTGGCTTGTATCGGTCCGGGTATTCCTCCCATGAAGGAATCTCAGCTGGGCGTGGCGTGAGCGTCGTTCCCTCAGGAATCACACCGAGCTCGAGTTGGTTTCTGTAGACGCGCTCCCGAAGCACGTCCCATCCCTCATCGAATTGACCCTTGAATCGATCGATGTATTGGGGCCACACGTGGTGCGGACAATGCATCGCGCCAGTCGCTAAATACGCAAAGAACGGTCGGTGCGGGTTGGATCCTCGCTGCAGTTTGATCCAGTCGATCGCGCGATCCGTGATGTCTTCCGACATGTGGTAACCGTCACGCCCTTCATAAGGCATCACTGGCGTCGTCTGATCGAACATCGGCGGCTCGTATTGACTCGCTTCGGCACTCAGGATTCCATAGAAGCGTTCGAAACCAAGACCCGATGGCCACCGATCGAACGGTCCTGTGAGCGTTTGTTCATGAACGGGCGTGAGATGCCACTTGCCGAACGCCCCGGTCGAATAGCCGTAGTGACGAAGAATTTCGGCGACGCTTGCCGCCTCTTTGGGAATGATGCAGTCGTAGCCAGGAAAACCACTTGCGCCTTCGGGGATATTGCCCATGTGCACTGCGTGGTGGTTACGTCCAGTCAACATCGCTGCTCGTGTCGGTGAGCACAGTGCGGTGGTGTGGAACTGATTCAACCGCACACCATCTCGAGCTACGCGGTCCAATGCGGGCGTCGGCACCGGTCCGCCGAACGTGCCGCACGTACCGAAGCCAACGTC
>CAZZJH010000111.1:2452-3938 GCA_964654335.1 uncultured Acidimicrobium sp.
AACTTCGACATGGGCTCCTTCACCAGAGGTTGGTACCGCCACGCAATTGCGGATCAATAGACCCGCCGTTTCGTCACCGACAACGAATCGCATGTGACCGGTCACACCTTCTGCTCGGTCGGGATCCAGCAGCACACGAAGAGTGTGCACCAGATCGACGGACGACATGTGAGCGATCGTCTTGGCACTGAAACCATGACGCATAAATCGATCCATCGGCGTCTGACCATCCAAATGACGCGCCCGAGTGATCGCCCAATTGCGAATGTTCGCCGCAGGGGTTCGCTCAGCGATCAATCGCAGACCTCGCGCCAAGAGTTGTCGATCCAATTCGGTTGCGCCTCCTGAGCGAGCGAGCCAAGTAGCCAACTCGACTCCCCAACGCACGTCATCCGAGTCGAATGCTGCAGACGCCTGTCTTGCAACCTCGTGACGACCACCAAAACCTTCGATCAGCTTCGCAAATCTCTCAGCCGGATCCAACGGGAAAAGTCGCGACTCCTCCCCGTCGAACCAGCCACGCAATCCCGTATAGATCTGCCGAACGTGGTGTTCGGTAACTCCGTAACGTTCGCTCGTGAGGTAATCGACATCGAACAATGGAGGAAGCGTCACACGCGAGGCAATCTCGTCCATCGTCCAGCCCTTGTTCATGGCACGTACGGTCTGATCCCACAAGAACTGAATCGAATCTCGATAACGGGTTGCCTTCTCCCGAATGTCTTCGCGACCCGACAAGGGAGGCCCATGGGTCGCAATCAGGTGATCAGGCTCCCACGCGATGATGTTGTCGATTCCAGGGATCAAGACGCGTGGGTCGCGATACTCCTCACCGCGAATGGCGAAGACATTGAACAGCACCGGCCAAACCGTGTTGTGTACACATACGCCGAAATCCGGGAAAAGGAAGTTGATTGAGTCGTCGCTGTCGCTCGGTGAATGCTTCACCAACACACGAGCACCTGCAATGTGAATCTCGCCCTCGTCAGGCAGCACTTCGGTAACTGGCAGGTAACCCGGCGTTGCTGGCGCGTGAGCGGCATTGCGATACGAAAAACCAAGCCCGACATTGACCAGTCCATCAGGCCCATCTGACGGCATCACGATCCCGAATTGTTCGACGAGACCTCGACCGTATGCAGGAGCGATCTCCCCTGCAGTTCTCGACTTGTTCAAGGCAATTTTGTGATGACCGAAAATCGGCAGCGGAGTCAGGTGGTTGCCCTCATCGAACACTGCCTGCGTGCCCTCCACGTAATGAAAATGGGAATACACCACTGCGGCAATTGGACGGTTTGTGTGCTTCCGCAACTCGGCCAAAGCGAATGACATCTCTTGAATCGACTCACCTGTATCGATCGCGATGATTCCGTCGGGGGCATCGATGAACGTTTGGTTGGACAAACCATTACCCACGAAGCACCAAGCCCCTGGTCGAACCTCATAGAAACGACGCTGGATGACCTCATTTTGGGCGAGGTGATCC
>CAZZJH010000112.1:0-3831 GCA_964654335.1 uncultured Acidimicrobium sp.
GGCGGCGGTGACGCCGAACTTCTCCTCGAACGCGTCGAGCAGTTCCTTCAATTCGATAACGCTGAGTTCAGCGATGCCATCGAGGATTTGGTCCTTGGTGAGTGCCATGTCTTTCTTCTCCGGTTTTTGTCGTGATCTTGTTGTTGGTTGAACTTGCGATTGCTGTTACTGGCCTGAGCGATGTGCTTTAGGCCGCTTCCTTCGAATCGATCAGCGCCTTCAGGCCGTACGCAGCACGACGTGCCGGGGCGGCGAGGAGGTTGGCCGTCTTGCTGAGCGGTGCCTTGAGCGCGCCAGCGAACTGTGCGAGCAACACTTCGCGCGACGGCAAGTCGGCGAGAACCTTGACGGCATTCGCGTCCACCGTCTTGCCGGCGATCACGCCGCCCTTCAGCACGAGAAGCGGGTTTCCCTTCGCATGGTCGCGCAGAGCCTTGGCTGCCGCAGCGGCGTCGCCCTTGACGAACGTGATGGCGGCAGGGCCGACGAGCATGTCGGAAAGACCCTCGTAACCGGCTTCCTTCGCACCGAAACGGGCGAGGGTGTTCTTGTACACCTTGTACTCGGCACCGTGCTCACGAAGTGCGCGTCGCAACGAAGCGAGCGAACCTACGGTCATGCCGCGGTACTCGGTGACGAGAGCGGCATCGGCAGCGGCGAGCTTCTCGCGGACTTCGGCGACGACTGCCGCCTTTTCTGCGCTCGGAGTGCTTGTCATGTTGAACCTTTGTCTTGCGCGGGCGTTCTCCACAGATCGAACGCTCCCAGCGCCGCGACGAGTCGCGCTCCGAAAGAATCCGCCTCGTCTGGCCGGGCGCGGGGCCCGATTAACTTCCCGAAAGAAGACCGGATGTCTGTGGCGAACAACCCGAGGGTTGTTATGTGGGCGTCAGGCTAGCGGGGCTCCGCAGCGTTGCCACTTGGCTCGGAGGCACCAGGACTGAGCCTCCGAAAGATCGGTCGAGGCAGATGCCGTAACACTGCCATCACCCAGCGCAGGCGACCCGGAACCCACACGGTGCTCGGCCCCCGCACGAGGTTTTTCGCCACGGCCTTCGCCACGTCACGTGGATCACAAGTCATCGGCACTTCGGGGAGGTGCCGTGACATCCGCGTGCGCACCATTCCAGGACGCACCACGAGAACGCGAATGGCTTTGCCATCCACACTGTCGGCCAGCCCATTGGCCCAGTAGTCGAGCCCAACCTTGCCCGAGCCGTAGACGAAGTTGTCCACGCGCGGACGCTCTACCGCGACACTGGAGATGACCACCAATACGCCACGACCCTGCTCGCGGAACCTGCTCATCGCCGCGGTCCCTGCCTCGAGTTGACCTGCGTAGTTGACGAGCGCAGCATCAACCGCAACTGCTGGTTCACGCTCGGCTGTCTTCTGGTCAGGCAACACTCCAGCAGCCAGCAGAACCACGTCGAATCCACCACCCCACCCTGCATTGATCGCTGCAGCAATCAAGCCCGGTTTGGCGAGATCGAGCGACATCGCCTGCACGTCCACATCCGGCATCGAATTGCGCATCGACACGACGGTGGATTCCATCGACCTCCCGGCAAGCACCACCTTGCGCAAACGTCTCCTGCCCGCGAGTTCAGCAACGATCGTCTGAGCGATCTCCGAGGAACCGCCCACCACGAGCACGTCTTGCACAGCACCCAAGCCGTCGATCACAAACCCAACCTTTGCGACAAATTCGACACAAATCGTCGACTTGGATCCACCTCGTCACGGATGTTCCTGAACTCGTTCAGTCGCGGGTACATCAGGTCGAGGTGACGGGGGTTCATTCGTGAGTCCTTGGCGAGGTAAATCCTTCCACCTTCACCCACCACTCGCTCGTCCATCTCGTCGAGAATCCCTGAAACTCCACCAACTCCTGCCGGAATATCGACTGCCAACGTCCAGCCCGTGGTGGGAAACGACAACATTCCTTCATTGGCACCACCAAATCGCTTGAGCACCGCAAGGAAGACCGGCACTTGTCGTGTGGCGAATGTTTCGATCATCCAAGGAACCGTCGACGCGTGAGAATCGGGAACCACCACTTGATACTGAATGAACCCGGTGCGTCCGTAGATGCGGTTCCACTCAGCGACTCCGTCGAGAGGATGGAAGAAATGGGTAATCGACTCGATGCCTTTCTTCGCCTTGCGCGGTGCCTTACGAAACCATGCTTCGTTGAACGCACGGACCGACCACTTGTTGAGCAGGCCCGACGGAACGAAGCTCGGTGCGGTGAGTCGCTGCCGAGGCTCATAAGTAAGTGGTCCGTTCTTCAACTTGAGATCGGTACGTGTCGCGTGGTCACCAGTTGATAACACCGACCTGCCAAGAGAGCCCTTCGTCGACATGGTGTCGACCCACGCCACCGAATAGCGCCACTCATGATCCGCCCGCGCCATCAAGTCCATCAGCACATCGACGTTCCTCACCTGTTGGTTGACAGTGCTCATCTGCGCAGTTTCGACTGGAATCATGCGAACTCGGGCCGACACGATGATCCCCGTCAAGCCCATGCCACCCACCGTTGCCCAAAACAATCGGTCTCTAGGCGTGACTTGGCGGGTTTCGCCGGAAGCAAGCAACAGATCGATCCGTTCCACATGGCTTCCAAACGTTCCATCACGGTGATGGTTCTTGCCGTGAATGTCTGCGGCAATAGCGCCTCCGATCGTGACGAAACGAGTTCCTGGAGTCACCGGCACGAACCAGCCTTGCGGTAACGCGAATTTCATCACTTCCTCGAGCGACGTTCCAGCATCCACTTCAATGCAACCGTTGTCGATTTGCAATGAACGCATGTGAAGTGTGGACACGGTCTTGCCCCCTGCAATCACCGCACAATCTCCGTATCCCCTGCCCAGTCCGCGAGCGATCAACGAACTACTGGATCGCACCTCATTCGTGACTTCGTCACGCGTTGGCACTACTAATTCGGTTTGAGTCGGAGCGGTGCGACCCCACCCCGCAATCAATTCGACAGGCATTACGCCACCTGCAATAGAAACAATCCCACCCAAGCGATCGCCATCAGCTGCAGCACTCGGTCCGTGAGCACGATCTTCTCAGGAGCCTCGGCCACACCGCGATCGGCGTGAAACGCGTACCGCAACATGATCAACGAGAACGGAATTATCGACAGGACGGCGAAATTGTCATCGCGCTTGGAGCCGAGATCGACGGCCCAAAGCGCATAGAACACGACAGCGGCGAACATTGACGATGTCCAGATCGTGCGCAAGTACGACTCCGTGTAATTGCCCAAGCTCTGGCGAGTCGAACTCCCGTGAGTAACAAGCTCACCAAATCGCTTTGCCGAAACCATGAACAACGCGCTCGCACCTGTCACCATCAGGAACCAATTGGAAACCAACACTTCTGATGCAACTCCACCAGCGACTGCGCGCAGTACGAAACCTGCAGCAACGATGACGATGTCCAACAACACCACGTCACGAAGACCTGCTTGGTAGCCAGCCTGAAGAACCACATAGGCAACCACGATTGCCAGTAAGCCCCATTCCCTTGTAACTGCGGGAATTGCTAGCGCAACAGTTGAGAAGACTGCAGCCATCACCAACGCAGTCCTCGGGGAAACTTTGCCGGAAGCAATAGGTCGCGAAGATTTCGTCGGATGCAAACGATCTTTCTCCACGTCGCGTACGTCATTCACGAGATACACGGCGGCAGCAGCCAAAGTGAGTACTCCAAAAGCCATCGCTGCAGCCCACATCACCTCTGGGTCGGCAACCTTTCCTGCCGCGAGAGGCACGGCAAAAACCAGCAAGTTCTTGATCCACTGCTTAGGTCGCATCG
>CAZZJH010000113.1:0-3722 GCA_964654335.1 uncultured Acidimicrobium sp.
AGCCGCCGCTCGGTGAGCGCGTCGAAGGACTGCGCAACTTGGACGAGGGATACATCCCGCCGATTTTCGAAAACTGGCACGGCATCGACGTGCTCGATCGTAAGCGCGTGGTGCGCCCACGTGAATCCATCGAGATGACACGCCGCCTCGTTCGTGAATGCGGCATTTTCGCCGGCATCTCCTCTGGTGCATCACTCGCCGGTGCCGTGAAGGTGGCGAGTGAAATAGAAGAGGGAACGATCGTGTTCATCGTGTGTGATGGCGGTTGGAAGTACCTCTCCACCGGTGCCTACACCGATGATCTCGACGCGGCCGAAGCTGCGGCCGAGAAGATCATCTACTTCTAGTCGCGCATCGCCTAAGCGTCAGCCTCCTGCCACGAGTGTGGCGAGGCCAATGAAGACCAGTGCTGCAGACGTCAGTCGCACGCGATGATCTCCTTCGTTCAACATCTTCCAACCGGCAAACGCGGCAATCACCACGCTCGATTCGCGAAGTGCCGCCACGTACCCAACGGGGGCGTGTTGCAAGGCAACCAGCACCATGCCGTAGGCAACGGCCGACGCGGTGCCGCTGAAAGCCAGAATCTTGCCGTGTGTGCGGAGCGTGGGAAGCATCGCGTGACGATTGGTCGCGAGCGCCCATAGCGACACCATCACCGCGGCACACATGAGCAACGCCATCGAATAGGCAATCGCATTCGATTCGCGCGCGCCATGGGCATCGATCACCGAGTAGGTGCCGATCGTCAATGACACAGCAAGGGCCGGGAGTATCGATTTCCGCGAGCCTGAACGTGCAAGTACGAGAAGCCCACAAATGGTGAGGAGTACGCCGACCAACGAAGTCGTCGAAAGCGAGTCGTCGAGCAACACGATGCCACCAACCGTGGCGGCAAGGGCGCCGGCTCCACGCGCGATGGGATACGACATCGAGAAGTCGCCGCGGTTGTAGGCGCGTGCCAGTGTCATCAAGTACGGCACGTGCATTGCGCCGCTTGCGATAGCCCATGGCCAAGCGATTTCCGGTGGCGAATCGACGAGCGACCACACGAGGAGGATCACGGCGCAGATCGTTCCGCCGATGGTGAACTGACCCCACAGCGCCATTTGTCGATCACCACTTTGTTTGACGATCAAATTCCAAGTGGCGTGCAACACGGCTGCACCGAGGGCGAGGGCCGTGGCAAGAAGCACGAACCGAGACTATGTGGCGCGCGTAAAGTGGGAGAGCGATGCCGAAACGACTGGACGCTCCGATCGGCATGTTCGACTCGGGTTTCGGTGGACTCACCGTCGCTCGTGCAGTGATCGACCTGTTGCCGCAAGAGAACCTCATTTACATCGGTGACACCGGTCGTTATCCCTATGGCAACAAGCCAGCCGATGAAGTGCGTGGATACGCGCGGGAACTGGCGTGGAGCCTGGTTCGCGACTTCGATGCGAAGTTGATCGTCGTGGCGTGCAACACGGCAGCATCAGTTGCACTGGAAGAACTTGCACGTGAATTGCCGGTTCCAGTCATCGGAGTGGTGGAGCCCGGTGCGCGCGCGCTCGTGCGTGTCACCCACAACAACAGGGTGGGTGTCATCGGTACGGTTGGCACGATCTCATCAGGTGCCTATGTGCAAGCGATTCGTGACACCGGTGCCCCCGTCGAATTGTTCTCGGCCTCATGCCCTGGGTTCGTCGAATTCGTCGAACGCGATCAGACGTCTGGTGACGAAGTCACGGTTTTGGCTGAGCGACTACTCACCCCCGTACGCAATGCTGGCGTCGATTCGCTGCTGCTTGGTTGCACGCATTATCCGTATCTCTCGCGAGTCATCGGCGAAGTGATGGGTCCGAACGTCGTGCTGGTGAGTAGTGCTGACGAGACGGCCTTTGCGGTGAAGACTGCTCTCGACGAGAAGGGTTTGGCTCGCCAAGAGGGGCAAGGCACGCATCGATTCCTGTCCTCGGGCGACATCGCCTGGTTTGCCGATTTGGGTCGGCGACTCCTGGGACCAGAGTTGGACCACGCAGAGCAGTGGGTGGCACCGAAGTTGAACGAAGCACGAAAGGGAAACGATTCATGAGTCGATATGACGGACGAAAGCCAGAGGATCTGCGCCCCATCACCTTCGAGCGCGATTTCACCGAGATGGCCGCAGGGTCGGTACTCGTGTCATTCGGTCGCACGCGTGTGTTGTGCACTGCATCAGTGGACGAAGACGTTCCCCGTTGGATGAAGGGAACTGGCAAAGGATGGGTCACTGCGGAGTACTCGATGCTTCCCGGTTCATCGCCCGAGCGCGTGGATCGCGAAGCGGCCAAGGGCAAACAGAGCAGCCGCACCGTCGAGATTCAACGATTGATCGGCCGCGCACTGCGCTCGGCGTGTGACATGAAGGCGCTCGGTGAGCGGCAGATTCTGCTCGACTGCGATGTGTTGCAGGCTGATGGTGGCACTCGCACCTCGAGTATTTGTGGCGCATACATCGCCTTGCACGACGCGCTCACTCGTCTCGTGCAACAGGGCGCGATACCGCGAAACCCGCTGCATTCGTTGTGCGCGGCGATCAGCGTGGGTATCCATGATGGAACACCATTGCTCGACCTTCCTTATGTGGAGGACTCCACGGCAGAAGTCGACATGAACGTGGTGATGTTGAAGTCAATCGAGGGCGGCGAACCGTCATTCGTGGAGGTGCAGGGAACTGCAGAGGGCAAGGCGTTCTCGCGCTCCGAACTGGATGGATTGCTTGGCCTGGCTTCGAGTGGCATCGAGCGAATCTTCGCCATGCAGTCGACGATCCTCGCTACGCCTCCCGTTCCACGCGCAATCTCTCGCTAGTGCTTCGCGTCGTTTGCGCCTCGGCCAACCCGCACAAGGTTGCCGAAATCATGGAATTGATGGAGGGAGTCGTCCAGCTCGATCCTCGTCCCGCCGATTTGCCGGATGTTGAGGAGGACGCCGATACCTTGGTGGCAAACGCACGTCTGAAGGCGACCGCGGTGAACGAAGCCACTGGTCTGCCCGCTCTCGCCGACGACACGGGTCTCGAGGTGCTGGCACTCGGCGGTGCGCCAGGAGTTCGGACGGCCCGCTACGCCGGTGAGCCACCCAACGATGAACGCAATCGAGCGAAGATGCTCGATGAACTGGCTGGAGTCTCCGATCGCTCTGCACGGTTTCGCACGGTGGCTCTGTTGCGGTTCCCTGATGGTCGCGAGATCGTGGCCGACGGTGTGTGCGAAGGCTCGATAGCGGAGGCCGAACGTGGGGAGCGGGGTTTCGGTTACGACCCGTTGTTCATCGCGCGTGATGGTGACGGTCGCACGTTTGCCGAGATGACGATGGCAGAAAAGCATCATCTCTCACATCGTGGGCGGGCCTTCAGGGCACTGGCTATGGCGCTGCGCCACCAGCTCTGATCGGTCGCTCGATTCTGTGGTGCCGACGGAGAGACTCGAACTCTCACTGACGGCGTCCTAAGCGCCGTGCCTCTGCCATTGGGCTACGTCGGCCTGACTGCATCAGGGTAGTGGTGTGTCTCGCAGGCCCGACAGAATAGGAGAGTGACATCAACGCTCGATAGTTCAACGGCACTCACCAGCCAGCTCGGTCTTGCCACCAACATCGTCTCGGAAGACGCGCTCGCCGAGAACGTCCGCAAGTGTGCGGAGAACGGAGTGGTGTTGCCGACCTTCGCCCAACTCGCCGATCCCTCGAAGATCGAT
>CAZZJH010000114.1:0-3677 GCA_964654335.1 uncultured Acidimicrobium sp.
TCACCTCGAGGCCGGTGCCCGAAAGATAGGCATGCACGTTGCCGGCGCCAAGGAAGATCGCTTCGCCCGGTGTCAGACGCAGGTGGTGCATCAAGAGCGCCACGAGAACGCCGCCGTTGCCAGGATATTGCGCGGCGATTCGTGCAGCCCATGCCGGCATGTTTTCAGGAAGTTGCCGTGGGCCGGTGGTCAATGCCCAGCGCACCGTTTCAGCTAGACCATCTGCACGTAGGTGATCTTCGAGTTCCTTCCATCCGTATCGCGCGCACAACTGGTAGGTCAGTTCGAGGTTGCGGAATCCACAAATGGCGTCGAACGGCGTGAGTGCGATCAGTAACTCGGGTTTGGGTAGTGCGTCGCGATAGATCCGATTCGGTGCGTCGAGCGGAATGCCGATCTCGTTCTCTTCGCTGAATCCGGAACGCGCCTGTTCGTCGTTCGGGTGTGTCTGCAGTGACAGCGGTTTGGCGGCGGCGATGATCTTGACGAGGAACGACAGGTCGCCCACGGTGTCGGCAAGCGGTGTAGAGCCGTTGCCATTCATGACGAGTGAAGGACCTGCGCGATGCGTACCCCACCACAGTTCGGCCCATGGTTTCGCGTCGGGTTCCGTGCCCAGGAACTCGGGGATTGCGCGTTGGTCACCCCACTCGTAGTGCTGCACTACGCCGCGAAGCTGGAGCATCGTCACGCCTTGGTGATTTCGGCGAGCGCGAGCGACACGGCCTGATCGATTGGCGTCTCGGTCGTCGTTCCCGTGATGCGATTACGCACCTCAACCACGCCGTTGGCTACGCCACGTCCGGCAACCACGACGACGGGCATGCCGAGCAGTTCGGCATCCTTGAACTTCACACCTGGTGAAACGCCGACTCGATCGTCGAGCACCACTCGCATTCCGTTCGACTCGAGTCCTTCGGCAATTTGGTTGGCAGTTTGGGTGATGCTGCCGTCGTCCTTGCCTGCGATCACGACATGGGCGTCGAATGGGGCGATCTCCCGTGGCCAACGCAGGCCGAGTTCGTCGTGCGACGCTTCGGCGATGGCTGCAACGGCACGGGAGACGCCAATTCCGTAGCTGCCCATGGTCACCACTTGCTGCTTGCCGTTTTGATCCAGCACTTGCAGATCGAGGGTCTCGGCATATTTGCGTCCCAACTGGAATACGTGGCCGATCTCGATTCCGCGACGAATCTCGAGAGACGAACCGCACTGTGGGCAGGTGTCGTCGTCACGCACTTCAGCGACGTCGATCACGCCATCAGCAACGAAGTCACGCCCGTTCACGAGGTTCATCACGTGCTTGCCCACTTCGTCTGCACCCGTAATCCATCCGCTACCAATGGCAATGCGCGGGTCGAGCAGGTACTTGATCCCGGAGGCGTTCTTTGCGCCGAGTGCCCCTGGTCCGATGTAGCCCTTCACGAGTGCGGGATGCTTCGCGAAGTCCGCTTCTTCGAACGGTTGCACTTCCGCAGGAGACACCTGTGCTTCGAGGCGTTTCATGTCCACTTCACGATCGCCGGGCACACCCACCGCGAGCGGTTCCTTGCGTCCGTCGGGATGATGCAACATCACGACGACGTTCTTCAGCGTGTCGGATGCCTGCCATGCACCAGTCGTTCGACGCAGATCGTCACGTGCGTTGAACAGATCGACGAGCGTCTGGATGGTGGGAGTGTTCGGTGTGTCGACGACACGTTGTGCAGGAGTGGAGGAATGGTCGACGGGTGGTGCTGCACCAACTCGGACGGCCTCGGTGTTCGCCGAATAGCGACAACTTGCGCACTGGACGAAGGTGTCTTCTCCGATGTCGCAAGGGAAGAGGAACTCCTCGGATGCCGAACCGCCCATCGCACCCGACATCGCCGAAACGATCACGTATGGCAAGCCAAGGCGATCGAAGATTCGCACGTAGGCATCGCGGTGGGCGTCGTACGAACGCTGCAAACCCTCGTCGTCGATGTCGAATGAGTAGGAATCTTTCATCGAGAACTCACGACCTCGGAGCAAACCACCACGAGGGCGAGCTTCATCGCGGAATTTGTCCTGAATTTGGTAGAGCCAGACCGGCAGGTCTTTGTAACTCGAGTACAGGTCCTTCACGAGAAGCGTGAACATCTCCTCGTGTGTCGGGCCGAGTAGATAGTCCACCTTGCGTCGATCTTGCAGACGGAAGAGATTGTCGCCGTAGTCCGTCCATCGGCCGGTTGCTTCATACGGTTCGCGGGGGAGCATCGCGGGAAAGTGCACTTCCTGAGCACCGATCGCATCCATCTCCTCGCGGATCACGCGAGCCACGTTTTGATACACCCGCCAACCAAGGGGGAGCCATGTGTAGCCCCCAGGCGCGGCCCGCCTGATGTATCCCGCCCGCACGAGCAAGCGGTGGCTGGGGACCTCGGCGTCGACGGGATTGTCTCGGAGGGTGCGCACGAACAACTGGGACAGCCTCTGGACCACGCTTGAACCTTAGTTTGCGCGGTTAGAATTGGGTCGTCCTTTGTAGTTCGTCGAACTGGAGGCGTGGGTTTCGACCCACGCCTTTTGTTCTCTAGGGGGTCACTTCGGTGTCCCGATGGGAGGTGAGTAGTGGCTAGGAGCACAGCAAGAAGTACGGCAAGCCCAGTGCTCGACGCCGTCCATCACTTGGTCGCCCCCATCGTCAACGATCTCGGACTCGATCTCTACGACCTGGAGTTCGCGGGAGGCACCCTTCGAGTGGTCGTCGACACCCCGGCGGGCGGGCCTGCTGGGGTCAGCCTCGACAAGATCGCATTGATCACGCGCCTGGTCTCGCGCGAACTGGATCATGAGGACCCCGTTCCCGGTCGTTACACCCTCGAGGTGACGAGCCCCGGTCTCGAGCGCACACTTCGCGAGCCGCGTCACTATCAGCGTGAGGTGGGCAAGGACGTCTCCGTGAAGACGACTGAAGCGATCGACGGTGTGCGTCGGTTCCAAGGTGTGCTCGTTGCTTCCAGTGACGATGCAATCACGGTTCGCGATGCGGAAGGTCGTGAGATGACCATCCCGTATCACCAGATCGAAAAGACGAAGACGATTTTTTCATGGGGCGCGGCGCCGAAGCCGGGCTCGAAGAAGTAGGAGGTCAGCGATGAGCAATCTCGACATGTCAGAAGCAATCAGGATGTTGGCCGCGGATCGCGGTCTTTCAGTCGACTCGTTGCTCCAGGTGCTGGTGGAGGCGCTCGCCACCGCCTACAAGAAGCGACCTGGTGCAGCCGAGGAAGTGATCGTCGGCATCAATCCCGAGAACATGGACATCACGTTCACGGCATACGACGTCGATGACGACGGCAACTGGATCAACGAACGCGATGACACGCCGAAGAAGGACGAACTCGGGCGCATCGCCGCCACCACGTTCCGTCAGGTGATGAGCCAGCGCATCCGTGAAGTGGAGCGAGATCGCAAGTTCGAGGAGTACGCCAACCGCGAGGGCGACATCGTCTCCGGCATCGTGCAGAAGACCGACACCAAGTACACGCTGCTCGACCTCGGTCGGGTGGAGGCGCTCTTGCCGCAGGCGGAGCAGGTGCAGGGCGAAGTTCGCGAGCCAAACGCGCGTCTCAAGGCCTACATCGTCGAAGTGCGCAAGACCCCGAAGGGTCCGCAAATCGTCGTCAGCCGCACGCACCCTGGTCTGATCAAGC
>CAZZJH010000115.1:0-3632 GCA_964654335.1 uncultured Acidimicrobium sp.
AGCACTGAGGGCGCATCCGAGAAGAAGGCGAGCGCTCCGAAGACCGGCAGCGTCAGCCTGCCGCAGGATTATTTCGGCATCGAGCCGAACGTGTCGGTGATGCACCAAGTGGTCACCGCGCAACTAGCCCATCGTCGTGCCGGTACACAGAGCACGAAGACGCGCTCCGAAGTCCGCGGTGGTGGCAAGAAGCCATTCGGTCAGAAGGGCACGGGTAACGCCCGTCAAGGTTCGATCCGCGCACCGCATTTCAGTGGTGGTGCCGTGGCTCTCGGTCCGAAGCCCCGCAAGTACTCGCAGAAGACGCCGAAGAAGATGATCGCTCTCGCCCTCCGTTCGGCGTTGTCCGATCGCGCCCTCGACAACCGCGTGGTCGTCGTGGATGCCTTCGGTTTCGACAAGCCGAGCACCAAGCTCGCTTCCGCGTTGCTCGACTCGCTCGGCGTCGACGGCAAGGTGATGGTGGTGGTGGAGCGCACCGACGAGATGGCTTCGAAGTCGTTCCGCAACATCAGCAACGTGCAGGTGGTGCAGACGAACGAGTTGAACGCCTATGACGTGCTGTGCAACGACTGGTTGGTGTTCACCCAGGCGAGCTTGCCGAAGACGAAGACCTTGGAGGCCTCGAAGTGAAAGATCCTCGCGACATCATCCTTCGTCCCATCATCTCGGAGAAGACCTACGCCTTGATGGACAAGGGCACGTACACCTTCGAAGTTGATCCGCTGGCGAGCAAGCCGGAGATCAGCGACGCCGTCGAATCGATTTGGAACGTCAAGGTGCGCAGCGTGAACACGCTGAACCGTCGCGGCAAGGTGCGCCAGACGCGCGGCACCAACCGTTTCGGTCGTCGCGCCAATTCCAAGCGCGCAATCGTCACCCTGGAAGCGGGCAACGAGATCCCGCTGTTCGAGAACTGAGGAATGGGCAATGGCAATTCGTAAACGCAGACCAACGAGCGCGGGACGCCGCTTCCAGACGACGTCGGATTTCTCCGACATCACCAAGTCGAAGCCGGAGAAGACCCTCGTTCGCAAGAAGACGAGCAAGGGTGGTCGCAACGCGCACGGTCGCATCACTTCGCGTCACCAAGGTGGCGGCCACAAGCAGCAGTACCGCGTCGTCGACTTCAAGCGCAACTACGACCTCTACGACGCCAAGGTTGCAGCGATCGAGTACGACCCAAACCGCACCTGTCGCATCGCGTTGTTGCACTACGCCGATGGAAGCAAGGCCTACATCCTCGCCCCGAAGGGTCTCGAGGTAGGCATGCGCGTGCAGAGCGGCCCGAAGGCCGACATCAAGGTCGGCAATGCGATGCCATTGCGCTACATGCCGGTGGGCACCATGGTGCACAACATCGAATTGCGTCCCGGACAGGGCGGCAAGGTCGCTCGCTCCGCGGGTATGGCCGTGCAGCTCGTGGCCCAGGTAGGTGCATACGCCACGTTGCGTATGCCGAGCTCGGAAATGCGTCGCGTTCCGATCGACTGCCGTGCAACGGTGGGCGAAGTCGGCAACGCCGAGCACGAGTTGATCAAGGTGGGCAAGGCCGGTCGCAACCGTTGGAAGGGTGTGCGTCCGCAGTCTCGTGGTGTGGCCATGAACCCTGTCGATCACCCGATGGGTGGTGGTGAGGGCAAGACCTCCGGTGGTCGTCCGCCGGTATCGCCATGGGGCAAGCCCGAGCGTCGCACACGCAACAAGAACAAGGCGTCGCAGTCGCTCATCGTTCGTCGTCGTCGTTCCGGAAAGGCACGGGGTTAACACATGTCTCGCAGTTTGAAGAAGGGTGCGTTCGTAGACGAGCACCTGTTGAAGAAGGTCGACGCCATGAACGAAAGTGGCGATCGCAAGGTGATCAAGACATGGTCGCGCCGCAGCACGATCATCCCCGACATGGTGGGCCACACGTTCGCCGTACACGACGGTCGCAAGCACGTACCGGTGTACGTGAGCGAGTCGATGGTGGGTCACAAGCTCGGAGAGTTCTCGCCGACGCGCACCTTCAAGTTCCACTCGTCACAAGAGAAGGCCGCAGCCCCCGCAGCGGCAGCAAAGAAGTAAGCCATGACCGGTCCAAAGTTGAACGAAGCGACGCGCAAGGCGGGCGTCTCCAGCGGCACACGTGCCAAGGCGATGAACGTGCGGATGTCGGCGAGCAAGGTGCGCATGGTGTTGAACCACGTGCGCGGTCTCGAAGTGAAGGCAGCCGACAACTTGCTCGCGTTGATGCAGCGTGATGCTGCGCACGACGTGCGCAAGCTTCTCGCGTCGGCGGTAGCCAACGCGGTGAACAACGATTCGAAGGATGCGGACGACTTGTACGTCAAGGCATGCTTCGCCGATGAAGGTCCGACGCTGAAGCGTTTCCGTCCGCGCGCCAAGGGCCGCGCCGGTGCAATCTTCAAGCGCACGTGTCACATCACGATCGTCGTGGAAACGATGAGCGAAGATCGCTTGGCCGTACGCGAGGCGAAGTTGAGCGCGAAGGGTCAGGCCAAGACGTCTGGTCGTTCCGCACGCGTTGCCGCCAGCCGTGCTCGCGCGAAGGCTGCACAGAAGCCATCTGCCGAAGAGCCAGCTGTCGACACGAACACCGAAGACGCCAAGACCGAGTCCGGCGAGGAGAACTGATGGGCCAGAAGATCAATCCGTACGGCTTCCGCCTGGGAGTCACGACCGACTGGAAGAGCCGTTGGTTCTCGACCAAGGAATATCGCCAGTACCTCACCGAGGACTGGAAGATCCGCGAGTACTTGAACACCCAGTTGGCCGACGCTGCCGTCAGCCGCATCGAGATCGAGCGCACCCGCGACAAGCTTCGCATCGACGTGCACACCGCGCGTCCCGGCATCGTGATCGGTCGCAAGGGTCAGAAGGCCGATGAGTTGCGCGCCGGTTTGACCAAGATGACGGGCAACAACAAGGTGCAGTTGAACATCACCGAGATCAAGCAGGCTGAACTCGACGCGGCGCTCGTCGCTCAGGGTGTGGCCGATCAGTTGGTCAACCGCATTGCTTTCCGTCGCGCCATGAAGCGCGCGGTGCAGAACGCACAGAAGTACGGCGCCGAGGGAATTCGAATCCAGTGCTCCGGTCGTCTCGGTGGCGCAGAAATGTGCCGCACCGAGTGGTACCGCGAGGGCCGTGTGCCGTTGCACACTCTCCGTGCCGACATCGACTACGGATTCCGTGAAGCCGCAACGTCTGCCGGTCGCATCGGCGTGAAGGTGTGGTTGTACAAGGGCGAGATCCTGCCGTACAAGAGCGTTTCCGATGAGCGCATCGCGCGTGAAGCAGCGATGGCCGTTGGTCAGACCTCGGGTTCCATCGAACCGACCATGCGCGTCGTGACTTCAGCTGGCCCGCGCAGTGCGGATACCGAAGAAGTCGAAGTGACTCCGCTCGTGAAGGAAGCCGATCCCGAGTTCGAGCGGTTGCTCGCAGAGGAAGAGGACATCCAGCGTCGAATCGTGGATTCGCACGAGACGCCGAAGTTCGGACGGGAGGGCTGACATGTTGTCGCCGAAGAAGGTCAAGTACCGCAAGCACCACCGTGGTCGCACCGGAGGAATCTCCAAGGGTGCCACCGAGTTGGCCTTCGGTGAATACGGAATCCAGGCACTCGA
>CAZZJH010000116.1:0-3617 GCA_964654335.1 uncultured Acidimicrobium sp.
TCAGGTTCGACGCGGCGAGCGTCCTCGGTACGCGTGTGGAGATCCTCGAGGATGCCTTTTGAATTTCGCTTCCTACTGGTTCTTCACTTCGCGCTCCCAGCATGCGTAGTGCCAATGCCGGCGCAAGTCCGGTGCGTCTCGAGGAACACAGACGTTGTGGCCCATGCCTTCGGGAATGTCGCGGTTACATCCAGGGCAGACGTATTGCTTATGGGCTTCGTATGGCTGCACCCGCCGTACCTCGATCGGCCCGTAGAGGCCGTGCCACAGACTCACCCGAGGAATGCCCAGGTGGTGATCGCAGCGATGATCACCAAGGCTGAGGCCACCATCAAAATATCGCTTGGTCGCTTCACACGTTTGCGCATTGGGTTGAATCCCATCCCTTCAGTATTGTCTCGTTGATGGAAACCTTGCTGATCTCGCGTCAGGACGGAGTCGTGACGGTGACCATGAACCGTCCCTCAAAGAAGAACGCTGCAAACGACGTGATGTGGCAAGAACTTATTGAGACATTCCGGGCAGTGGCGGCCAATCCCGAGGATCGGGTACTGGTGTTGACGGGGGCTGGCGGAGAGTTCTGCAGTGGAGCCGATCTCTCCAGCAGAGGGAATCCATCCAATGTCAACAGCCTTGGGCGGATGCGAGTGATAACTGATGCCTGTCTCGCACTTCAACGCGTGCCTCAACCAACGATCGCAAAGGTTCGTGGAGTGGCGGTTGGCGCCGGCTGCAACATGGCGCTGATTTGCGACTTGGTGGTGGCAAGTGAAAACGCGCGCTTCTCGGAAATCTTCAGCAAGCGCGGTTTGTCAGTCGACTTCGGCGGTACGTGGGTGTTGCCTCGATTGATCGGGATGCATCGCGCAAAAGAACTCGCTTTCTTCGCCGACATCATTTCTGCCAAGGACGCGGAGGAGATCGGTCTCGTCAATCGTGTGTTGGCCGACGATGAAGTCGATGGATTCGTCGATGGATGGGCCAAGCGACTTGCTGCTGGTCCTCCGATTGCACTTGCACAATCCAAGCGCATGCTCAACAACTCGCTCAACGCGACACTTGAGCAAGCACTTGAAGATGAGGCAAACACGCAGGCGAACAACTTCAACACTCGCGACACCGCAGAGGCCATGGCTGCCTTCCTCGAAAAGCGCGAACCTCGCTTCACCGGACGCTGACCAAACATCTTCCCCCCTCTCCCACTAGCGTTCAACGCGTGTTGAGAGCCGCCCTCGTCGGGTTCTTGCTGGCGTTCCTGCCTGCGGTGGCGAACGCCACTTCCGAGCCTGTCGAGACGACGATCCCCGGCGAAGCCGTGGTTCCCGACGAACAGGGTGATGTCTCAGAATCGCCGTTGGTGATTGCGCCAAAGTCACCGAGTGCCGTGACGACGATTCCCGCCGGATGTCCGACACCGATGTCTCCGCAAATGGTGTTCATCGGGGAGCTCGTCCAAGTTGGTGATTCGACGGTGACGTTTCGTGTCATTCAGATTCGAGCTGGAATTCCTGCGGGGTACGTCACCGATGACCTGGTCGAGGTTCGTTACGGTCAGGACGCGAAGTTTTTGGAAGTAGGTCGCCGATACTTCGTGGGGGCAGCGAGCGACACGTACTCACCGATCCTCATTTCCAAAGTTCGTGAAGACGCGCCCCTCTTCGGCGGCGATGCGGTGATTGGTGTCGGCGACGCGGGGACGTGTCCACGACTCGAAGATCCCGTTCGTACGTTGAACGAAGACGGTTCCACGATCGACACCGCGGTGTTGTCTCCGCTTCGCGGGTCGACGCCCGTCCTCGTCGTCGTGTTGCTGTTCTCGGTGCTGTTGTCGCTCGTCGTGCTGGTTGCTGCAGTGATGATGCGAGCGATGCTTCGAGGGGCGACCCGCGGCTTTCGTCGTCGACGCTGACTAGTGCGCCGCGTTGGCGAGGGCGCGAAGTTCCTGCACTGCGGCACCCAAACCACCGGCGTGCTTGAACAACGCACTGCCGGCGATCAGCACGTTCGCTCCTGCTCGAGCGGCACCTTGCACCGTCGCGGCAGAGATGCCACCGTCAACTTCGACATCGACTGAGTCTTGTAGTCCGGCTGCGTTCACCATGCGTCGCACTTCGGCGATCTTGGGCTCCATCGTGGAGATGTAGGACTGCCCACCGAAGCCCGGGTTCACCGTCATCACCAGCACGAGATCCACGAGGTCGAGCACGTTGGCCACTTCGCTCGGCGGCGTACTCGGATTGAGTGCGACGGCAGCGGTGGCACCAAGTTCCCGAATGTTGCCAAGTGTGCGGTGCAGGTGCGTGCAAGCCTCGACGTGCACGATCAATCGCTGACATCCGGCTTCCACGTAACGCTTTGCCATCACGTCGGGTGTGAGCACCATCAAGTGGGCTTCGAAAGGCAATGTAGTGAGTGATCGGGTAGATGCGATTACATCGGGTCCGAAGGTGAGGTTGGGCACGAATTGCCCGTCCATCACATCCCACTGGATGAGGTCCACGCCTGCTTGGTCCAACGCCACTACGGCTTCGCCAAGTTTGGAGAAGTCGACGGGTAGCACCGACGGAGCGATCTGAATCGGGCGCGCCACGAAGAGCATCCTAACGATTGGCCAGCCTCATAGAGTTCTCGCGAATGGAACGAGTGCGAATCGAGCGCCTGGTGGCGGGCGGTGATGCGCTCGCGCGTATGAGTGACGGTCGTGTGGCGTTCGTCGACGGGGCGCTTCCCGGTGAAACGGTGGACATCGACGTGGTACAGGCGAAGAAAGATTTCGTCAAGGCCCGCTTGGTCGACGTGGTCGAGCCCTCGATCGATCGAGTCTCCCCACCATGTATCCATGTCGCCGACGGTTGTGGGGGCTGCTCGTGGCAACACCTGAATCCAGCCAAACATCTGTCGGTCAAGTCGGAGATCGTTCGTGAGTCATTGCGGAGGGTGGCCAAACTCGGTGACATCGAGGTGAGGGATGGCGGTGCCGTGCCAACCGATCACGCCCGCACGACCTTGCGAATGGCCGTGATGCCGTCGGGCCGTCTGGGGTTCCGTCGAGCCCAGTCGAATGAGATCGTGGGTATCGAGTCATGTCTCGTAGCACATGAGTTATTGCAGGAACTGATCGCCGATGCGCGAGTGAGCGGAGCGGCCGAAGCGACGTTGCGGTGTGGTGCCGATTCAGGGGATCGTGGTGTATGGCTGCACGATGAACGTGGTCGCAACGTGAAGACCGCGGTCATCGAAGGAATTCCCGACGATGTGCAGGTGGGGCGACGGGGAATCGTTCGCGAGACGGTGCATGGTGTGACCCTCGAAGTGTCGATGTCTTCGTTCTTTCAGTCATCTCCGCAGGCCGCTGAGTTGATCGTGTCGGCAGTGAACGATGCTGCAGGTGATGCAGCGTTGTCCGGTGAGAATGGGCCGATCATCGACGCTTATGGCGGTTGCGGATTGTTCGCCGCAACTCTCGTCGACCTCGATGTGCCCGTGACGCTCGTTGAGTCGAGCAAATCTGCATGTGCAGATGCGCGTCGCAACCTGGTCGATCACCGTGCGCGCATCGAGGAGATCGCTTTCGAGCAGTGGCAACCGATTCGAGCGGGTTTGGTGATTGCAGATCC
>CAZZJH010000117.1:0-3583 GCA_964654335.1 uncultured Acidimicrobium sp.
CGCGCATCATGTCGGAGATCGTCGCGATGCTGCCCGACGAGGCGCGCGTGCCATACGAGCCGACGCCGGAGGAACTCGCGCGGACGTACCCGTCGAGCTACAAGGGTGATCCAACTGCCGAGGCGAACCGTCGCCCCGGCACCGATTGAGTCGTCGGTTACTCGGTAGCGAAGATCTCGCGGAGTGCCCCGAGGGCCGTCTTTTCCCAAGCCCTTCCGAGCGCCTCGTCGTCCATTAAGTCAACGAGGATCCGGCCGATCAAAATCGACTGCGCGAGGTAGGCGATGCCTTCGATTGGATATCGGTACTTACCAGCCCGACCCTTCATCGCAATGCGCAAGACATCGATGTACATCGCCGTACCGTCGCGCTGCGAATCTGCAAGCATCTGTCGAAGAGCGGGATTGTGGCTGGCGGCTGCAAGCGTTTCGATCCGGTGGCGTCGACGTTCCTTACCCCGTGTATCACCACCGAGGGAAAGCACGACTTCGGAGGCTTTGAGCAGTGCGTCGGTATCGCTTGTTGAAGCGACGTAGTTGCGCAACAACTCGATTTCTCGAATCATGTCGGCGTAGGACCGCTCAAATTCCAAGGCGACGATAAATCCATCACGATTGCCGAAGTGGTGGTACAGCGAACTCACCGACACCTTTGCCCGTTGGAGGACTCGATCGACGTTGAAGCCGAGTGCGCCAACCTGATCGAGTTCTTCCCGTCCGTATTTCAGCAGTTTTTGCACCGTCGCTTGGCCGTTTGACCGAGTTCGCCGAGCAGCGGGCCGTTCCGCAGCGGGTTTCTTCCGAGGGGTCGGCACAACGCCAGCATACGTTTGGCTACTTATTGGAAGACAACTACAGTAAGCGTCGTATGCCCAACAGCCCATTTCTGAACGGAATCAGAGGCCACCGACTGAACGTGACACGTTGCGGACGACCTGTGGTATCCGCGTTGCTGGTCGCCGTACTTGGAATCACATCAGTTTCGATCGCGTCTGCGGCGCCGCAACCCGGCGGATCCTGCAAGGTGGCAGGCAAAGTACGCGTTACTAACACGGGCACGCTTAAGTGCGAGAGGAAAGCAGGTTCGTTGCGCTGGACGCAGGTAACTGCGCCAACCGCGACGAGCGATGCGCCGCCCAGTACGGGCAAGCCTGTAGTCGCTACACCGATCGCCGTCGTTACGTCAGTTCATGCCCCTCAGGTCACTGATGTTTCGGTCGACAACTCTGCCGTTCGGTTCACCATCTCCGGAATGTCTCCGGACACGGGTGTCTATGCGGTGCAGTGGGTGGAGGCTGGACAATCATTCAATACGTATCGCATGTCGCGCTTTACTGATCGCGCAATCTCGATTGGTACATCTGCGTTCCTTGGTTGTGGTCATTCCTATACGTTCCGAGTGTTCGTTATGCGGGCCGACTGGAAGTTGTCCGACGGCCACCAGACGCAGAATGTCACGCCACATTCAACGCCATTTGACGTGACCTTCAGCCACCCGTGCTCGACGGGCGCGTCTGACCCAGTGCCATGTGCATCGGGCGGGGAGTGCGCAGTAGGTGATACCGGGCCTGGTGGCGGAATCGTCTTCTATGTCGCCAGCGGAACATTCAGTTGCGGCCTATCTGGCGCCTCGACCTGTAAGTATCTCGAAGCGGCACCAGCGAACTGGAACGGAGCTGGCGGAGATCCAAACATCTCGTGGTCGACCGACACTGACCCCGGAGCGGGACGTGGAAACCAGACGACGAGTGTTCCAGGTGCGGATGGCACAGCAATCGGTACTGGTTATCAGAACTCACTCGACATCAGCAACCAGTATGGGAACGCGAGTGTGACAGCTGCTGCGGTAAAAGCTCGTTTGTACTACGGCGGATCAAAGAACGACTGGCACCTACCTTCGAAGGACGAACTCAATGAGCTCTATTTGAAACGAGCGACTGTCGGTGGTTTTGCTGACGACACGTATTGGTCGTCGTCCGAGAGCGCTTCCGACAAGGCATGGCGCCAAAACATGACGCTCAGCAACCGTTTTACCTACGACAAATTCGACATCAGCCGTGTGCGACCGATTCGTGCGTTCGGTTCGTCGTCCAGTTGGATTCAAGTTGGCGCAGACTTCGACGGTGGAAGCGCTGACGACCTCTTCGGCTATGGGGTGTCGGTGTCGAGCGACGGAAACATCGTTGCAGTCGGCGCGCCCAATGCATACCCTGGCGGCGGAGCGAGAGGCGAGACCAAGGTTTTTGCATTGACTTCTGGCGTCTGGGAGCAACGTGGTTCAACGATCACCGGTGTGGTGAATGGTGACTACGCCGGCAAGTACTTGGATCTTTCTGCGGACGGAAACGTGGTCGCCGTACCGTCAGATGGTAGTGCGGGAGGTGGCACTGAGCGCGGTGCCGTCCGAGTCTATTCGTGGAGTGGTTCGGCATGGGTGCAGCGAGGCTCGACCATCAATGGCGAAGCCGATTACGACTCCATCGGTCGGGTAGCGCTATCTGAAGACGGTTCGGTGTTGGCCATTGGTTCACAGTGGAATGATGGGGTTGGCTCGGACGCGGGACACGTTCGTGTCTATGCGTGGAATGGCTCTGCGTGGGTCCAACGTGGAGCTGATATCGACGGTGAAGCGGCCGATGACCGAAGTGGCGCGAGCGTCGACTTATCGGCCGACGGTTCGGTGCTGGCGGTCGGCGCACCCCAGAACGACGACGGTGGTACTGACGCCGGCCAGGTTCGGGTATTCACCTGGAACGGGTCGTCATGGTTGCAACGGGGCGCTGACATCGAGGGACCTGCGTTCCGGAAGCTTGGCATCACGGTGTCGCTCTCGGCTGACGGTTTGACGGTCGCGGCAGGTGCCCCAGCCTACGATGCTGGCAGAGTGGTCGTATATTCGTGGAGCGGATCAACCTGGCTTCAGCGCGGTTCGACTGTGAATGGCGAAACATTCGGCGAAAAGTTTGGTGCTTCACTTGGCTTGTCTGGATCGGGAGACGTCCTTGTAGTTGGAGCGTACGTTGCGAACTCAAATGGCGCGAATTCGGGTCGCGTCAAGGTCTACGCCTGGAGCAATTCAGCGTGGATCCAACGGGGACCCAACTTCGATGGGGAAGCCGCAGGTGATTACTTTGGTGAACCGATTGCAATCTCAAAGGATGGATCGACAATCGTGTCGGGGGCGCAATACAACGACGGCGCAGCGTCGAATGCTGGGCACGCTCGAGTATTCCGCTATTCGTAGCACTGGGTTAGTGCTCGGTGAGATACTGCGAGCGTTGACTCGCGGAACCACAGGGGTCGTTACGTGGCGCTGCTCACCTTCGCGCGCACGATGTTCAACGCGCTGCCTGCCTTGAACCATTTGACCTGCTCAGGGCTGAACGTGTGCAACGCCTGAAACGACACCTTCGTGCCGTCAGCCTTGTTGATCACGCACTCGACTGGCTTGTCCGGCACGGGCGGGAGGTTCAACACGCTGATCCTGTCGCGCTCGCCGATTGCGTCGTAGGTCGCCGGGTCGGCGAAAGTGAGGGGGACGAGGCCTTGCTTTTTCAGGTTCGTCTCGTGGATGCGGGCAAAGC
>CAZZJH010000118.1:0-3483 GCA_964654335.1 uncultured Acidimicrobium sp.
TGAACGACGGCTTCAACTTGCGGAGCGACTCCATGGTGGTTTCACGTAGGCCCTCATCGGTGATCATCATGTTGCCTTCGGCATCGATCACAGGAATTATCTCGTTCTGAAATCGACCTTCGGCGGTGGCGCGCTGGGCGTTTAGTTGCGAGCGGACACCGAACGCATCCAGCTCATCGCGAGAGATGTTCCACTTCTCGGCGATGAGTTCTGCCGACACACCCTGACCGACGAGCCCGCCTTCAGACGCGTACCGACTCATCACGCGAGGGCCAAAGGGAAAGCCGTAGTTGCGATCCGAGACCGATGCACCCATCGGAACGCGGGTCATCACTTCCACGCCTGAAGCGATCACGATGTCATACGCGCCGGCGATCACACCTTGCGCTGCGAAGTGTGCAGCTTGCTGGCTCGAGCCACACTGACGATCGACCGTGGTTCCTGGCACGGTGTCGGGCCAACCAGCCGCAAGCACTGCACTGCGGGCAACGTTCAAACTCTGCTCACCAACTTGCATGACGCAACCCATGACCACATCGTCGATGAGCGCGGGATCGAGATTGTTGCGCTCAATCAACTTCTGCAGGATCTCTGCCGCAAGATCGACAGGGTGCCAGTTCTTCAACTTGCCGTTTCGTTTACCCAGCGGGCTGCGGACTGCATCGACGATCACTGCGGTGTTCATACGAGTCTTCTTTCTTGGTGGTGTGTTGTTGAGGTTGTGGAGTTGTCGGGCTTTCCAGAGCGCTCACTACACCGTGAACGTCGTGACTGCTTGCAACACCGTGTCAAGTTCTCGTTCGCTCATCGAGCGATACAGGGGCAGTCTAACGAGGGTGTCTGCGGCATCTTCAGAGACGGGTAGTGGACTTTTGACGCGCCCTCTTTCCATTCCCATCGGAGACAGATGAAGGGCTTGGTAGTGAAACACTGCGAGAACACCTTTGGATTTCAGGTGATCGATAAATGCTGTACGGGCAGCAAGCGAGGGAAGTCGTAAGTAATACATGTGAGCTGTGTGTTGTGATTCCACCGGGATGTGCGGGGTGCGAACTCCACCCATTTTTGCCCACATTGCCAGTTCTCGTTCATAGGTATCCCATATTCTCATTCGATCTTCTTGAATCGAATCGAACTGCTCCAGTTGCGCGCACAACACTGCTGCAAGCAAATCAGACATTACCCAGGACGAACCGACGTCAACCCAGGTGTACTTATCTACTTGTCCACGCAAGAAGCGTGACCGATTGGTCCCCTTCTCGCGAAGAATCTCCGCTCGCTCGAAGAGTTCACGTGACCGCACGCCGATGGCTCCACCTTCACCACAGGTCACGTTCTTGGTTTCATGAAAACTCATCGTGGAACACATCCCAAATGAACCAAGTGCCTTGCCCTGCCAGGAGCCGCCAAGACCATGGGCGTTGTCCTCAATAAGGGCGATGCCCCGATCTTCGGCGAGTCGTGCAAAGGCGTCTGGCTCAGCACCAACTCCCGCGTAGTGCACGATGCAGATTGCTTTAGTCCGATCAGTAATCGCGTCCGTGGTTTTTTCGAAGTCGATATTCAGAGTGTCGTCACGAACATCTACAAAGACAGGCGTAGCACCATTAATGGCAAATGCGGACGCTGACGAAACGAACGTGTACGACGGAACGATTACCTCATCACCTGGTTCGAGATCGAGCAGCCTTGCCGACAGCTCCAAGGCATGGGTGCATGAGGTCGTCAACAGTGTGGAACTTCCACCAACAAGCGCAGTCAGTTTGTCCTCTGCCGACCTCGTGAACTCACCATTTCCTGAGATGTGTCCTTTCGACAGCGCGTTGTCGAAGAACTTTCGTTCATTGCCAACGAAACTGGCTCGATTGAACGGGATCATTATTTCGCTCGACGAACTTCAGCAATCACGTATGAAGGTTTGCGCATCACACGAAAATGCATTCGAGCGAGGTACTCGCCAATCACCCCAATCGTGATCAGTTGCACTCCTGCAAAGAAAGCGATCGTGGAGGCAAGAAACGGGAATCCTGGCACTGAAATACCAAGGACGATGGCGCGACCGACGACGTAAGCCATGAGCAGGAACCCCAGCACACCTGTCAGTAGTCCGAATCGCAGAGCAAAGCGAAGTGGTCGGGTGCTGTAACCCGTGGCCATGTCGAGAGCAAACCTGACGAGTTTTCGAACATTGAAGTTCGAAGCCCCCTCAGTTCGTGGATCATGACGAACTGGCTGAGAGTGGAATCGGTCGGTGGACCAAGCAAGGAGTGCATCGAGCGAAACGCCTGGACCCAGTTCATCTGCGAATCCATCCCTCAAGGATGTTCGGAATGCACGAAAAGAGCTCAATTCGCGCGCATTGGGCGCGCCAAGCACACCAGCGAGTGTCCTTCGAGTGACCAGCGAACCAAACCGACGAAAAGGCGACTGAGCAACACGATCTGGAACCCCGTAGACGACGTCAATTCCCTCGGTCAGTTGCGCCAGCAACCTAGGAATCTCCTCTGGCGGATTCTGCAGATCGTCATCAAGAGTCACCGTTGTGGCGAAGCGAGCATTTCGAACTCCAGCCAGAAGCGCATTGTGTTGACCTGCATTCCTCCCCAAGCGAACTCCGATGACATTTGGGTACTCGTGGACCAGTCCTTCAACTTCACCCCATGTGTTGTCTGGGCTCCCATCTACCACGACGATTACCTCGTGCCTGGAACCTTCTAAAGCCGCACTGATGCGACGCGCCAATTCGCCAATTGTCCGCTGCGACCGATACGCAGGCACCACAACCGAAACCCCATAATCAAGCTGATGGGAAGACAAACTTCAACCCCTTTGTGTCGCGTAAAGCCGCTGACATGAATATACGGGTTATTTGGTGCCCCATGACATGATGAAGACGTGGCCTTTTACTCACCAGAGGATCTTCATTCCATGGGATTCAAAGAGCTCGGAAACAGCGTCCGAGTGAGCACAAAGTGCTCCATCTACAATCCTGAAACTATTTCATTGGGTGACAACTCTCGAATCGATGATTTCGCCATGCTGGCTGGCAACATCCGAATCGGTCGCAATGTTCATGTCACCGCCTACTGCAACGTTGAGGGTGGGCGTGCCGGCGTGAACATCGGTGACTTCTCAACACTTGCCTACGGATGTCACGTGATTGCACAGAGCGACGACTATTCCGGACGAACGATGACCAACTCGACGATTCCTGCTCGATTCAAGAATGAAGATTCGCGGGCCGTACGACTCGGCAAACATGTCATCCTTGGGACGGGAACGATCGTGTTGCCTGGTGTCGAACTACCAGATGGCGTTGCCGCGGGTGCAGGAACGTTGTTCACCAAGTCGGTCGAGGCGTGGGGCTTGTACGTGGGTTCTCCTGCAAAACGAGTCAAGGAACGATCACGTGCATTACTTGCACTCACCGAGGAGTTTCTTTCCACCGAAGGGTGATGTGGTGGAGACGATGGGACTCGAACC
>CAZZJH010000119.1:0-3434 GCA_964654335.1 uncultured Acidimicrobium sp.
TTGGAAATAGTTGCGAGCGCAACTATTATGTGATCAACCCGACAAACCTCGAGGAGTTGCGATGCCAGCAGTAACAGCAGATACCACCACGCTTCCCCGTGTAGTTGCTGGTGTCGGTGCACGGGATCGCATGGTGCGCTCCATCACTACGGCGCCACAAGGTCATGAGGGTGAAGGCTTCCCTGTGCGTCGCGCCTTCCATGGAGTGAGTTTGGCTGATCTCGACCCGTTCATTCACATGGACCAGATGGGCGAGATCAACTATGCACCGTATGAGCCGAAAGGGACGCCGTGGCACCCACACCGCGGCTTTGAGACCGTCACCTACATGATCGACGGAACGTTTCTCCACCAAGACAGCCACGGCGGTGGAGGAGTGATTCAAAACGGCGCCACGCAGTGGATGACCGCCGGTCGCGGCATCCTGCACATCGAAACTCCGCCTGAAGATTTGGTGATTCGCGGTGGCTTGTTCCACGGCATCCAGTTGTGGGTGAATCTGCCGAGCAAGTCGAAGATGATCGCTCCGGCGTATCAAAACCTCGAAGGTGAAAACGTGAAATTGCTGTCATCCGAGGATGGCGGCGCTCTCATTCGGCTGATCGCGGGAAATCTCGGTGAACACCAAGGTCCTGGCTCGACCCGTACGCCGATCGTGATGGCACACGTCACCCTTGCGCCAGGGGCGCAAATGACCCTGCCGTGGAACGCGAACTACAACGCGCTCACTTACGTGCTTGCTGGAAGTGGCGCGGTGGGAATTGAAGCACATTCAGTGCGCACTGGTCAGTTGGCGTTGTTCGTCGACGGAGACGCGCTCACGTTGCGTGGCGGTAACTCGGAGTCCCTTGATGTGCTGTTGCTTGGTGGTCAACCGATTGGTGAGCCAGTTGCGGCTTACGGACCTTTCGTGATGAATACGAAGGCGGAGTTGCAGCAGGCATTCGAAGACTTCCAGCGCGGCCTGCTTGGCACCATTCCGGAAGACGGAATTCAGCCTTTTCGCGGTCGTTGATCATCTAGGGTTCGGTCATGCCTGCCAATGCAGTGTTGAAGGGAATGAATGCGGTTCACCGTGTGATCCTTGTGGTTTCAAGGGGTAGGGCGGGTTGGCAAGTCGGGCCGATGCCTGTTGTCGAACTGACCACGACAGGGCGCAAGTCGGGTCAGCAGCGCACGGTTCTCCTCACTTCACCTGTGCAAGAAGGTGGATCGATCGTGCTCGTTGCGTCGCGTGGGGGAGACGACTTCCACCCCGCTTGGTACCTCAATCTGTGTGCTAACCCCCAAGTCACGGCTTCCGTGAAAGGTGGTCCGGCAGAAACGATGATCGCGAGGACCGCTTCGGCCGATGAGCGCGCTCGTTGGTGGCCCGATGTGGTCAAGGCGTACCGAGGCTACGAGTCGTATCAGAACAAAACGACGCGGGAGATCCCGCTGGTGGTCCTCACCAGAGCCGAGTAATCGTCACGGGGTACCGTGGGCACATGCCAAAGCCGGGAATGCATTCAGGGGTTACGACTGACGATTCGATGAACCTCGCGATGTCGGCGAAAGCCAAATCGCTTTATGAGGCGGTCGTCGCATTCATCAACGATGAGATCGAACCGCATACGGAGGAGTTCTTTCGTCTTGGCGAAGGTCGCCCAGACCGTTGGCAGTACACCAAGCAACAACTCGAGTTGCTCGAGTCGTTGAAGTCCAAAGCGAAAGCGAAAGGCTTGTGGAACTTCTTTCTCCCGAATGCAGAAACTGGTGAAGGTCTTTCCAACCTCGATTACGCCTACATTGCCGCCGAGTTGGGGAAGAACCCGATCGCGTCCGAGTGCCTCAACTGCAGCGCACCGGATACGGGCAACATGGAAGTGCTCGAACGTGTGGGCACCAAGGAGCAGAAAGAAAGGTGGTTGACGCCGCTGCTCAATGGTGAGATTCGCTCTGCCTATGCAATGTCGGAGCCTGATGTCGCGTCATCAGATGCCAAGAACATCTCGTGTCGCGCCGTGAAGGACGGATCCGAGTGGGTGATCAATGGCGAGAAGTTCTACATCTCTGGTGCCGGAGACCCGCGCTGCAAGATCATGATCGTGATGGTGCTCACGAGCCCTGACGGCCCACCGCACAAGCGTCACTCACAGATCTTGGTGCCGATGGACACGCCCGGTATTCAGATTCTTGGGGCCATGGAAGTATTTGGCGAGGACGACGCACCACACGGACACATGCACCTGCGGTTCACCGATGTGCGTGTACCCGAAACCAACATGTTGCTTGGCGAGGGACGTGGTTTCGAGATCTCACAGGTACGTCTCGGACCAGGACGAATTCATCACTGCATGCGTTCGATCGGTGCAGCGGAGAAATCTCTCGAATTGATGGTGCGTCGCGGGTTGTCTCGCGAAGCCTTCGGCAAGCCGATCGCCCGATTGGGTAAGAACCCAGAGGTCATTGCCAAGGCGCGGATCGAAATCGAGGCGATGCGCCTGATGGTGCTGCGCGGAGCGAAGGCGATGGACACGATGGGCAACGCGGAAGCGCGCGTGTGGGTGTCTGCAGTCAAAGCGATGGTGCCGGAACGAGTATGCAGGATCATCGACGAAGCGATGCAGATGCATGGTGCTTCGGGAATCTCCCAGTGGACGCCGCTTGCCAGGTTGTACGCGTCACAGCGAACTCTGCGCTTGGCAGATGGTCCAGACGAGGTGCATTGGCATGTCGTGGGACGCGCAGAGATTGCTCGTTTCGAAGAAGAGTCTGCGCCGACGAAAACGTCAGTGCGCGGAGGAAACTTTTCCGGACCTTCCTGAGTGTTCTCAGCCCGCGAGGCTGAGCATGATCTGCACCTGCAAACCGAGCAGGGCCAAACCAATGGCAAGACCGACGGTGATCACGATTCCCAACCGTCGTTCAATTGCATCCATTCGCTTTTCGATCAGATTCATTCGCTTATCAATAAGATCCATGCCCTTTTCGATCATGTCGATTCGGCGATCAATTCCGTCGATGCGTAGGTTGATCATGTCAAGAGCCATGGTGATGTCGTGTTTGCGCGCAACATCGCCCCAGCCACTCGGCGGCAGGTGTTCCATCAACGTATTGGCCACATTCTCTCCCAAGGCTTTACGTAGCCCGAGATGCATCTCGAGTCGTTCTTGTTCGGTAGTTGCCATGGTAAGCCTCCTTGTGCAGCGGTACAAGGGGCATGTGTGCCGAGTTGCCTAGGGGCGGGTGGCGGGGGACTCGGTCTTTTTCGGATCGCTGATGATGATGTCGGCAAGCACCTTGTCGATTGCTGACATGGTCTCGTCGTCGAGTTTCACTCCCGCGGCTTTCACATTCTCATCGATTTGTTCAGGGCGTGTTGCACCGATGATCGCTGTCGCCACGTTCTCGTTTTGCAGCACCCAGGCAATGGCCAACTGAGCCATCGACAA
>CAZZJH010000120.1:0-3262 GCA_964654335.1 uncultured Acidimicrobium sp.
GCACCACGCCGGTGGCCTTACGAGGCCGACCAGCACTCCGGCCCACTCGTTCATCGGTGAGCGGCCAACCGAGTGCGATTGCACCGAGCAACTGCACCCCGTCCGGTGCATTCACCAATTCACGCACACGTCCTTCTCCATTGAACACCCCGAAGAACAACGCACCGAGACCCTGCTCGGTGGCGGCAAGAAGCAACGTCATCACGGCAAATGACGTATCGATCGTCCAATACGGCGCCGGCCACTTTTCGATCGACTCACCGAGCCCCGTAGCTGCCTTGTCGGACTGTGAGTAACGCTCGAGATATTGGTCTGGGTCGGCAAACGGCAGCACGATCACTGGTGCATCGAGAAGTCGCGGCCAGGCGAATGAATCACGCTTGTCGACGTCGAGTGTCGCGTCCCAAAATCCCCGGACCCATTCACCCTCCAACACGACGAAGTGCCATCCCTGCGATTTGCCCGCCGAGGGAGCACGAGTCGCGAGGTCAAGCAACTCATCGATCACTTTGGGTTCGATCGGTTCGGGAGAGAACGATCGCGTCATCCGCCTCGCGCGAACCGCGTCGGCGACGTTCAAGGCGCTACTTGATGCGGCCGAGCTTGGCCAACGATTCGGCCATCGTCCAACCATGGACGATCAACACACCATTCTTCGACTTCGGCACCGACTTGAACAGTTCGCCGAATTCCTTGGTGATCTTGTCCGCTTTCGCCGACTCATGATCGAGAAAACCGCTCTGACCGTTCGACTTGACGACGAAATTCTGTTCGTCGTATGAAGAATCGACTCCGAAGCGACGTGCGAGTCGCTTGCCCCAGGCACGCTCTTCTCCCACTGCGCGGTGACCTGGACGAGGAATCATGTCGGAGACCGACTTGAACGCCTCGAGACCGTCGACCAAAGCGAAACGCGAACCGACTACCACATCCTCGTCTGGGAACGCCATCAATGCGCGGTGGTAGGCCTCGGTCATCAGACCCTTGAGCACCGCATCTCGCTTCGCGGTTCGCTTCACACTCATCATCCCCAACAGCACACACGGGGTGCCGCCAATTCGCTCCAGGGTGGAAAATGTGAACCCATTGATTTTGCCGTTGATCGTGGCGACGGTGAACAACACCCAGTCTTCCTTGGCTTTGGAGATCGCACCGATTCCGAACGCGCCACCCATGGCTGCTAGTTCGTCCAATTCGGTATCGGTGAGCGACGAACTATCGCGAGTCACCACCTCGACTGACATAGTCGTTAAGTGTGCCAGCAAAAAGGGCGAATTGCGACGGGCCGATTTGTGGATTACTGACGAAATGGCTTACTGAATGTAAGCCGCGTCACCAAAGGAGACCCGTAATGGGCCCATCACTTTGTCGAGATTGACATTGAACTCCGACCCCAATCGAACCGCCTTGTCGTCGCCGAGATGAACGAACACGGGAGAGTTACCTGTGTGCTCCAGCAGCAACGCCTTCAAGTTCTCGATCGTCGTCTCGGTCAAGGCGTGCGTCGCCAAGCGAATGTGCAGTGACTCGTCGAAGGCGCGTAGACCTTCGAGCACGGTGATTTCCGTAGCCATCAACCCCTCGCGTGAATCTTCACGCTTGTCGATACGCCCTCGGACACCCACCAGCAGGTCGTCGGCCAACTGATTTCCGTACTTCTGCAGCGTCTTCGGGAAGACGGTCACTTCCACGGTGCCCTGCAAGTCCTCGAGCACGAACGTGGCCATCTGATCGCCCTTCTTCGTCCATCGACGCGTGAGGCCGTTGATCAAGCCGCCCACGAGAACGAATGCGCCGTCCTCGCGATCCATCGCTTCGGGAATCGAACAGTCCACTCTTCGCCGTAAGGCCCCTTCGATTCCCATCAAAGGGTGGTCGGACACGTACAGACCGAGCATTTCCTTTTCGAACCGCAACTGTTCCGTCTTGTCGAACTGGAGTTCCGGGATCTCCATACGGCTACCAAAACCGACTTCTTGCTCATCGAGCTCACCGAACAGGCTCATCACACCTTGATCCCGTTCGCGACGTCGGTCGATCGTCGAATCGATGATTGCTTCGTACACCATCAACAAACCCTTGCGCGGGTGTCCCAACTCGTCGAATGCTCCCGCTTTGATCAGGGATTCCACCGTGCGCTTGTTGAGTGCTTGCTCCGGCACTCGCTCACAGAAGTCGTAGAACGAGGTGAAGGGACCGTGTTCGCGTCGCTCGTCCACGATCAGGTTCACGAGTCCCTCACCGACGTTTCGAATTGCGGAGAGCCCGAACGCGATCTCGCGACTGCTCCCACTTTCTCGTGACTCGAAGTCGACCCCCGACTCGTTGACGTCGGGTGTACGAACCTTGATGTTGCTCGACCTCGCATCAGCGAGATACACCGCCGCTTTTTCGTAGTTCGTCTTCACGCTCGTCAACAAACAAGCGAGGTACTCCACCGGATAGTGCGCCTTCAGATAGGCGGTTTGGTAGGAAATCAATCCATAGCCGTAAGCGTGGCTCTTGGCGAACGCGTAGTCGGCGAACTTGACGATCACGGCGAACAACTCTTCGCCCAGTTCACGGCCGTAACCAGTGTTCTCGCAGCCGCTGACGAAGAGTTCCTGCTGCTCCTCCATCAGGGCTTTGATCTTCTTGCCGCAGGCTTTGCGCAAGTTGTCCGCTTCAGCCAACGAGTATCCCGCGAACTTTTGGGCTACTCGCATCAGGCTCTCCTGGTACACCATCAACCCGTAGGTGTCGCCGAGCACCTCTTGGGCGTCAGAGTGGAAGTACTGCATGCCTTTGCGACCGTTCTTGTAGTCGGCAAAGTCGTTGTGCATGTTCGCACTCATTGGGCCCGGGCGATAGAGGGCAAGGACCGCGGCGACATCTTCAAATTTGTCTGGCGCCAGCGACCGCAGCAGCGCTCGCATCGGCGACGACTCCAGCTGGAACACGCCAATGGTGTCTCCCCGACCCAGCAACTCATATGTCTTGCGGTCATCCAAGGGGATCGCGTCGATGTCGAAATTCGGTTCGCGAAGATCGCGAACCATGTTGTTGGCGTCCGTGATCACGTCGAGGTTGCGTAATCCGAGGATGTCCATTTTGAGAAGCCCGAGATCCTCCACTCCGTGCATTTCGAACTGCGTCACCACCGGGGCCTGATCGGGGTCCTGACCTTGTTCCGGCTTGCGCTGGATGGGCAGATATTCGGTGAGGGGTTCCTTGGTGATCACCACCGCGGCGGCGTGAATGCCGACCGAACGCTTGAGGCCCT
>CAZZJH010000121.1:0-3244 GCA_964654335.1 uncultured Acidimicrobium sp.
TCGTCATGTCGAACGAGGAGACGGAGATCGTCCCCGCCGACGAGGCGACCGAGACGACGATCGAGGAGAGCGAGCTCGACATCGTGCGACGCGAACGCGATGAGTTCAAAGACATTGCACTTCGCGTACAGGCCGACTTCGAGAACTATCGGAAGCGTGCTGCGACGCAGCTCGCCGATGAAGTAGATCGATCAAGTGGTCGTCTAGTCGAACAGATGCTCGCCGTGCTCGACGCCTGTGAGGCAGCAGTCGCACATGGTGTCGAAGGCGTCGAGCCGATTTGGTCGTCGTTGCTCGGAACGTTGCAGAAGCAGGGTCTTGAAGCATTGGATCTTGAAGGCAAGGAATTCGATCCTGAGGTTGCTGAAGCGGTGTTGCACGAAGACGGTGAAGGTGGCCCGAGTGTGGTGACCGAAGTGTTGCGAACGGGATACAAGTGGAAGGGTCGCGTGTTGCGTGCGGCGATGGTGAAGGTGAAGGGATGACCGCTCAGCGCGAGTGGTTCGAAAAGGACTACTACGCCGTTCTCGGCGTGGCCAAGGACGCCTCCGCGAAGGACATCACCAAGGCGTACCGCAAGCTCGCGCGGCAATATCACCCGGACGCCAACCCGAACAACGCCGCAGCAGAGGAGAAGTTCAAGGAAGTCTCCGCTGCCTACGACGTGCTCGGTGACGATTCGCGGCGCAAGGAATATGACGACGTTCGTCGAATGGGGCCGGGAGCCTTCGGCCCCGGAGGCGGTTCGTTCCGCTTCGACCCGTCTGATTTCGGCGGTGACGGAATCGGCGATCTGTTTGGTCAGATGTTCGGCGGGCAACGCAAGCGTGCAGCTGGCCCCCGTCGTGGAGGCGACATCGAAGCAACACTGTCTCTGCGCTTCGAAGAAGCAGTGCACGGCATCACGACATCACTGCATCTCACCGCCGACTCCGATTGTTCGGGGTGTGCGGGTTCTGGTGCGCGACCAGGCACCACTCCGCAGCGCTGCCCCGAGTGTTATGGCCGTGGTGTGGTGGAGGACAACCAAGGCCCATTCGCTTTTTCGTCACCGTGCCCGCGTTGTTCGGGTCGCGGCTTGTTGATCGAGTATCCGTGTGCAACGTGTCGAGGAACAGGAATCGAGCGACGCGCACGTGAAGTGAAGGTGCGGATCCCCGCGGGCGTGCTCGATGGTCAACGCATTCGTCTGAAAGGCAAGGGCACGCCTGGCCGAAATGGCGGTCCGGCGGGGGACCTCTTCGTGCAGTGCGCAGTCGCGCCGCACCCGATTTTCGGACGCGATGGCGCGAACCTGACCATCAATTTGCCGATCACATATGCCGAGGCTGCTCTCGGTGGGGATGTCGACATACCGACACTCGATGGTCCCGCAGTCACGTTGCGATTGAAGCCTGGCACGCAGAGCGGCTCACGTCATCGCGTGAAGGGCAAGGGAGTCTCGACATCAAGCAGTGCAGGTGACCTCATCGTCACTGTCAACGTGGTGGTGCCGCAAACACTTTCGGACGAGGAGCGTGAGGCGGTCACTCGTCTCGCCGATGCCCAATCGACTTCCCCTCGTGCTCACCTCTTGTCTTCTGTCACGAAAAGCGGAGAGGAGTAACCGATGAATCGTGAAACACAAGCCGTCTACGTGATCTCGGTGGCCGCCGAGATCGCCGGAGTGCACCCACAAACTTTGCGGATCTACGAACGACGTGGTTTGCTGCAGCCCGCTCGAACCCAAGGCGGCAATCGTCGCTATAGCAATGCCGACATTCGCCGGCTACAGCGCATCGCCGAACTTGCCAACGCTGGTGTGAGCCTCGAAGGTATTCGTCAAGTACTCGAGCTGGAAGCCGAAGTGACCCAGCTTCGTGAACGAGTACTCGAGCTGGAGAACGATCTTCGTCGTGCAACAACTGAGCGTCGCTACGAAATCGTTCCACTTCGTCAGTCGGTGACCATCTTCGGTCGTCGCCCGAGCATCTTCGGAGGTGATGACAAGTGACACTCGATCCGAAGCGTTGGACGATCAAGACAGGTGAAGCCGTTGCTACTGCGATGCAAATGGCCACCACGAATGGCAATCCGGAACTGACCGTCGATCACCTGATGTCGGCAATTGCCAGCCAGACCGACACCGTGGTGCCCGCATTACTCGCGAAGTTGGGAGTGGCAGCGACGATGCTGCGCGATCGCGCCGATGAAGCAATCGCCAAGATGCCCAAGACCACGGGTGGTGCAGAGCCGCGTATGAATCGCGAACTATCGAACGTGTTTGCCAATGCGGACAGCGTGCGTCGCGACTTGAAGGACGATTATCTCTCCGTCGAACATTTGTTGCTCGCGATGAACCAGCGCGTCGGCGTGGGTTCGGAGGAAATGTTGCAGGCACTTCGTGAAGTGCGTGGATCACACCGCGTCATCTCGCAAAATCCTGAGGACCAGTTCCAGGCTCTCGAGAAATATGGCGTCGATCTGACTGCCCGGGCGCGTGAAGGGAAGATCGATCCAGTGATCGGTCGCGACGAGGAGATCCGTCGCGTCATTCAGGTGTTGTCACGACGAACGAAGAACAATCCGGTGTTGATTGGTGAGCCCGGAGTGGGCAAGACCGCAATCGTCGAAGGCTTGGCCCGTCGAATTGCGTCGGGAGACGTCCCCGAAGGATTGCGCGACAAACGACTCGTGGCTCTCGACCTTGGTTCGATGCTCGCAGGAGCGAAGTATCGCGGAGAGTTCGAAGAGCGACTAAAGGCGGTGTTGAAGGAAATCACCGACGCGCAGGGTGAAGTCGTCACCTTCGTTGATGAGATTCACACGCTTGTCGGTGCCGGTGGTGCCGAAGGCGCGATGGATGCCGGCAACATGATCAAGCCGATGCTCGCCCGCGGCGAGTTGCGAATGATCGGTGCGACGACACTCGACGAATACCGCAAGTACGTGGAGAAGGACGCCGCTCTCGAACGCCGTTTCCAACAGGTGTACGTGGGTGAACCGACAGTGGAAGACACGATCGCGATTCTGAGAGGTCTTGCCGAGCGATACGAGGTGCATCACGGCGTCCGCATCCAAGACAGTGCGCTCGTCAGTGCGGCGGTGTTGTCGAACCGTTATCTCACGAACCGATTCCTCCCAGACAAGGCGATCGATCTCGTCGACGAAGCAGCAAGCCGCCTGCGAATCGAGATCGACTCGCTACCTACCGAGATCGACGTGGTGGAGCGTCGCATCCTGCAACTCGAGATCGAACGTGTAG
>CAZZJH010000122.1:0-3217 GCA_964654335.1 uncultured Acidimicrobium sp.
GCCAGTTGCAGGAGATGGCCCGGCTCGAGCCCGGTGGTTTCCGTATCGAAGACGACGAACGTGAGATCTTCGAGTGGGGTTTCGGGGGAGTTCACGTCATCACCGTACGGTGAGGGTGTACGACCTCTGAAATCGACTTGTTGCTACGAAGTTTGACGTCGGTTACTTCTTGGCAAGTGCCTTGGTGAAGGCTTCCTTGTCGAAGTAGTCACGCCACAAGGCGATCTTGCCATCGCTGATCACGAACAGTCCGGCAATGTCGAATTCCACCCACCGACCATCGATCTCGAACCGGTCGGTGCGTTCGTTCATCACCACGCCATGTTGCATGTCGCCGCTCGCAACTTGGTGATGCACGAGCCACTCCACCTTCGACGCGGATGCGAGGAATCCCGACAAGATGTTGACGATTGCTTCTTTGCCGAAGACTTTGGTGATCGGCACGTTGTCGTATTCGCAGTCGTCGGCAACCATTTCCATCGCGGCCGTGAAATGGCTCTGCTCGATGTTCTCGATGAACTTGGTGACGAAATGGTCCGGGTCGGAGATCACCTGCTGAGTCACGGGATCAAGTCTGACAGACACCACGGGCGACGCCGAGACACTCGACGTCGCCCGTGGACTTGCCTGTAAGGGGGAGGGTTCAGGCGCTCTTGGAGAGCTTTGAACGAACGCCGATCGGAGCGGCGATCGTGTAGCCGGCAAGGTGGCGTTCCTCTTCGTTCTCGCCACCCCACAAGCCGTACTCGCGGTTTTCGCGAGCAAACTCACGACACGTTTCTTTGACCATGCACGCATTGCACAGCGCGCGAGCCTTTGCTTCGCGTCGCTCTCGTGCTTGTGGACGCTCAGCCTTGGGGGCGAAGTACAGCTTCGTCTTGCCCTTGCAGTTGGCGAACTGTGTCCAGTCGATCATCGAGGACAGGGGGATGTTGGACTGCGGCAAATCGTCAACCGCAGGCTGGAATGAAACTTCCGTTAACGCGTTGTCTAGGAGTGCCATGAATTTAATGCTAAGTCGATTTAGTGCTAAATGTCAAGAATTCGGTAAATCCAATGCCGATAAGGACTTTCCGGTCAGGTCGGGATTATCAGCGGTGAGGGCTGGGGCGGTGAAAACGGCTTAGAGCAGTTCGGCAGCCAGGCTGGCCACCTCGGAGCGCTCACAGGTGGCCAGCGTGACGTGGCCAAAACACTGTTGTCCGGCAAAGGCATGGATCAATACCGCGAGGGCATTGTTGGTCTCGCCCATGTAGGGAGCGTCGATCTGGCTGGTGTCGCCGGTGAACACCACCTTGGTGCCCTCACCAATTCGCGTCAGGATCGTCTTCAATGTCGTGGGCTCGAGGTTCTGGGCTTCGTCGACCACGACGAACTGTTGCTGCAGCGAGCGCCCCCGCAGGAAGGTGACCGATTCGAGGGTGAGTTGCCCGCGTGCCGTGAGGTCTTCGATCAGACCCCGTGCATCACGACTGGACCGTTGATCGGTGAGGGCAATGATCGCATCGTGGATCGCCGACATCCACGGGTCGAGTTTCTCGTCCAAGTCACCGGGCAAGAAGCCCACGTCGGCACGACCCACCGGCACCAGTGGTCTGTACACCGCAAGACGTTCGTAGCGACGCTCTTCAACCACCTGTTCGAGACCTGCGGCAATCGCCATCACGGTCTTGCCCGTTCCGGCCCTGCCATCCAAGGCAATCACGGTGATCTCGGGATCGAGCAGCAACTCGAGCGCGAAGCGTTGCTCTTTGCTCCGTGAACGCAGCCCCCACGCCTCGGGAGAGTGATGGGGAAGGAGCTGCAGTTCGCCGTCTCTGCACCTGGAGAGTGCTGACTGCGAACCATTTCGCAACACGACGAAGTTGTTGTCGACAAGCTTGCTCGTGCCATCCAGTGCGGACATGTGGAGCGAGCCGTCCTTGTACAGGGCATCGACTTGATCGACGCGGGCATCGATCTGGACCCAGCCGACCGGACGCGAATCGAGGCCATGGGTGATGGGCTGGTGCTCGTCCGCCGACAGTCCCAGATGGGCGGCCTTGATCCGCAACGCCGCATCATTGGAGATCACCTTGGTCGTGGCGTAGCGAGCCTGGCCGAGGGCGGCCCCGATGATCCGGTTGTCCGGGATCTCGGGATCCATCCCATGTTCGATCAAGAGGTGTCGCTGGATTCCATTGATCTCGATCTGGAGAGTGCCTGCTTCAGGACCGTCGTGAACAGGTTGGGGTGAGGCGAGAGATCCGCCAGCTTTACGACGAAGATCTTCGATCGAACGCAACGCGGTGCGAGCAGATCTACCAACGTCGTCCATGCGCGTTTTCAACCCATCGAGTTCCTCCACCACGGTCAGCGGGATTACGACGTCACAACCAGGAAAGTTGTAAAGGCATCCTGGATCTGCGACCAGCACTGACGTGTCGAGAACGATGCGTGTACGCGTGGACGAAACGGCGACTGACTGAGTGACTTCAGGACCGAGGTCCTGGTTGTTGAGTGATGCGTTCTCAGTGTGCAACGAGACACATTGTGGACGGTTCGACGATTCGTGTGGTGGATGCTCGAGTCGGGATGATTTGCGAAAAATCGCTCGGGTGAAGCCAAATTTCGGGATTTTTCGGAAATTTTTTTGAAATTTTTTTGGAGGCCCAAATCGGCAATCCAAATCGACCCCAAACAGACGCGTGAGTGTCGCGCGCTGCCACGCGACGTTGCGGTTGTCCACAGGCGAATCGAACATGGGGTGTAGACAAGCAAAACGCTTATTTCTCAATGATTACAAGGGTTTTATGGAGACAGGGTCTCTCTCTGATCTCGGGGATCTGTGGCGTGATCAGCAGTCCCCGTGATGGTGCAGCTCGTCATCGAGCAGTGCGCGATGCGTCGATTGTCGCCCGCGCAAAATCAGCCCAAAAACGTCTCCGATGCGCGGAGATGCTTGCAATTTGTCTCGCAACCAATTCAGATGGTGGACGTCGGTTATCCGATTCCGAGAAAGTTAGGTAAGACAATGACAAAAGCAGAGCTCATAGACGCAGTTGCTCAGAACGCCGGGGTGTCCAAGGTTGACGCCGAACGAACCATCGGTGCCTTCTTTGAACTGGTCGTATCTTCTGCAAAGAAAGGCGACAAGGTCGCATGGCCGGGCTTCGGCTCGTTCAGCACCTCGAAGCGCAAGGCACGTACTGGCCGTAACCCACAAACGGGTGCACCG
>CAZZJH010000123.1:0-3114 GCA_964654335.1 uncultured Acidimicrobium sp.
GAACGGAGTGGTGTTGCCGACCTTCGCCCAACTCGCCGATCCCTCGAAGATCGATGCGAGCATCACGAAAGGTGTCGACAAGAACTCGCCCGACTCGCGCAACCTCTTCCGTGTGCATTGGTACAACGACATGAACGGCGAGCGCGTTTCGGTGCCCGATCATGTGGTGCTGCCGAAGGCGCTCACTGGCGTCGACAGTCCGATCATCGTGGCATTTGGTGATCGCTTCCCGATGATCACTGCGCACAAGGTGCTCGCTGCGTATTCGTGCCTCGCACCGCGCGTGATCACTGGTCAGTTCAATCCATCGACGCAGCGAGCGGTGTGGCCGTCCACCGGCAACTACGCGCGAGGCGGAGTGGCGATCAGTCGCATCATGGGCGCACGAGGTGTCGCAGTGTTGCCTGCAGGTATGTCGCAGGAGCGATTCGACTGGCTCGACAAGTGGACGAGTGACCCGTCGGACGTCGTGCGCACACCTGGCACCGAGAGCAACGTAAAAGAGATCTACGACGCATGCAACGAGATGCAGCTCGATCCGAAGAACTTCATCTTCAACCAATTCTGTGAGTTCGGGAATTACCTCGGTCACTATGAAGTGACGGGTCGTGCGTTGTCGCACGTGTTCGAGCACGTGGCGAAGTCGCACAAGGGTCTTCGCCTTGCAGCGTTCACCAGCGCCACAGGTTCGGCCGGCACCATCGGCGCGGGTGATCGACTGAAGGAGAACTTCGGAGCGAAGATCGTGGCCGTCGAAGCCCTCGAGTGTCCGACGATGCTCGAGAACGGCTATGGCGAGCACAACATTCAGGGCATCGGCGACAAGCACATTCCGCTCATCCACAACGTGATGAACACCGACATCGTCGCCGCCGTTTCCGACCGCAGCACCGACGAACTCGACGTGCTCTTCAACACCGAGGAAGGTCGCAAGTATCTCGTCGAGCGTCGTGGTCTGGACGCCAAGTTGGTGGACACGCTGCAGCACTTCGGGTTCTCCGCAATCTGCAACACGATCGCCGCAATCAAGACGGCCAAGTTGCTCAATCTCGGACCGGACGATGCAGTGATCACCATCGCCACGGACGGAGCGGATCTCTATCCGAGCGAGCGGGTGAAGACGATGGCCCGCCGGTTCAAGAATCAGTTCGGTCAAGTGGAAGCGGCAGAGGTGTTCGCAGAACACCTGGTGGACGTGCAAACCGACTCGATGATCGACTGCACGCACCGTGATCGCAATCGCATCTTCAATCTCGGCTACTACACCTGGGTGGAACAGCAGGGCACGCCACTCGAGGTGTTCGACGCTCGTCGCTCGCAGTCGTTCTGGCAGGGCTTGCGCGCCAATCTGCCGGTGTGGGACGAGATGATCGTCGAGTTCAACGCTCGCGTGGCAAAAGCCAAGAAGTAGTTCCGTGACCGTCACCGCCATGTTCCGGTGTGCGGTGTGCGGCGAACAGGAATCGTTGGCTACGCCGTTGTCCTGGCGTTGTCCCAACTCGAGCAACGACGATCGCCGTCATGTGCTGATGTTGGAGCAGCCCATGCGTCCACTGCGTGGCACGGGCGATCCGAATCCGTTCGTTGCCTTCCGTGCCTACTTGGCGTGGGACGTGCTGGCCGAGTCTCTTGGCATGTCGCCCGAGGCGCGCGATGCATTGATCCGTGACGTGGACGACAAGGTTGCTTCGGTGGCGGGTACGGGTTTTCGTGTCACGCCATTCGGTCGGAACGACAGCCTGTCCGATGCGCTTGGGTTTTCTGCGACGGGTGGCGTGTGGGTGAAAGATGAAACGCACAACGTCGCCGGATCACACAAGGCGCGCCATTTGTTCACCGAGTTGTTGCACTTGATTGCACTCGAGCGCGCCGGCAAAGCGCCGTGGGGTGCCAAGCGTCCGCCACTCGCCATTGCGTCGTGTGGGAACGCGGCGTTCGCAGCGAGCACCCTTGCCAAGTCGGTGGGCTGGCCGATCGACGTGTTCGTTCCGGCGAGTGTCGACGACGCACTCGAACAGATGTTGCTTGATGTTGGTGCACGCATCGTGCGATGCCCGCGACGCGATGAGGATCCGCCTGGTGATCCCACGGTGCACCGATTCAGGGAGGCGGTTGCCAATGGTTCGATTCCATTCGGCGTGCAGGGCACGGAGAACGCGTGGTGTTTGGATGGCGGCCGCACGATCGGTTGGGAAATTGCCGATGCTCAAGAGCGTGTGAGTGGTCCGCCACTCGACCGCGTATTCGTGCAGATCGGTGGAGGAGCATTCGCTACCGACCTGGCACTCGGCGTGTTCGCAGGTGGGCTCCGTCCCCGAATTCATGCCGTGCAGACGAGCGGTTGCGCACCGGTGGTTCGCGCTTGGGATGAGGCGCTCAAGTCGGGCGGAACCCGCAACGCCGGGTCGCGTTGGGGCGAGTGCATGTGGGCATGGGAGGACGTGAAGCCTTCACTCGCCGATGGCATCCTCGACGACGAGACGTACGACTGGATTGGTGTACTCAACGTGATGACCGACAGTGGCGGCTCGCCGATCGCAGTTAGGGAGTCTCACGTGCGCGAGGCGTACGCGTTGGCGCATCGAGTCACCGACATCGACGTCAGTCCGACGGGTAGTGCCGGTCTGGCGGGACTCTTGGCCATGCGCCAATCGCTTGTCGATGACGAACGCGTGGTGGTGGTGTTCAGCGGCATTCGTCGTGACTTCATGCCGAAACCATCCTGATCTCGGCTCCGTTCGCCCGAGAGGCTGGTAGTAGCCTGTCGCCCATGACTGGTGACCCCGCACTGCACGTTTCCTCTCCGATGGCTTTCGAAGGTGTTCAGGACGGCCAGAGCAACATCTTCCTTCGCCTTCTGAAGAGCCGAGTCGTGATGCTCGGAAGCGATGTCAACGACGACATCGCAAATCAGATTTGCGCGCAGTTGTTGTTCTTGGAAGGTGAAGATCCGAAGGCCGACGTGTGGTTGTACATCAACAGCCCCGGCGGTTCGATCACTGCGGGCATGGCCATCTACGACACGATGCAGTTCATCTCCTGTGATGTCTCCACCGTGTGCCTCGGCTTGGCCGCGTCGATGGGTCAGTTCTTGCTCACGGCCGGAACGCCGGG
>CAZZJH010000124.1:0-3032 GCA_964654335.1 uncultured Acidimicrobium sp.
CACCCGTCACCACCACCTTGGAACCGAAACCGATCCTGGTGAGGAACATCTTCATCTGCTCGGGCGTGGTGTTTTGGGCCTCATCGAGAATGACGAAACTGTTGTTGAGGGTTCGTCCGCGCATGAACGCAAGCGGCGCCACCTCCACAACCTGGCGCTCCAGGAGCGTTCGCGCATGTTCGGCACCCACCATGTCGTGCAAGGCGTCATAAAGCGGCCTCAAATAGGGATCGATCTTCGCCGTCAAGTCTCCCGGAAGAAATCCAAGTCGCTCACCAGCCTCGACAGCAGGACGAGTGAGGATGATTCGCTGCACACGCTTGTTGTGCAGAGCTTGGACAGCCATCGCGACAGCCAACCAACTCTTTCCCGTTCCTGCCGGTCCGAGACAGAACGTGATCACGTTGTCTCGGATCGCGTCCACGTATCGACGCTGGCCAGACGTCTTTGCTTTGACGCTGCGCCCGACGCCCGTCTTCAGGATTTCCTCGGTCAACAACACGCTCGGACGCTCATGTTGGCGGACCATCGAAATACTGCGAACGATCACCTCATCGGTTAGCGTCTCTCCGCGCTGAAGGAGGTTGGTCAGCTCTTCGAACAATCGGGCCAACACTTCGGAATCCGGACCGGCGATCGAAACCTCGTTGCCTCGGACACTGACCTGAGAATCGGTAAAAGCCCGCTCGATCAGTCGAAGGTGAGAGTCACGTTCGCCCAACAAACCTGACATCAGGTGCGCGCCAGGCACGACAAACACCACTGAATTTGAAGAAACGGTCATTCTGCGGTGGAGAGAGCACTGGATGCGTGCATGTGGCTCAAGCCTACCGAGTTGCCGCCTCGCGTTTCTCTTCCTGTCCCGACACATCCGCAGACTGGTCATTGCGTGAAAAATCGAGCGCGTAATAGCGCTGCACCGTGAGCGGCATTAACGACGCGCCTCCGACGGTCTTGGCCATTCGGTACATCAGTTCGGCAGCCCCGCCTTCGGCGTTTGGCTGGTTCTCCTCGGGCATGTCGAAAACGAGCAGCGCCCCCTCACGTGCCTCGACTGCCATCGCCTGGCGGGCAAGAAACATGGACGCACCCTTCGTGGTGTATGCCGGATCGATCACAGCCCAGACGACGTAGTGCACTCGTCCAGCACGAAATTGCTCGGGGAAATTCTTGCGGAAGTAATGCTCGCTCAACCAGCGCGTCCTGCGTACGTCGGTCGACACGAGGGTCATGGCGACGGGCATGGTGTCGTCCCACACCACCCAAGCGCGGTTAGCAGCGTCTCCGAGCTGATCATTGAACTCCGGGCGATCCAACATTTCATGAGTGACGGCTGTTTCAGCCAGACGCTCGTATGCGCGCTCGTACAGCTGCCACAACTGCTCGCGAAGAGCAGGGTCGGTCACCGGGGAGTGACGAGTGACGAACATGGGCGGCTCCTGAGAGATCGATTCGACGACCGATCGACACGCCAAAACGCGACAAATCGGCTCACTCCGCCCACCACGAAAATACTCCATCCACAAGCACCAAATGGGGATCTTGTACGGTCGTCCGAGTGGAAAAGCGCTTGCTTTCGAGGGTCTCGATCGGGCTCTTGCTCACGGGGTTGCTGGTGGCCGGGAGCAATTCCTTGCTTGCAGATTCCGCTTCGGCAGATCTCCTCTACTTGGGATCGACCCTCTGTCTCGCGCTGTCACTGTTGTTTGCAGCATTCGTAAACAAGCCAGACAAGTGGGTGCTCGCTGGCCTGCTCACGATCGCCACATCTTCAGTTGCGGGCCAGGTGATCGATGCGTCCTACCCCAAGGACAACACGCTGCAGATCGTCTCGGAATCGTTCTTTCTCGTCGTCCAAGTGGTACTCGCTGTCGGCTTGCTTTACATCGTCTCCAGACGACTCGGGAGCGATCCTCGCAGCGTTCTCGCAGATGGATTGATCGTCGCATCGGGTTCATGGTTTCTGCTGTGGATGCTCGTCGTGCAACCTGCGATCGACCGCGAAGATCGTGGCATTGCGCTCACCGCAATCATCGGGATCACCCTTGCCGTGAGCGTCATCGTGTTGTTCACCCTCGCCACCTTGTTGTTCGGAGACTCGTCTCGTAGCCCTGCTGTCTGGTTCGTCGCCGGTGCGATCACTTTTACCCTCGCGGGAGACTTCATCTACGCGTCGATCGATTCGGGCCGACTTACCTGGTCCGACGTCCACGGACTCTCCCCGTACATCGTGGGAATGTTCATGGCAGCCGCCGCGTTCATCCACCCGAGCATTGCGACGCTCACTGCGCAAGGTCCGACTCTGCCCGAGCGCCCGTTGCTGGGACGCCTCATCGTCACAACGAGCGCACTCACCGTGCCGGTCGTCGTGCTTGCCCTCACTGATCCCGTCGATGAAGCAGACCGTCTGGTTCGAGCTGTTTCGATATTCGTGCTCGCTGCTGCGGTTACAGCCCGCGTCGTCCAGGCGGTTCGCCGAAATGCGATCACGCAACGTCAGCTCATACATGCTGCACAAACCGATGCACTCACCGGTCTGCCCAATCGCTCGCTGATGGTCACCCACGTGGAGAACTCGCTGCGTGTCGCGTGGTCGAAGTCCACACAGCCTGCCGTGATTTTCGTCGACGTCGATCGATTCAAGAACATCAACGACTCACTGGGTCACCAGGCAGGCGACGATGTCCTCGTTGCGGTCGCATATCGATTGCGAAATGCCCTTCCCGATCGGTGCGTCGTCGGTCGCATCTCGGGAGACGAGTTCGTCGTTCTCGACCCCGAGAACCGCAATGCCGCCGAAGCACTCGTCTTGGCAGAGCGCATTCTTGAATGCTTCAAAGAGCCCCTCAACGTCCGCCAGGGAGACGTCTTCGTCTCGTCCAGCCTCGGCGTGGCGACTCACCAGCATGGCAACCAACCCAACGCGGAGGACCTCCTCCGTCAAGCTGACACTGCGATGTACCGCGCCAAGGACGCCGGTCGAAACTGCATCGCCGTCTTCGATGAATCGATGCTCGAACGCGCGACCCAAC
>CAZZJH010000125.1:0-3029 GCA_964654335.1 uncultured Acidimicrobium sp.
AGCGCACCAACATGTCGGTGATCTCGAGTGCCTGTTCACCGGTGTCCGGCTGAGATATCAGCAAGTTGTCGGTGTCGACGCCGATGGCGCTGGCATACACCGGGTCGAGCGCGTGTTCCGCATCGACGTAGGCGCAGATGCCGCCATTGCGTTGGGCTTCGGCCACGACATGCATGGCAAGCGTTGACTTACCCGATGATTCGGGACCGAAGATCTCGATGACTCGCCCACGTGGCAAGCCGCCGACGCCAAGGGCGATGTCGAGTGGGAGGGCACCCGTGGACACCGCCGCCACTCGCATGGACTCCTTCTCGCCCATGCGCATGATCGAGCCCTTGCCAAATTGCTTGTCGATCTGACCAAGGGCCATATCGAGGGCCTTGAGGCGCTCGGTGCTTCCTGCAGCTGAATCGTTCTTGGCGGTTTCCCGGTTGGTGTCCTTGGCGGCCATGTCGGTGTCCTGTCGCTTTCGTGGTTGTTGATTGGGATCTGTGGGTTGAGTCCGGAGACCATAGGCACCGGGTGTAATCGGGTTTTGCAGCTTGATGTGTGGGTCTTGCACGCCCAAAGTGCGAACGCGCCTGCGACCCTACCGACGAACACCTGTTCGGTCAAGCATTCTCAAACCCCTATTTCACGGGCATTCCACAGCCCATACCGGCCCCGGCGCCACCGGGGGGCTGGTGACGCCGGGCTCCGACCGGCCCGACACTGACGTGACGGGACGTCAGCCGAGTTCGTCACCCATCGCATTCAGGGCGACTGCCAACTCGGTGCGATTGCGTTTGTGGAACTTCGACAACAGCGCCGAAAGTCGATTGCGCACGGTTTGCAGACTCAAATAGACCTGATCGCTGATCTCTGCATCGGTACGTCCTTGTGCCACGAGCGCAAGGATCTTGCGGTCAGTGTCGTCGACAGAGGCGAGCACATCTGCGCCCTTTTCTCCCAGGCGTTTCTTAGCATCGGCCACCGTCAATCGATCAATGAGCCGATTGCCGCGACTCACTTCACGAATCGTCTTCAACAAGTCGGCCATCGCACCGTTCTTCAAGACGAATGCACTTGCTCCTAGTTCATAGATCAGGCCGGATTCGCTGCCTACACTCAGCGCGATGTCCTCCGCTCGCTCCACCGTCTCGCGAGTCACCCTCTGGCTTGGCTACGGACTGATTGCAGGCGGACTTGCATTATTGGCTGTTTCAGTCGACCGATTGTGGCTGAGCGACATTCGGGCCAGGAATGCCGCCGAAAGCGAACGGGCCGACATTTACGCCAACTGGGGCCTCGCCACGTTCGATGAGCAACGAGCGCCCCGATTCCTCGCGCCGCTGTTCGACCCCACCGTGGATAGAAGCGCCGAACCAACTGTTGTGATGGATGCCGTTGCGCAAACCACCATTCCTGTATCCACGGAAGCACCGGCCACCACACTCGATCCCGCTCTCATCGAGCAATTCGATCAAGCAGCGACGAAGAACGGTGCCTTCGCACTGCTCTATGTGCCGAAACTTCGCGACAACGCATGGGGAACTCCCATCTTGAGTGGCGTTGCCGATGAACAGCTGAACATGGGCATCGGTCATTTCCCTACGAACGCGATGCCGGGCGAGTCGGGTAATTTCGCACTCGCCGGTCATCGCATGACCTACGGCAAGCCGTTCACCGATATCGACAAGTTGCAGGTTGGCGATGAAGTGATCGTCGAAACCCGTGACAAGTATTTCGTCTATCGCCTCGTGGCAGACGAGATCGTCAAGCCGACCGATGTGTGGGTACTGAACGACCAACCTTTTGCGGGAGTCGATGGCACGGCGAAAGGGATCATCACTTTGATCACCTGCGAACCCAAGTGGTCGACGAAGCAGCGTTGGGTGTGGTGGGGCGAATTGACCTCGGTGCTCGACCGGGCGAACCCGCCCGCTGCCCTCAGCTGAACTGAGCGCTCGCGCTGGACGCGTGACGCGCCGCGTCGGCCAATTCTTCTTCGCTCAGGTGATTCATGAAGAGGTCGACGGCAAACCACATCGTGTAGCTCATCGGATAGCCACCGATGCCGACGAGGAGTGCAGTCGACCCGACGACGCCGATGAGCGGCCACGTTGGCACCTCGGGATACGTGAGGATCACACCAAGCGCCATCACCGTGAGTAGCGAACCTCCCGTGACGATGATGTTGACGGCGGCAGCACCCAGTTGGAAGCCCTCCATGTTGCGCTGCCATTTGACACCACAGGTTTTGCAGCGATCCTGCGTGGCGAACCAACCGGTGAAGAACGCGCCCTTGCCGCCGCAATGTGCACAACGTCTGCGGACGCCGCGAAGCAAACCTCTCACCAATTGAGGCTGCTGCTGGCTACTGCTCACGCCGTGAGATCGCGCACGAAGTCTTCGAAGACGTTCGCATAGTGCAATGCGTCGGCATCGGTGTGCATGACAGAAATCAGCCATTGCTCATCGAGGCCAGGTGGCAGCAGCACGCCACGGTTGATGCCGTGGATCCACTGGGCAAACGCCAAGTCGAAATCCGTCGCCTTGTAGTCGCGATAGTTACGAATGGGCTCTTCCGCCCACGTGACGCAACCCTTTGCTCCGAACTGCACCGTGTGGGCGGGCAACCCTGCCGAGTCGATCAGTTCGTTTACTGCGTTGATCAACAGTGCATTGCGCTGGATGGTCTCTTCGGTGACGGCCGGTGTGCACACGTCGGCAAGCACTGCGCGAGCAGCTGCCATGCACAAAGGATTGCCGTTGTATGTGCCGAGATGGATCACCTTGCCCTCGGTGATCCAGTCCATCAAGTCCTGTCGCCCACCGAATGCGCCGAGTGGCAATCCTCCACCGATCGATTTGGCGAGCGCAACGAGATCGGGCTTCACACCAACGGCGCCAGAAGCACCCGACCAGCCGGCAGTGATGCCCGTCTTCACTTCGTCGAACACGAGCAACGTGCCGTAACGCTCGGTCACCTCGCGCACCGCTTTCAAATAGCCAGGCTGTGGCACACAGATACCGATGTTTTCCATCGC
>CAZZJH010000126.1:0-2984 GCA_964654335.1 uncultured Acidimicrobium sp.
CTCACTGAAATTCTTCCTCTACCCGATGTTCGGTTCCGCTTTGATGCTCGTCGCATTCCTCGCACTGTTCTTCAAGACGGGTGCCGAGAGTTTCGCAATTCCGTTCCTCGTCGAGAACGGCGCGACGATCGCGAAGAACGCGCAGATTTGGATCTTTGCCGGCATGTTCATCGGGTTCGCCGTGAAGGTGCCGATGTTCCCCTTCCATACCTGGTTGCCCGACGCCCACACGCAGGCACCGACACAAGGTTCAGTGATCCTCGCCGCGATTCTGTTGAAGCTCGGAACCTATGGTTTCATTCGCATTGCCATCCCCACGCTTCCCGATGCGGCAATTGAATGGGCGCCATACATCGGTGCGCTCGCGGTGATCGGCATCATCTACGGCGCGTTGGGCTGTCTTGCACAGCAGGACATGAAGCGTCTCATCGCGTTCTCGTCAGTTGCCCACATGGGATTCGTAATGCTCGGAATTTCGACACTCACTTCGTTCGGAACGAATGCGGCAGTGTTTGGCATGATCGCCCACGGATTGATCACGGGCATGTTGTTCTTCGTGGCAGGCAGCGTGAAGGAGCGCTACCACACGCTGGAGATCCAGCGACTTGGTGGGTTGCTCAAGCAGATGCCTCGACTCGGGTGGATCCTCGGGTTCTCGAGCATGGCCTCCCTGGGCTTGCCGGGATTGGCCGGATTCTGGGGCGAGTTCCCCGCGATTCTCGCGGCGTACAACCCTGCCGAAGGTTTGAACGTCACGGTGTACCGCGTGTTCATGGTGATTGCGGCACTCGGCACGGTGCTTGCCGCCGCGTATCTGTTGTGGCTCTTCCAGCGTGTTGCTTTCGGTGAGCCAAAGCCCGAGTTCGCCGGTCACGGTCATGACGATCACTTCCAGGACGTGAACAAGTACGAGATCGCTGCATGGGCTCCCTTGTTAATCGCGATCGTCGTTCTGGGTCTCGTGCCGAACCTGTTGTTCAAGGTGGTCGATCCCGCCGTGCAAGGCGCGTTGAGCGCCTTCGGAGGCTGATTCGGTGACGAATCTCGCCCTCATTTCCGCCGCGTGGTCGGCCCCAGTGGTTGACTACCACGCGCTTGCACCTGAAATCGTGCTTGCGCTCGGACTCACCGTGGTTTTGCTTGCCGACCTCTTCCTTGATGATGCGCGGAAGTGGATTCTTTCCTCGCTGGCGGGCTTCACGCTGTTGGGCGCGTTGTTGCCGATCATCACTCTCGCAGTGCATGACAGTCCGAGTCGAGAGTTGTTCGGTGGCCGTTACGTAGTCGACGACTTCTCTCTCGTCATGAAGGCGGTTTTCTTGATCGCCGGTTACGTGGTGGTGCTGTTGTCCGCTCAGCACATCGAAGAGGGGGAGTACTGGAAGGGCGAGTACTGGTTCCTCCTACTCACGAGCATTTTCGGCATGGTGATGATGGCTTCATCGAGAGATTTGATCTCGATCTTCGTTGCCCTCGAGTTCTTGTCGATCCCTGCCTACATGTTGGCTGCATGGCGGAAACGAGACACCAAGAGCAACGAAGCGGGTGTCAAGTACTTCCTGCTCGGCGTGTTCGCTTCTGCGGTGATGCTCTATGGAATGTCGCTCGTCTATGGCGTGACGAATTCGACCTTGCTCACCGAGATCGCCACTCGGGTCGACATGACCGGCGACTTCGCTGCAGCACACGTGCTGGGTGTGGTGTTCATCAGTATCGGTTTCGCGTTCAAGGTTTCCGCGGTGCCCTTCCATACCTGGGCCCCCGACACGTACGAAGGTGCCCCAACTCCAGTGACTGCTTTCCTATCGGTGGCATCCAAGGCAGCAGGATTCATTGCATTGGTGACGGTATTGCTGGTGGCATTCCCGAATGCGAGTGACGTTTGGCAACCATTGATGTGGGTGCTCGCCGCTCTCACCATGACGGTCGGCAACGTGCTCGCATTGCGGCAGACGAACATCGTGCGAATGATCGCGTATTCCTCGATCAGCCAAGGCGGTTTCGTACTTATGCCACTTGCCGTTGCAGGAGTTGCGGGCAGTGGCGACGATGCGTTGCGTGCAGTGGTGTTGTACATGATCGTGTACGCGGCAACGAACCTCGGCATGTTCGGTGTGATCATGGCGGTTTCACGAAAGACACGCAGTGGGGACATCTCCAGTTGGGCAGGCTTGTTCTCCTATGCCCCCGGGCTCGGCGTGTTGGCAACGATCTTCCTTGCTTCACTCGCTGGAATCCCACCTCTCGGTGGCTGGATCGCCAAATTCGCGGCATTCCAAGCGGTTCTCTCGAGTGGAACGGGTTGGGGCTATGCCATCGCCGTGGTTGGAGCGGTGAATTCGGTGATCGCATTTGGTTACTACGGAAGCGTGATGCGCGAGATCTGGATGCGCCCAGCTCCGACCGACTCCACTCGAATCGCATACCCGGCGTCGATCGGTCTCGCGTTGACGATCTCCGTCGTCGCGACCTTGGTCTTCGGGGTGTTGCCGGGAATCGGTTTGCGATTCGCCGACATGGCTCACTTTGTCGGTGCCTTCGGCGGCTGACGACATCCGTAGCGCGATCGCTCGCGCTGGCACCATCAGTTTTCGCGACTTCATGTCGCTCGCTCTATACGGCGAACACGGTTTCTATTCGCAAGTCGGATCCGCTGGTCGTCGTGGCGATTTCATCACATCGCCCGAGGTGGGCCCTTTGTTTGGCGCCGTCTTGGCTCGAGACCTCGATGAGTGGTGGCGCCATATTGGTAGCCCGGAGGATTTCTCGGTGGTCGAAGTTGGGGCGGGCCCGGGAACGCTGGCGCGATCAGTAGTTGCCGCCAAGCCTGAATGTCTTCACCGTGGGAGATACATCGCAGTTGAGACATCGAGGGAGCAAAGGCTTCGTCATCCTGACTCCGTGCAAAGCGTGGGTGAGATGCCCGAACGGATCGAGCATGGCGTCGTTGTAGCCAACGAACTCCTCGACAACCTTCCATTTCG
>CAZZJH010000127.1:0-2882 GCA_964654335.1 uncultured Acidimicrobium sp.
GGTCTCACCGAACAGTTGGTGTTCCTCGAGATCGACTACGACAAGGTGGATACCACCCGCGGTATGGACATCACCATCGTCACGACCGCAAAGACCGACCTCGACGGCAAGGCGCTGCTCGATGCGTTCGGTTTCCCATTCCGTAAGGGCGAGGCACCTGCCTCCGTCAAGAAATCGCGCGGCAAGGCCAAGGGCCGAGCCGGCAAGAAGTAACGAGAGGGCACACCCAAATGGCAAAGAAATCACTCGTCAACAAGGCGAACGGCACACCGAAGTTCAAGGTGCGCGCCTACACGCGCTGCCAGAAGTGCGGCCGCGCACGTGCGGTGTACCGCAAGTTCGGCCTGTGCCGCCTGTGCCTGCGCAAGATGGCGCATGCGGGCGAGATCCCCGGTTTGACCAAGGCGAGTTGGTGATCGCTCATGATGACTGATCCCATCTCCGACATGCTCACCCGCATTCGCAATGCGAATGCCGCGATGAAGGACGACGTCACCATGCCGTCGTCGAAGCAGAAGATTGCTCTCGCTGAGATTCTCAAGCGTGAGGGTTACATCTCCGACTTCCAGGTGCTCGACAACGCCGGTCCGGTGAAGCAGCTGAAGGTCGGCCTCAAGTACTCCGATGATCGTCAGCGCACGATCTCGGGAATCAAGCGAGTGTCCACCCCCGGTTTGCGGGTGTACCGCGCCGCCACTGAAGTGCCTCGCGTACTCGGCGGTCTCGGCGTCGCCGTCCTGTCCACCAGCCAAGGGCTCATGACCGACCGCGAAGCGCGCCAGCGCAACGTCGGTGGCGAAGTCATGTGCTTCGTTTGGTAGCAGAGGAGAACTACTGATGTCACGTATCGGAAATACCCCGGTCCAGGTGCCTTCGGGCGTCGACGTCACCATCGCCGGTCGCACGGTGACGGTGAAGGGCCCCAAGGGTTCACTCAGCCGCGAGTTGCCCGAGGGCGTCTCGGTGGCTCGTGAAGCCGACACCGTCGTCGTCACTCGTGACAACGACGAGCGCGACGCGCGTGCGCGTCACGGTCTCGTGCGCACCCTGATGAACAACATGATGATCGGTGTGACGGAGGGCTTCGTGAAGGAGCTCGACATCATCGGCGTCGGCTATCGCGCAGAAGCACAGGGTCCGAACAAGTTGAAGTTGGCACTCGGGTTTTCGCACCCGGTGGTGTACGAAGCACCCGTCGGTGTCACCTTCGAAGTTCCCGCACAGACCAAGGTGATCGTCAAGGGAGCCGACAAGGAAGTGGTGGGTCAAGTGGCCGCCAACATCCGTGAGATTCGCAAACCAGAGCCGTACAAGGGCAAGGGTGTGCGTTATGTCAACGAGCGAGTCCTGCGTAAAGCGGGCAAGACCGGCAAGAAGTAAACGGGAGACGAAGAGATGACAACCGCAGCTAGCCAGCGCCACTCGGGCCGACTCCGTCGGCACCGTCGCGTGCGCAAGAAGATCACAGGCACTGCCGAGCGCCCCCGTTTGGCTGTGTTTCGCAGTAACAAGCACATCACGATCCAAGTGATCGACGACCTCGCAGGTCACACGCTCGCGTCGGCTTCGACCGTCGAGCCGGATCTGCGCAAGGCCGGCACGGGCTCCACGGTGGAAGCGGCCAAGCGCGTCGGCACGCTCGTCGCCGAGCGAGCCAAGAAGGCCGGTGTGACGAAGGTGGTGTACGACCGCGGTGGATTCCTTTACCACGGTCGAGTGGCAGCAGCGGCAGATGCCGCCCGAGAGGCAGGTTTGGAGTTCTAATGACTGACACATCGCAAGCACAGCGGGTCACCGAACCCGGTCAACTCCGTGAGTCGCGCGTGGTGCACATCAACCGCGTGGCCAAGGTGGTCAAGGGTGGTCGTCGCTTCTCGTTCACCGCGCTCGTCGTGGTGGGTGACGGCGCCGGTCGCGTCGGACTCGGTTACGGCAAGGCCAAGGAAGTTCCGTTGGCCATCCAGAAGGGCACCGAGGAAGCGAAGCGCAACGTGTTCAACGTGCCGCTCGCCGGCTCGACCATCACACACCAGATTCTCGGCATCAACGGTGCCGGACGAGTGCTGTTGAAGCCCGCTGCTCCCGGTACCGGAGTCATCGCCGGTGGTGCTGCTCGCATCATCTTGGAAGAAGCTGGCGTGCACGACGTACTCGCCAAGTCACTTGGTTCGTCGAACGCGATCAACGTTGCTCGTGCCACGATCAACGGCTTGAAGTCGCTGCAGCGCCCTGATGAAGTCGCGCGTCGTCGTGGCATTCCGGCCGAGAGCTTCGTGCCGAAGGGCTTGCTCAAGGCGTACAACGACCGCAAGAAGTCGGGAGCGCACTAATGGTGGCCTTCAAGAAGCCGGGTCGTACGACCAGGGACCGCAAGCCGCAAGCCAAGAAGCGTGCAGCCGATGCTCGTCTTGCTGCCGCAGAGAAGAAGGCGGCCTCGGGCAACACCTCGACGAAGCGCGTTCCTCGCGTGAAACCGAAGCGCACGGGTGCAACCTTGACGGTGACTCAAGTGCGTTCGGAAATCGGTAACAAGCCGAAGAACCGCGCCACGCTGCGCGCCCTCGGTTTGCGCGGAATCGGACAGACCAACACGTTGCCCGATCGCCCCGAGATTCGCGGGATGATCGCGCGAGTTCCACACCTGATCGAAGTAACGGAAGGTAAGTAGACATGCGTGTAGACGAACTCAGGCAGTCAGCCGGCGCGAAGAAGAAGCCGAAGCGAGTTGGCCGTGGTATCGGTGGCAAGGGCGGTAAGACCGCAGGCCGTGGTACCAAGGGTCAGTACGCACGCAACACGGTTGCTCGCGGCTTCGAAGGTGGTCAGATGCCACTCAAGCAGCGCGTGCCGAAGTTGAAGGGCTTCAACAACCCGTTCCGCGT
>CAZZJH010000128.1:0-2868 GCA_964654335.1 uncultured Acidimicrobium sp.
GTCGAGCTCTCTATCAATGGCGTGCCAGCACGAACACACTCGTCCCAAGGGGAACAACGCACACTCGCGCTTGCCATGCGCCTCGCGGTGCACCGAGAAGTTCATCGGGTGATGGATACACCACCCGTTCTCGTGCTCGACGACGTGCTTTCCGAACTCGATCCCACCCGTGCTTCGGCATTGCTGGAGCACGTTCCCGAGGGGCAAGTGTTGATCACCAGTGCGGGCCGTTTGCCCGACGAAGCACACCCTCGCCGCACCCTTCGGATCAAAGCCGGCCAGGTCGTGGAGGGTTCATGAGCGACCATCCACACCATGAACATCCGGACGAATCAGACGAGTTCATTGAGACGCCGACAGCGAACCTCGCGGCGGAGTTGAATGCGTTGCTTCGTCGAATGGGTAGTGAGTCATCCGACGTCGTTGCAGGGGTGTTCGGTGAGTGGGAGTCGATCGTCGGCACACAAATTGCTGCACATGTCACGCCGCTGATGATCAAGGATGCTCGTCTGGTGGTGTCGGTGGACGACCCTGCATGGGCGACACAAACGAAGTTCCTCGAATCCGACATCGCCAAGAAGGTGTCACAAGCGACAAAGATGACGATTCTCGGCATCGATGTACGCGTAAAGCGCCCCGGTCGGAACACATGAATTGGTAGGATTCTTCGTGCCGATGGCTTCTTCCAAGACCTCCACAGCGGGCTCAGCCACCTACGGCGCCAAGGACATCCAGGTCCTCGAGGGCCTCGATCCGGTGCGCAAGCGTCCGGGCATGTACATCGGCTCCACTGGCCTCGCCGGCTTGCATCACTTGATCTGGGAAGTGGTCGACAACTCTGTCGACGAGGCGATGGCGGGCTATTGCACCGCGATCACCGTCACCCTGCACGAAGACGGAGCCTGTTCAGTGAAGGACAACGGCCGCGGAATCCCGGTCGATCCCTACCCAAACGGCCCACACAAGGGAAAGAGCGCACTCGAAGTGGTTCTCACCGTGTTGCACGCGGGCGGCAAGTTCGGCGGCGAGGGTTACAAGGTTTCGGGTGGCTTGCACGGTGTCGGCGTGAGCGTGGTCAACGCCTTGTCCAAGCGTGTGGTGGCCGAAGTCGATCGTGGTGGCACGCGCTATCGCCAGGAGTTCGTCGATGGCGGCAAACCGAAAGGCAAGTTGTCGAAGGTGGGCGCATCTCCGAAGAAGGATGTGACTGGTACCACCATCACGTTCTGGCCGGATCCCACGATCTTCGCCGCGGAAGGAGTCGAGTTCGTCGCACGCACGGTCACCGAGCGTCTACAGACGATGGCATTCCTCAATAAAGGCCTCGAAGTGAATTTCATCGACGAGCGCAAAGAGAAGGCGCAGAAGATCACGTACCAATACAAGGGCGGCATCATCGACTTCGTGAAGCACCTCAATGCTTCTCGCGAAGCGTTGTTCACCAAAGTGGCTCATTATGAAGCCGCAGAGGCCGACCAAACCCTGGATGTCGCGATCCAGTGGAACACGGGGTACTACGAAGGCATTTACGGGTATGCCAACGGCATCTCCACAGTGGAGGGCGGCATGCACGTGGAGGGCTTCAAGACTGCCCTCACCTCGGTGCTCAACAAGTACGCCCGCGCCACCGGCGCACTAAAGGAGAAGGACGACAACCTCCTCGGCGAAGACATCCGCGAGGGCATCACGGCGATCATCGCGGTGAAGTTGCGTGAACCACAGTTCGAAGGTCAAACCAAGGCGAAGCTCGGCAACGTCTCCATTCGCTCGTTCGTGCAGAAGGAAACCAATGCGCGTCTCGAAGAGTGGATGATGGAAAACCCCACCGAAGCAAACCGCATCGTGAAGAAAGCGGTGGCAGCAGCCCAAGCGCGCATCGCGGCGAAGAACGCGCGAAACGCGGTTCGTCGTAAGACGGCACTCGCGGGTGCTGGCATGCCCGACAAGTTGAAGGATTGCACCGCTACCGATCCGGCCGAGACAGAACTCTTCATCGTGGAAGGTGACTCGGCAGGTGGCACCGCTGTGGACGCACGCGATCCTCGTACGCAAGCGATCCTTCCGATCCGCGGAAAGATCTTGAACGTCGAGCGTGCACGCCTCGACAAGATGTTGAAGAACAACGAAATTCAGACGTTGATCACCGCGATCGGTGGTGGCGTCGGAAACGATGAGTTCGATGCAACGAAAGCTCGCTACCACAAGGTCGTCATCCTTGCTGATGCCGACGTTGACGGCAGCCACATTCGCACGTTGCTATTGACGTTCTTCTATCGTCAGATGCGCCCGATGGTAGAAGCTGGCTACATCTACATCGCACAGCCGCCGCTGTATTCCACCGAAGTAGGCAAAGAAAAGATCTACCTGAAGGACGACCTGGCCAAGGAGCGCTTCCTTGCGGAGCATCCGAACCACAAGAAGGAGTTCCAGCGTCTGAAGGGTCTCGGCGAAATGGACTGGCAAGAGCTCCGTGAGACCACGATGCACGAGAACAGTCGCACGCTCTTGCAGGTGACGGTGGACGAGGCCGCGTTGGCCGAAGACATCATGAGTGTGTTGATGGGTGACGACGTGGAAAGTCGCAAGCAATTCATTCAGACCAATGCGCGCGACGTGCGCAACCTGGACTTCTAGGCGGGAATCATGGCGAGCAAGAAGGCAGCAAAGAAGACCGTCGCCAAGAAGGCGGCGCCAGCGAAGAAGGTCGCGAAGAAGGCCGCTCCCGCAACGGCGTCGGCGGGTGCGCCCCCACGCAAACCACCAGCAACCCAAGAGAATCTCTTCGTCAACAGCGACTCCGTGCAACCAGTGCAGTTGCAAGACGAGATGGAGCGCTCGTTCCTCGACTACGCGATGTCGGTCATCATG
>CAZZJH010000129.1:0-2846 GCA_964654335.1 uncultured Acidimicrobium sp.
GCGGCACGGGTTCAAATCCCGTTGGGAGTGCCAATCGTCAGATGTTTGGGTGGTGATGTGCCCAGGGCATCGCTTGCTCGAGTTGAGCAGAAAGCCGAATTAGCAGGTCCTCACGGCCGTATGCAGCTACCAATTGCACGCCTACCGGCACGCCTTGTTGCGTTCGATGGAGTGGCAGCGAAATCGCTGGTTGGCCACTCACGTTGAACGGTTGAGTGAACCCGAGAAACTCAGCCGAGCGTCGCATCGGATCCATGGGGCTCACTTGATTGTTAACGATCTCCCCGAGTGGCAACGCGACGAGCGAAGTAGTGGGCGTGACGAGGATGTCGAAGCCGTCGGCCCACCAGGCGGCGATGGCCCGCCGGTACATCGCCGCATCTTGCACGGCCTGCGCATAGTCGGTTGCGCTCATCGCCTTTGCATATTCAGCCATCGTCCAATTCATCAACTCGAAGTCGTCCTTCGTGACGGCTCGACCGAGCATCCGCTCCACACCGTTACGCGCGAGTGACATGTTGGTGCTCCACAGGGCAAGGAAACGGTTTCCCGCCTTCGTGTCATCGAGAGCATTCGGCCACGATTCTTCGACGTGATGTCCGAGCGACTGCAAGGTGGCGACCGTATTGCGGACTGCGGTTGCACAGTCATCCTCGACGCGAAGGCCATCGGCACGTGAGGTGAGGAATCCGATTCGTAGCGGTGCGCACGGGGAGGAGAGCTCATCGACGTAGGGGTTGGAAGGCCGTGGCGCAATTACGCGATCACCGATTCCTGGTCCGTGTGTCGCGTCCAGCAGTGCTGCGCAATCACGAACCGAACGGGTGACCACGTGTTCCACGCCGAGGTTCGTCTCGTCGCGATTCGGCGCCGCAGAGATTCGTCCTTGGCTGACCTTCAAGCCGACGAGACCGCAACATGCTGCAGGAACACGAATCGAACCGCCTCCGTCACTTGCGTGAGCAGCGGGCACGATTCCTGCTGCAACTGCGGCTGCGCTTCCACCGCTCGACCCGCCGGCGGTGCGAGAGAGATCCCAAGGGTTCTTGGTTGGTCCCCATGCCTCAGGTTCGGTGGTGGGAGTGGCACCGAACTCTGGGCTATTTCCCCGACCAAAGATGACGAGACCTGCATCGAGATAACGCTGCACGATGGTGGTCGTGTGGTCGCAGGTGTACTCGGCTCGTTTCATCGCCGAATTGCCGTTGGACATTCGTGTACCTGCGAGGGCTGCGTGGAGATCCTTCAAGATGAATGGCACGCCGAGCAGGGGCTGGCCCAAATCGGTGAGGTTCCGTGCCTCCTCGCGTGCGCGATCGAACCAGGTCCAAGTGAGTGCATTGATCAGGGGATTGATCCGCTCGGAGCGCTCCAGTGTCGCATTCAGGAGCTCGAGCGGAGTGATTTCCTTGTTACGAACCAAAGCGGCTAATTCGGTGGCATCCAGCCACCGGGTTTCATCGGTCAACGATCCCATGGTTCCCCCTTGCGTCATGACTCCGCTCGGTAGTGTCGTTCACCTGTGAGCGAAGATCTGACGGGACGCCAACTTACCGCGCGTCAAGTTCTTCGTTCGACACCCGCTCGCCGGTTGTTGACGAGCAGCCTGCTGTTCTACGTCGGAGTAATGCTGCAAGCCGCAACGCTCGGCAAGCACATCTATGACATCACGGGTAGAGAAATCGACATCGGTCTACTCGGACTCGCCGAATTCCTGCCAATTGCCGCATTCGTTTTGGTGACAGGAAGTGTGGCAGACCGATTCAATCGAAAAGTCGTCGCGATCATCGCCCTGATCGGTGAGTTAGCGTGCGCCGTCTCCCTGATGTTGTATTCGCTCACGGAGCCGACAGCGGTGTGGCCGTTCTTCGTGATCGGTTTTCTTTTCGGCACGAGTCGTGCATTCTTGTCACCTGCAATCCGCCCGATGTACCCGATGGTTGCCCCTGAGGGTGGATTGCCATCACTGATTGCGATGTCATCGGCAGTCTGGACGTCGGCAATGATCGTCGGTCCCGCAGTCTCCGGATTCCTCTACACCATTCATCCGTCGATGTCTTACGGCGCTACAGCGACGATGGTGCTGATCGGCATTCTCTCGCTTCTGCGAGTTCGTTTTCTGCACCCTTCGGCACCACGTGATCCGGACGAGAAAGTTTCTTTGCGCTCGGCGATGGAAGGCCTCTACTTCATTCGGAGAACACCGATTCTCTTGGCTGCGATTTCGCTCGACTTGTTTGCGGTGTTGTTCGGTGGGGCAGTTGCACTGCTTCCCGTGATCGCCGAGGAAAGGCTTGGTGTCGGCGACGTCGCTTACGGATGGTTGCGCGCTGCTGGAGGAATTGGTGCTGCTTTGATGGCAGTAGTCCTCGCCATTCGACCATTGCGTCGTCACATTGGTCGCTCTTTATTGATCGCAGTCGCGATTTTCGGTGTCGGCACGATTGTCCTGGGAATTACACACACCTATTGGATCGCGTTCCTTGCGGTGTTGATCTTGAGTGGTGCCGACATGGTGAGTGTCTTCGTCAGATCATCGATCGTTCCTCTCGTCACCCCGGATTCGAAACGTGGTCGTGTATCGGCGGTGGAGAACGTCTTTATCGGCGCGACGAATGAACTCGGTGCTTTCGAGTCGGGAGTTGCATCGCAACTCGTCGGGGTTCCCGCAACTGTCATAGGTGGTGGAGTGGCGACCCTCGGAGTGGTGGGTCTGTGGTGGAAACTCTTCCCGTCACTTCGCAAGATCGATCGCTTCAGTGATCTTGAAACGCCGGAAAACCCGCCGCGATAGCGCTGAGCCAATGAACTAGTTTCATCGTGGTGGAAGAGCCACACAGCAAACG
>CAZZJH010000130.1:0-2821 GCA_964654335.1 uncultured Acidimicrobium sp.
CACGATTTTCTGCGCCAAGCCTTCGACGATTGCGGTCTTGCCCACGCCCGGCTCGCCGATGAGCACCGGGTTGATCTTGGTGCGGCGAGACAGGATCTGCATCACGCGCTCCATTTCGCGCTGACGACCGATCACTGGATCGAGCTTGTTGTCGCGCGCGAGTTGTGTGAGGTTGCGACCGAACTGATCGAGGATCTGGCTGCCACCCTTTTCCTGAGTCTCTTCCTTGGCGCCAACGGCTTGGCCCTCGCCCTTCCCGGAGGGCCCTTGGTAACCACTCAACAGTTGGATGACCTGCTGGCGAACACGGGAGAGATCTGCGCCGAGCTTGACGAGCACCTGTGCGGCGACGCCTTCACCCTCGCGAATGAGCCCAAGAAGGATGTGCTCGGTGCCGATGTAGTTGTGGCCAAGTTGGAGCGCTTCGCGGAGCGAGAGTTCGAGAACCTTCTTGGCGCGAGGCGTGAAAGGAATGTGGCCAGAAGGGGAGGACCCACCTTGACCAATGATCTCTTCGACCTGAGCGCGGACTGCTTCGAGCGAGATATTCAACGATTCGAGTGCCTTGGCGGCTACACCTTCGCCCTCATGGATGAGCCCGAGCAGGATGTGCTCGGTGCCGATGTATGAGTGGTTGAGCAGGCGCGCCTCTTCTTGAGCCAACACCACGACCCTGCGGGCCCGATCCGTAAACCGTTCAAACACTTGTGAGACCGCCCTTTTTGATTGGGGAACCTTGCTGGCAGTGTATCTGCGGGCTGAAAAAGGCTGATGTTGTGCGCTGGTGAGCGACAGATAGATGGACCTAATCCCCACATTTGATGGGTGCTTCGTTCGTCGGTTCACAAAGTGCCTGCGTAGCCTTTCGGGCATGGCACTTGCCTCCCCCCTGATGGAACTCCCGCTGATGGCGGCGGATCGCGACCGGGTGGAAGCCGCATTGCTGAACGCGGTGCGCACAAGTGATCCGTACCTCACTGAGGTGGCCTCACACCTGATCATCGCGGGAGGCAAGCGTTTGCGCCCGGTGATGACGATTGCCGCTGCTCAGGTGGGAAGTGCGGACGCGGTGGCCAACGACGTCATTCTCGGAGGAATTGCCTGCGAACTCGTGCACCTGGGCTCGCTATATCACGACGATGTGATGGACGAGAGCACTACTCGCCGAGGCGTGGAGACGGTGAACGCCAAGTGGGGCAACCTGCAGGCGATCGTGGCTGGCGACTTTCTCCTTGCGAGGGCCTCAGAGATTGCCGCAAACCTCGGCAATGAAGTGGCGGGGTTGCTTGCACGAACGATTGGCCGACTGTGCGAGGGCCAAATCGAAGAACTGAAGACGACGTACGACATGAAGCGTTCGATTCCGACGTATCTCTCGAGCATCGACGGTAAGACGGCATCGTTGTTCGCCACCTCGGCGCGCATCGGTGCGCTCGTGGCAGGGCACGAGCGTCAGGTGGTGGATGCACTCACTAACTACGGAACGTCCTTTGGCATGGTGTTCCAGATCGTCGATGACGTTCTCGACATTCTCTCCACGGAAGAAGAACTCGGTAAGCCTGCAGGCCACGACATGGAAGAGGGCGTGTACACGCTGCCCGTGTTGCTGACGCTCGCTGAAGGTGGTGTGGCCGCAGACGAATTGCGCGAACTGTTGGGTAGGCCACTCTCGCCCGTCGAGCGTGACAAGGCTTTGTCGATCGTGCGTTCGAACAGTGGCGTGCAGGCTGCGATCGACACGGCGCGCAACTACGTGCAGTTGGCAGAAGCAGAATGCAACCGAATGCCGCAAGGTGCGGCGACCGATGCATTGCGAGCGGCGCCGATCGCGCTGCTCAATTCCGTGATTCGCTGAACCGCCTCAGGCGCGGAGTTCGTGCACGCGCATGATCAGCTCGCGTGAAGAAGGATCCAATTGTCGAGCGCCGATGCGCTCGGTGAGCATGATCGCCTGTGAGGCATCATCAATGAGACCCGACCAGCGGATGTAGCCACCCATGAGGCCGATGAGACGATCGCTCACCTCCTCGGCGTGGACGACTACCTTCATGCCATCTCGCAACATGGCTTGAAGATCGCCGTAGAACATCTTCAGCCAGGGATCCATTTCGTCGAGATTGACGAGCGGTCGGTGACGGTAATTCAGCCCGAGCTCTTCGTAGTTGTGGAGGTTGTGGGGAGCCGCGATGATCGACACCACACAGGCGAAATCGTTCTCCCGTAGCCAGATGATTTCCTCTTGTCGACGCACTCGACGGTGGTTGACGCCGTAACCACCCGGTCGCTCGCAGATGGCGAGTTTGTCCTTGATGATCCAGGTGAGATTGCGGGGAGTGATCCCCAGCGCCCACTTACCACGAAGTTTTTGCGGCATCAGTGCGAGACGATACACCACCTGTAAAGCACTGTGTTCTGGTTTTCAGGGCGCGATTGACTCGATGCGAAGTCGTTGGGCGGTGCGTCGCACCTGACGATTGCCACCGATGTCGCAGCCCGTTGTGTTGCCGCGCGCAACTTCGAGCACGCGATCTACGGTCGCGAGATCGGGCGGGTGTTCTTCTGTGAGCCAGATACGCACAGCGCGACGAGCAAGCGAGAGTGGGGCTTTGGCGATCTCGGTTGCATCCGTGGGGTCGAGTTTTTCCGCTAGCGAATTCAGCAGATCGTCATCGAGGCGTAGCAGATCTGCTTGCCGGGTGAGCACGGGGACGACATCGCGAGCTGCAATGTCATTGATGAGTGGGAGCAACTCTTTGCGAACACGAACCCGAAGGAATCTTTCGTCCTCATTCATCTCGTCGATGACCGGAGAGATGCCCAG
>CAZZJH010000131.1:0-2785 GCA_964654335.1 uncultured Acidimicrobium sp.
GTCGAGGGCTTCCAGCCACCGTCCACGGTTGAACTCGCCGGCGCCGGCGACGGCAACAACACTTCAGCCGAGTGAAACGATTCCACGCCACCGCCCTCGCGGTGATGCTGTCGCTTCTCCTTGCCGCGTGTCGCGTCGACACCACCGTCACTCTGCACGTCGAACCAAATGGATCAGGTGAAGTTGCGGTGGTTGCCACTGCCGATGCCGCCATGGTGCAAGCAATACCCGATCTACGAGATTCACTCGCATTCAATGACTTGAAAGACGCCGGTTGGTCGGTGAGTGACATCGTCGACACCGACGAGGGCGGGCTGCAGGTGCGAGTGTCGCGAGACTTCAACAACCCCGAGCAAGCCTCGATCTTGTTGAACAGTCTGAGCAATCAGTTCGGGCCATTCAAGAACATGGCACTTGCTCGTAGCGGCAAAGAAACAGACTCCCGATGGGATCTCACGGGAACACTCGAGGTGAACGGCGGTCTCAATGCGTTTGCCGATCCTGCGCTACTCAAACTGATCGGTGGTGCTCCATTCGAGGATCGACTGAAGCAATCAGGCGCCGAAATAGGTCAAGCAGTCGGCATCACGTTCGTCGCCGATCTTCCAGGAGAGTTGGTCTCCACCACCGGCATCGAGACCGACCGTGGTGTGCAGTGGACGGTCTCATTCGACGGCAGTACTCAAGACGTTGCCACCGTCACTCAGAACACCGCCGTTGCTGCAACCGTCGCACGGGTGTTCAGCCCGATCCTGATGTGGTTGCTCATTGCATGGCTCGTCGCCATGGCACTGCTCAGCGGAGCAGTCGTGTTTTACCGCGCCCGTAGATCACGTCGCACACCCACCGCCTAATCTTGCGCGCATGGCTCGCCTGCGCACCGTCTATCTCTGTGGCGAATGCGGTGCTTCGTACCCCAAGTGGGCGGGCAAGTGTGACTCGTGTGGTTCTTGGAACTCTCTCGTCGAAGATGTTGAAGGCGGGCCAGAAGTAACGAGTCTCGCCGCGGGCATGGCGCTCGTCCCTCCCGGCACGGCGTCCCCCATTACTTCAATCGATGCGGCCTCGTCTTTTGCGGTCAGCACCGGTATCGGCGAACTCGATCGTGTCCTCGACGGTGGCTTCGTTCCTGGCAGTGTCACGCTGCTTGGTGGCGAGCCAGGTATCGGTAAATCCACGTTGCTCCTGCAATTGCTTGCCTCGTGGCACGGCAAGTCGCTCTATGTCTCTGCCGAGGAAAGCGCCCAACAGGTTCGTCTCCGCGCCGAGCGACTGGGGGCGCTGAAGAACGACCTGTGGCTGTTGTCCGAGGCCTCGGTTCCCAACATCGTTTCTGCGCTCGATTCGATCAAGCCTTCACTGGTCGTCATCGACAGCATCCAAGCCGTCGCCGATCCTGGGCTTGGCAGCACGCCAGGCTCGGTGGTGCAAGTGCGTGGTTGTGCGTATCGGTTGGTGCAAGAAGCCAAGCAACGAAACATCCCTGTCGTGCTCGTCGGACACGTCACCAAAGAAGGTGGTTTGGCGGGTCCACGAGTTCTCGAGCACGTGGTCGATACGGTGCTCTCTTTCGAAGGTGATCGTCACCACGCGTTGCGCATCATGCGCGCAGCGAAGCATCGTTTTGGTTCCACCAGTGAACTCGGTGTGTTCGAAATGACGGAACGTGGATTGATGGGTGTTCCCGATGCCAGCCAAATGTTCCTCGCCGACCGACGTCCCGGCACCCCCGGCTCGGTCGTAGTGCCCACACTTGAGGGCCATCGCCCACTCTTGGTCGAAGTGCAAGCACTTACTAATCCCACTAGCGGAAACGTGCCGTCTCGCAGAAGTGCGCAAGGCCTCGATCCCGGTCGTCTCGCCATGTTGCTTGCCGTGCTGGAGCGTCGTGCCCGTGTTTCACTTTCCCAACACGAAGTGTTCGCTTCCGTGGTGGGCGGTGTGAGGTTGAGTGAGCCGGGTAGCGATCTCGGCCTGTGCCTCGCCATCGTCTCGGCAGCTACCAACACCCCTGCTCCTGCCGACCTAGTCGTTTGTGGCGAAGTCGGTCTTGGTGGCGAAGTGCGTTCAGTCGGCAACCTCGATCGACGTCTCACTGAAGCCGCACGTCTCGGATTCACCAAGGCAATCGTTCCTGCTTCCGGCTCGGGCAAGAAGCACGACGGCATCACGTTGTTGCCCGCCTCGTCTCTGCCCGAAGCACTCTCCCTCGCCCATCTCGGCGGTTAGTTCACGGCCCTCTCGCACACACTCGAATCATGACTTCATCGGTTGTTCTCGGGTTGGATGGCAAGAAACGTTGCGCGTGGTGTGTCGGCGATGAGTTGTACGAGCGCTACCACGATCGCGAGTGGGGTCGCCCCATGAAAGACGAGCGCGCCATCTTCGAGAAGCTCTGTCTTGAAGGGTTCCAGGCAGGCCTCTCGTGGCTCACCATCTTGAAGAAGCGTGAAGCATTCCGTGAAGCATTCCGCGGGTTTGAGCCAGAGCTTGTCGCCACATTCACCAGTCGTGACATTCAGCGGCTCATGAAGAACGAAGGCATCGTGCGCAACCGAGCAAAGATCGAATCAGCCATCAACAATGCCCGCATCCTCTGTGCCATGCACGGGCAGGGTGAGTCTCTTTCGAAGTTGGTATGGAGTCATGCTGTTACGCGAAAATCCCCTCCACGCACACTCTCCCAACTCAAGGCCGTCACACCGGAGTCGGTTGCCCTCAGCAAGGAACTGAAGAAGCGGGGGTTCTCTTTCGTTGGCCCCACCACTTTGTACGCAGCAATGCA
>CAZZJH010000132.1:0-2778 GCA_964654335.1 uncultured Acidimicrobium sp.
AGAAGGAGTTCCAGCGCCTGAAGGGACTCGGCGAGATGGACTGGCAGGAGTTGCGTAGCACGACGATGCACGCCGACTCCCGCACCTTGCTCCAGGTCACCGTTGACGAGGCGGCCCTCGCCGAGGACATCATGAGCGTGCTGATGGGTGACGACGTGGAGAGCCGCAAGCAATTCATCCAGACCAACGCGCGCGACGTGCGCAACCTCGACTTCTAGGCCCGGGAACAGGAACGACCATGGCAAGCAAGAAACCAGCGAAGAAGGCGGCGGCAAAGAAGCCCGTGGCCCGCAAGGCCGCATCGAGCAGCACACCACCGGTGAAGCCGCCCGCAGGCCAGGACAACCTGTTTGCAAACCCGGACGCGATTCAACCGGTGCAGTTGCAAGACGAGATGGAACGGTCGTTCCTCGACTATGCGATGTCGGTCATCATGTCGCGCGCGTTGCCCGACGTCCGCGACGGATTGAAGCCCGTACACCGCCGCATCATCTGGGACATGGACCAGCAAGGGTTCCGCCCCGATCGACCATTCGTCAAGTGCGCACGTGTCACTGGCGACACGATGGCGCGCTACCACCCCCACGGTGACGGTGCGATTTACGACGCGTTGGTGCGCATGGCTCAGCCGTTCTCACTGCGTCATCCTTTGATCGATTTCCACGGCAACTACGGTTCGCCCGACTTCGGTCCGGCAGCGAGTCGATATACCGAGTCACGCTTGCATCCGTTGGCGATGCAGTTGCTCGCCGATATCGACGAGGACACGGTTGATCTCATTGCCACCTACGACGGCACGGCGGTTGAGCCCGTTGTGCTGCCGGCGCGATTCCCGAACTTGCTCGTCAATGGCAGCCAAGGCATCGCCGTGGGTATGGCCACGAGCATCCCGCCGCACAATCTCAGTGAAGTCGTGGACGCCACATTGCACTTGATCGAGAACCCGAAGGCGACACCAGACGAACTCATGAAGTTCGTCAAGGGCCCAGACTTCCCGACGGGCGGTTTGATCCTCGGTAGAGAGGGAATCAAAGAGGCGTACCGCACAGGTCGCGGCAGTATCAAGATGCGCGCGAAGGTGGCGATCGAAGAAGGCCAACGCGGCCAGATGAAGATCGTGGTTTCCGAGCTGCCGTACCAGGCGAGCTGCTCGTCGATCGCTGCACGAATCCAAGAACTCGTTGATGGTGGCGATCTCGACGGCATCGCGGACGTCAACGACAACTCATCTGGTGGCGAGACGAACCTCATCATCACACTGAAACGCGACGCGAACTCGAATGTCGTGATGAACAACCTGTTCAAGCTCACTCAACTGCAGACGAGCTTCCCGGTCAACATGGTGGCGCTCGTCAACGGCGTTCCCCGCACGATCAACCTCCGCGATGCCTTGCAGGGTTATGTCGACCACCAAGTGGACGTCATCACGCGTCGTTCACAATTCCGTCTGCAGAAGGCGAAAGATCGCAATCACATCCTCGAGGGCCGGCTCAAGGCACTCAATGTCATCGATGAAATCATCAAGCTCATTCGCAACAGTGAGGATGCGAACACCGCAAAAGAAGCCTTGATGGGCAAGAAATACGGCTTCAGTGAGCGACAGGCAATCGACATCCTCGACATGCAACTGCGCCAACTCACGCGCCTCTCTCGCATCGATCTCGAAACAGAGCAGAAGGATGTCCAGGGCCGGATCAAGGAACTGCAGTCGATCCTCGATTCCGACGTCAAACTGCGCACCGTCATCTCCAAGGAGTTGACAGCCGTCCGAGATGCCTTCGCGAGCCCGCGTGTGTGCCAAATCACGGCGGACGTCGGTGAGATGAGTGTGGAGGATCTCGTCGACAACAAGGAACTCGTCGTCGTGATGACACAGGCGCAATACATCAAGGCCGTCACTGCCGATTCGTTCCGTACGCAGGGCCGAGGCGGTCGTGGTGTGAGTGGCACCAAACTCAAGGCCGATGACATCGTGCGTCACGTCATCTTCACCACGTCACACTCATACCTGCTGTTCTTCTCCAACCGCGGCCGCGTCTACCGCTTGCGCGCACTCGAGATCCCCGAGCGCGAGCGCACGGCCCGCGGTATTCCGATCGTGAACCTTCTGCCACTGCAGGCGGGCGAGACGATCCAGGCGATCATCGACACCCGTGAGTTCCCCGGCGAACGCTTCCTCTTCTTCGCTACCAAGCAAGGTCAGGTGAAGAAGACGGCGTTCAACGAGTACGACTCCTCACGCCGTGACGGGCTGATCGCACTCAAGTTGCGTCCGAAGGATGAACTCGTGCGAGTCATCGAAACGTCCGGCACCGACGACGTGTTCATGGTGTCCAAGGGTGGCCAGACCATCCGCTTCTCCGAGAAGGTGGTGCGCCCGATGGGGCGTGCCGCAGCTGGAGTGCGAGGCATGAAGTTGCGAGCCAACGACGAAGTGGTCTCGGTGGACGTCGCGAAGAACGATTCACACATTTTGATGATCACCGAGGCTGGTTACGGCAAGCGCACACAGATCAGCAACTTCGCCCGCAAGGGTCGAGGTGGTCTCGGCATGATCGGCATCAAGCTCACCGGCAAGAAGGGCAGCGTGGTGGCCGCATTCATGGTGGGCACCGATGATGAAGTGGTGATCGTGTCTTCTGGCGGCACCACCATTCGTACACCGGTGAAGGAAATCTCCAAGCAGGGGCGTGCCGCAACCGGAGTGAGGGTGATGAGTGTCGAGTCTGGCCAGCAAGTGGCGTCAGCCGCGTTGATTCTCGCCCACGACGACGTCTA
>CAZZJH010000133.1:0-2744 GCA_964654335.1 uncultured Acidimicrobium sp.
GTCGTAGGTGCCGCTGCCTCGCCTGGGCTCACTGGATTGTTGGTGTGGCACTTGCGTGAACGCTTCGACAAGATTGATGAAGCGCACGTAGCAATGCACGGGACTGGAGGTCCGGATTGCGCAAGGCAACACCATCGCGCATTGAGCGGCCAATCAAGGGGCTGGCACGATGGCGAATGGTTGCGGCGCCCCGGGGGCAGCGGCCGCGAATTGTGCTGGTTTCCTGAACCCGTTGGTTCTTACGACTGTTATCGATCGGAGATGGTCGATCCAGTGTTGCTACATCACGCAATGCCAAGTCTGGAGAGAGTGACAGCACGATCGTCGGCAACTCGACGCGACCGCTTCACTTCTCGATTGCCAATGCTCACACCGCCACACGCCGAAGGGGGAATGGGAGCAGTACGAGTGGAGGTGCGAGGGTTCAAGGGTCAAGCACGAGTGGTAGAAGTCGCTGGTGTCGCTGAGCGAGTAGGCCAGATTGCGGGTGTGGTTGCTGGTGCAGCAGCTCTGCACATCAGAGCGTTCAAGTCAGGTTGCCAAGTACTCGGATCCGAGGGATCTCCGAACGATGCGATCTATCAGACGATCACCACCGAAGGTATTCGGGTGCACCGATTCGTAGGGTCGTCATGACCAAACGAGACGCACATGCCGAAGCCGCCGTGCTGATGAAGCAGGCCTCGCAGCGGTATACGTCTGTTCGGCGTGAAATCGTCGAGGTGATGTCCAAGTCGTCCACACCGTTGACCATGAGTGATCTTCTCGGAAAGTTGCCCAAAGTTCCGCAAAGTTCGCTTTATCGAAACCTCGCGGTCTTGGAGCAAGCGGGAGTGGCGGTGCGAGTAAAGACTTCAGGCGATACCGGTCGGTACGAACTCTCGGAGAGACTCGCTGGTCATCATCACCACCTCGTCTGTTCACGGTGCGGATCAATGAAAGACATCGTGGTTCCAAGCAATGTCGAGAAGCGTCTCGACGAAAGTTTGCACGCACTTGCGAAGAGCGAGGGATATGTGATGCAGCATCACCGACTTGACGTCGTCGGTGTTTGCAAAAAATGCCGTTAGTTCGACTTGGTTTTGTCGTCGAGACGAGAGATCAACGAATCGAGCTGCTCACGCAACTCATCAACGGTGACCACATTCGACAAAGCGAGTCGGACACTCGCTAATTCACGCGCCAGGAACTCGGCGTTCGATTGGGTGGCGGCTGCCACTGCACGATCCGTTTCCGCTTGGCGCCGATCACGTGCTTCTTGGCGGTTTTGGGCCAGAAGAATCAGCGGTGCGGCATAGGCGGCCTGCACCGAGAACATCAGGTTCAACAGGATGAACGGGTACGGGTCCCACTGCAATGCAACGAAGGCGACGTTCAGCACCACCCAGATCACGACGAGCACGCTTTGGATCATCAAGAAGCGCGCCGTCCCCATGTATCGAGCAACGGTTTCCGAAAGGCGGCCGAAGGCCTCCTGGTCGTAGGGCATCTTTGTCGTGCGACGACGAGGACGTGCGAGATTATCTCCGCGCTTCATGAGCCCACCACCGAATTCGGTTGGCGCCGCCAGTCAGCAGGAAGAGCCTTGTCCAGCACGTCGTCAACGGTGATTGCTCCGAGGAGTCGGTTGTTTGAATCACATACGGCGACAGCCAATTGGTTGTACGAAGCGAGGCGCTCCGCAACTTCACGCTCTTTGATCATTGGTGAAATCGTGTGCTCTTCTTCGACACATTGACCGAGAGGCAGGTGCGGCGGTTCACGAAGCAAGCGTTGAAAGTGCACCACACCTAGGTACGAGCCCGTGGGCGGATAATGCGGTGCGTGAGCAACAAATACCTGCGCAGCGATGGAGACCAACACCTCTGGTTCGCGAATTCGTGCGAGAGCATCAGCAACGGTGGCATCGGGGGACATCACGATGATGTCGGGGGTCATCAACGCACCAGCCGTTCCTTCGGGGTATGACAACAGCAATCGAACTGTCTCCGCATCTTCGTCATCCATGGCCTCGAGCACCTGCATGCGTTGTTCCCCAGGCATTTGGGCGAGTAGGTCGGCGAGGTCGTCGTATTCCATCTCGTCGAACACATTGGTCAGGCGTTCCATGTCGAGGCCTTCAATCAGTCGCAACTGCTCGTCCTCAGGCATCTCTTCGAGCACGTCGGCAAGACGTTCGTCGTCCATGGCCTCAGCCAAAAGTCGACGTTGCTCGAGCGGCAATGCACGAATTACGCCGGCCACGTCGCTCGCGTGCATGTCACGAAGTCGCGCCACTTCGGCTGCCATGGGTGTGTTCGGTGCAAACAAGGTTGCTACTTGGGCCCAGTCGACTAGGCGATAACTCGGTCGTGGATTCAGCAAACCTCGCTTGGTGAGCCGCACCTTGGTCACGTGCCATCCGGGCTTTTTGCCAGCATGCGAGCCGAGGGCGACATCACTCACCACCTCATCCCCCACTTTTTGATCGAGCACGTCCTTACCAATCAGGCGCTCTCCGGGGCGCAAACGGAAGGGGTTCAGGTCCACGTCCCACGACTTCAGGCGGACGCCAGAGTTGTCTAGTGAGGCAACGCGGGTGGAGGAGACGAAAATCTTTCGGCGCTGGCTGGATACGACGAAACCCAGCACCGAGGGGGCCTCGGTGCTCCGACCGGTCACGATGACGATGTCTTCGATACGGCCAATCGGCGAGCCACCGCCGTCCAGTAGGGGCAGGCGCATGACTCGAAATGCGTAGATGA
>CAZZJH010000134.1:0-2702 GCA_964654335.1 uncultured Acidimicrobium sp.
GGCCTCGTCTTGATCGATGCTGTCGATGGCGCGCAGGTTGAATGTTTGGTGGAAGACAACCCCGAGGTTTGATCATCGGTAGGATTTGACCGTGTTCGACGGCCGTTTTCGGAACCAAGTAGAGCGCGCGATTCGTCCGATTGGTGAGCGCTTGGGCAGGACCCGCTTGACGCCCGACCATTTCACGCTGGCGGGCATGTTGGTGGCATGTGCATCGGCGGTGGCGATCGGTGCGGGTGAACTGCAATTGGGTTTCGTGCTCCTCGTGTTCTCGGCGCTACCGGACTTGCTCGACGGAGCCCTCGCCAAGGCATCCAATCTGGCCAGTCAACGAGGCGCGTTTTTCGACTCGGTGATCGACCGAGTGAGCGATGCAGTGGTCCTCGGTGGCGTGGCCTGGTATTTCGCGGTCACCAACGACCCCCGAACCGCGCTCATTCCTTTCGCAGTGATGGGGTTGTCACTGCTCATCTCATATGAGCGAGCCAAGGCCGAGTCCCTCGGTTTGCAGGCCAAGGGCGGGCTGATGGAGCGCGCGGAACGGATCGTGGTGCTGTGCGTTGGATTGCTCTTCGGATCGATCCTGTTGTGGGTCATGTGGGTGATGCTCGTGCTCACCGCTTACACCGCAGTGCAGCGCTTCATCAAGGTGTGGAAGCAGGCGGCCGTCGCTCCTGTCACGGCGGAGAAGATCGCCACTCGCAGGTCGAGGCGTGCTTCTCGCCGAGCCAAGCGCGACGATTATCGCGCGCGTTTCAATCGACGTCGTCGGCCGCTCTGACGCGCATGCCGCGCGTTCGGCCGACGTATTTCGCTTATCGGGGCGGTCTTGCCGTTACTCGATGGATGTCTCCTCGAGGGGCACAGCTGGTGTCGTGGTTGGCGGGATCTTTGGCAGCAGCAACTAGTGGGTCCCGTCGCACCATGTACGAACGACACGTCCGACGGATCAGGCCCGACACTTCCGATCGAGAGATTCGTCGAGCATCGCGACGCGCGTTTCGTGCGTATGCCCGTTATTACGTCGAGTCGTTCAGACTGCCGCGCTTGTCGCGCAAACGGGTGGAGCGAGGATTCTCGGTAGAGGGTTTCGAACACATCGAACAGGCGATCGCCCGCGGTAACGGCGCAATCCTTGCCCTTCCACATCTGGGTGGTTGGGAATGGGCGGGGCGCTGGCTCGCTGATCGCGGCTATGACGTGCATGCGGTGGCAGAGGTGTTGGGGGATGAAGACGTCACCAAGTTGTTCGTCGATCTCCGCGCACGATTAGGAATGACCGTCATTCCGTTGGACGACTCGGCCGGAGTCAAAGTGGCGACGGCACTCCGTGCGAATGCCGTGGTGTGTTTGTTGTGTGACCGTGACATTGCCCGAAACGGGAAGAGGTCGGGAGTGGAGGTCGACTTTTTCGGGGAGACCACGACGTTGCCTTCTGGGCCCGCATTCTTTGCATTGAGAACCGGAGCTTCGTTGATACCCGTCGCGACCTATTTTCGACGAGACGTCGATGGCCATCACGCCGTGGTCGGACCACCGGTCGAGGTCACGTCGTCGGGCTCGTTGCGCGAAGACATGCGTCTGGTGACTCAACGACTCGCCACTCGTGTCGAGGAGTTGATTCGTAAGGAGCCGGAACAGTGGCACTTGTTCCAGCCGAATTGGCCGAGCGACCCCGGCTACTGATCAGCCGAAAGCAGCGAACAACTCGTTGATCGCGACAATCTGACCACCACTGGTGGACGACATCACCGCGATGGGTTGCACTCCGCGATCATTCCATCGCATTAGTTGTTCGCGGACATGGTGAGCGTTCCCAGAGATCGTGCAGTCGTCCAACCACTCGTCGCTCATTGCGGCCTTGATCGTTGCATCGTCTTTAGTGGCCAAGGCTGCTTCGATGCGGTCCATCTCTTCGACGAAGCCGGCTTGCCGCCAGTAGTTCCGGTAATTGGGAAGCGAGACATACCCCGTCATCGTCTTGCGATTGACTGCGCGTGCAGCATCGACGTCATCGGAGATCACGGTCGGAATCATGTTGGCCATGTGAAATCCGTTCGGTCGTGCTTCGCGAGCAATCGACACTTGACGCTCGATGTCGCGCAGCGACGCATTCGCCCAAATTGCCCCATCTGCCACGCGTGTCGCCAAACCCAGCATCCTGTCGCGCAAGGTGGCGAGCAGGATCGGGGGGAGCGTGCCCGAGAATCGTTCGGTGCTCTTCATCGCTACGACGTATTGCTCGATGTCTTGGAGAGGCTTTCCGGTTTGGACGCCGAGACGCTTGGTGACTGGTCCGTGACTCACGCCAATGCCGAATGCAAAACGACCATCAGAAATCTCGTGAATGTGGGCGGCGGTATTCGCCGACTCGACGGGATGGCTGTAGTAGATCGGTTGAATCGACGTCCAAAACTTGATCGAGGACGTGACGTGGGCGAGTGAAACGCACATCGCGACGGCCGCACCGAGACTGGGACACGCGATGCCGTCGAAGCCTCGTCGCTCTGCTTCCATTGCCAATTCGAGGAGAGTTCTACGTTTGGTCGGTGAACCGACGATCGACAACGCGGGTCGAAAGTCATTCTTCGCACTAGACACGACGCACCTGCCTTTCTCGTGCCTACCGTATAGGTCATGGGCATGTTGCGTGTCGCGATGGTGTGCCCGTACAGCATCTCGATTCCTGGAGGCGTACAAGC
>CAZZJH010000135.1:0-2496 GCA_964654335.1 uncultured Acidimicrobium sp.
TGACGAACGACCACCTCACCCTGCCTTAGAAATCGCTCGCTGAGTTACGCCTCTGACTTGAGGAAGCCGAGAATCGCTTCAGCGACGACGGCTGGCTGTTCCAGTTGGATGAAATGGCCGGCATGAGCGATTTCCTGAACCTTGGCTGATACTGGCGCGTGGTGTGCAGCATCCCGCGCCACCTCGATTCCAATGCATCCATCATTGACGCCATGCATGTAGAGGGTCGGTTGTGGAGGTTGGTCACCGCCGACACGTTGCTGTAGTTCTTCGTTGGCGGGATTTCGGTATCCATTGCCCAATGTTGCGCGGTAGTAACCGAGGGCTGCTTGAAGGTTGTTCGGTGTGGCCAAGCAATCCTTTGCATGGCGAGCGTCCGCTGTCGAGTCGAAACCTGGCGACCACGACCTCCAGATCATGTCGATGAACTCGAGATCGTTCGCTGGTACCACCATGTCGGCCAACGGATGTTGGAAGTAGAACATGTACCAACTTCGACGAATCTGTTCCAGATTCCCGAGGAATGCACGGGTCATGGCGCCCCAGGGTGGCACCGACATTCCCACGACTTTCGCCCAACGGTGTGGTTCGATGATCGCGGCTGCATAGGCAGCCGTTGCACCCCAATCATGTCCGATGACTACGGCCCGCTCGTCGGCTCCGAGCGCTTCGTGCAGAGCAATCGCATCCAGTCCAAGTTCACATATTTGATACGCACCATCTTCAGGGATCGAAGTGGGGGCGTAACCGCGCATGAAAGGAGCGACAGCGTGATAGCCGGCATCGGCGAGTTTCGGAAGCAGGTGTCGCCATGAGTGGGCTGAATCGGGGAATCCGTGCAAGCAGAGAGCGAGGGGTCCATCTCCACACTGCAATGTTGCGAACTCGAGTCGATCAGTTCGTACTTTGCGTTGTGTGATGTCTTCGGACACGACGAAACAGTACATGAGTAGGCTTGCAGGGATGTCTGGTGAACAAACGATGGATCCCAAGCACTTTCGATCAGTAATGGGTCATTTCCCGACGGGCGTCGTGGTGATTGCGGGGCAATCAGCGTCCGGTGAAATGGCCGGGATGACTATCGGATCGTTCGTCTCGGTGTCGCTCGAACCGCCGCTCGTGGGGTTCTTCATTGGATCGGGATCTCCGTCCTGGGGAAAGATGTCGGAATCGGGAAAATTCTGCGCGAGCGTGTTGAGCGTGGATCAGGAAGAGTGGTGTTGGCGGTTTGCTCGAGAGAGTGACGCTCGATTCGAAGGCGTTCCGCATTCGCTCGGTGCGAACGGCTCGCCACGAATCACGGGTTCTGTGGCTTGGATCGAATGTGATGTCTATCAAGTGACTGCCGCTGGAGACCACGATTTTGTTTTGGGGAAGGTGACAACCCTCGAGGCATCCGAGTCGGGCGCGGGGGCGATGACGTTTTATCGAGGTGCCATTGGAGGCACTGCCCGTTGAGTGAGGTTGCCTGGGTGTGCGCGGCCATCGTGGGCACCGTATACGTGTGGGCTGGTGCGACGAAGTTACAAGCGAGAGATGCCTGGGCCGCACAGGCCAGAGACATGGGAACACCGAAGTGGACGATCCCCTTCGTTCCATTCGTCGAGTTGGCATTGGGCGCTGTGCTCATCCTCGGTTGGTGGCCGAGGTTGGCGTCCTTGGTAGGAATCGCACTGTTGGTCGCATTTTCGTTGCTCATCGTGATCAATCTGATGCGCGGCAATCGACCTGCGTGTGCCTGCTTCGGGGTTCGTAGCGCACGACCCATTTCATGGCTCTTCGTGGCTCGAAACACCTTGTTTGTCGGACTTCTTTTGGTTGCTCTACTCGTTGGCTGAACGGATCAACATCTAGCGTCTCGAGGATGCGAGTGTGGATCGATCAAGACCTGTGCACGGGTGATGGTCTGTGTGTCGATCACTGTCATGACGTATTCGTCCAGTTGGAAGACGGCATCGCTTATGTGAGCGAAGCTGGCCAAGTCATGAACGATCCGGGTGGCTCGGGCAGTCTGGCCCGAGTGGACGATCGACACTCGCAATCGGTGGTTCGTGCCGCAGAGGTGTGTCCGGGAGAATGCATCTTCATCGAGCTCGATGAGGGCGAGTCTTGGTCGTCTGTCCTTGACGGGGATGCGATACCACAAACGTCATAGGATTTTGGCGTGACGTGGAAGATGACGATTGCTGGCGCTGTCATGGCGGTCAGCGTTGCATCGGTGCCCTCGGTAAGCGCCCAGTCGAACTCCCTCGACGCATCGCAGGTTTTGGCGAGCATTGCCGTGCAGAACGAGAACCCGACCGGATACTCTCGCGATCTTTTTCCACATTGGCTGGATGTGGATGGTGACGGATGCAATGCCCGCGAACAAGTGCTGAAGCGCGACAGCACCACCTTGCCTCAAGTAGATCCCTACAACTGTTATGTCGTGGCTGGAGATTGGGCTTCCCCCTACGACGGGCGGCTCGTTCGTGACCGAACTCAGGTGGACATCGA
>CAZZJH010000136.1:0-2446 GCA_964654335.1 uncultured Acidimicrobium sp.
GTTGCCGAGTTGTGCGGCAAGCAGGCAAGCGACTCGTCACGAAATGCGTACTTCGCCATCCAACAAGCCTTCGCCGCACTCGATCGCATGGAGGTACGAGGTAGGGATTCGGCCGGCGTGCACGTGATGGTGTGGGGCCACGGCCTGGAGACGAGTGACGATCGCGTGAAGCGGTTGCTCGGTTCGCGCACGCAGGATGCACTCTTCACCTCGGGTTCGGTGCGCCCCGGAACCGGCAATCGTGCATGGTCGTTCGTCTACAAAGCCGCCGCAGAAATCGGTGAACTTGGTGACAACACGAGGGTGATGCGCAAGGCGGTGCTCGAAGACGAACTGTTGCGACTACTCGTGAGTCAGCCAGGAGCCCGTGTGTCGGTGATCGGTCACACCAGATGGGCGAGCGTGGGCATCATCTCGGAGCCCAACGCCCATCCCGTGAACAGCGAGGAAATCGAACAACGCGGTGGTGCGCCTTATCTCGTGTCTGCCGCCAATGGCGACGTCGACAATCATGCCGACATCAAGGCTCGTTACTCGTTGGCGATTCCTGATCCCATCACCACCGACACGAAGGTGATTCCGACACTCGTCTCGCACAAGTTGATCGAAGGAGCATCGCTCGTCGATGCGTTCCGCGAGTCGGTCGCCCAATTCGAAGGCTCGGTGGCGATCGCCACGATCAGCGCGGACGATCCGAACAAGGTGCTGCTCGCATTGCGCGGAAGTGGACAAGGAGTGTTCGTCGGTCTCGCGGAGGATCGCTTCCTCGTCGCGAGTGAGCCGTACGGCGTGGTGGAAGAGACGCTGCAGTACGTGCGCATGGATGGAGAAGCGCTCGCCGACCCGAGCAACCCGACGAGTCGAGGGCAAGTGTTGGTGCTGGATGGCGATCGTGCGGGCTCCGTCGAGGGAATCACCGGATTGTCCTACCTCGGTGAGAAGTTACCGGCTCTCGACGTCACCACCGCAGAAGTGACGACGCGAGACATCGATCGCGGCGACCATCGCCACTTCTTGTCCAAGGAGATCGCCGAAGCGCCGCTCAGTTTCCGCAAGACGCTGCGCGGCAAGATCGGCGAGCGTGACGGTCTGTTGCGCGCCACGCTCGACGAGTCGGTTATGCCAAAGAGCGTGCTCGATCGACTGTCGAGCGGTGCGATTCGTCGTATTCGAGTGATTGGCCAGGGCACTGCAGCCATCGCTGGCATGAGCCTCGCGCAGATCCTGCGCACACTCGTCGATCAACGCGTGTACGTGGATGCGTTGCCGGCGACGGAGCTCTCCGGTTTCCAGATGCAACTGGACATGAGTGACACCTTGATCGTCGCGATCAGCCAGAGCGGTACCACCACCGACACCAACCGCACGGTGGACTTGGTGCGTCAACGTGGAGCAGCGGTGTTGGCCGTGGTCAATCGCCGCAGCAGTGACCTTGCTGCGAAGGCAGATGGCGTGTTGTATACCTCCGATGGTCGCGACGTGGAAATGAGCGTGGCGAGTACCAAGGCGTTCTACTCCCAAGTAGCCGCAGGCGGACTGCTCGCTTGCGCGATCGCCGAGGCGATCGATGGCAAGGGCGCATCGGAGCGCAGCCGTCTACTCGAAGCGATGCGTCAGATTCCCGATGCGATGGCCACCGTGCTCGCCAAGCGCGCCGAGGTTGCCGCGGCTGCGAGACAATTCGCGCCTGCGCGTAGGTATTGGAGCATCGTCGGCAACGGTTTCAACGCCGTGGCGGCAGAGGAAATTCGAATCAAGTTGTCGGAGCTTTGTTACAAGTCGATCTCGTGTGACTACACGGAAGACAAGAAGCACATCGATCTGTCGTGCGAACCGATGATCATCGTCTGTGCTTCCGGGCTCTCGGACGGCACGGCGCAGGATGTCGCAAAGGAGATCGCGATTTATCGCGCGCACAAGGCGCTGCCGATCGTGATCGCCGACGAGGGTGAACAGCGCTTCGACTCTGCGGCCGCGGTGATCTCGGTGCCAAAGGTGGATCCGTCGGTGTCCTTCGTGTTGTGTGTGATGGTGGGACACCTGTTCGGTTACGACGCGGCGTTGGCGATCGATTCGTTGGCCTTGCCGTTGCGCGCAGCGCGCGAAGTGGTGGAGCACGCCGTCGAGCGCGGTGGCGTGGGTGCGCAGTTGTTGACGAAGGTTCGCCACGAGATCGGTGTCCCGACGAATCGATTCAACGAGACGCTGCTCCTCGGCAGCTACGACGGCAACCTCGAGGCATCCACTGCGGTGCGAGTCTCGACGATGCTCCGCGTGGTGCTCGCTGCCGATCCGCTGCAGGCATATCAGTCGGCCACGGGCAAGGTGTCGTCGCCCGAGGCGCTGTTGGACGATCTCACCGCTGCGCTCACGCGAGCGATCGACGAGTTGACTCGACCGGTCGACGCAATCAAGCATCAGGCCAAGACGGTCACCGTGGGCATTT
>CAZZJH010000137.1:0-2327 GCA_964654335.1 uncultured Acidimicrobium sp.
CGACAACGTCACCCTGACCGTCGAACTGATCTGCCCCATCGCCATGGAAAAGGGTCTCCGCTTCGCCATCCGTGAAGGTGGCCGCACCGTTGGTGCCGGTCGCGTAACGAAGATCATCAAGTAACGCCACATGTCTTCGAGCATCCGCATCCGTCTGAAGGCGTTCGACCACCAGATCATCGACGAATCTTCCAAGAAGATCGTTGAGACGGTGGCGCGAACCAACGCGACGGTGCGGGGGCCGATCCCGTTGCCCACGGACAATCACCGGTACACGGTGATCCGTGGGCCACACGTGGACAAGGACTCGCGTGAGCACTTCGAGATGCGAATCCACAAGCGTCTGATCGACATCGTCGATCCGAACGCGAAGACGATCGACAGCCTCCAGCGCATCGAGTTGCCGGCTGGCGTCGACATCGAAATCAAACTCGGCTAGTTCTTCGCTCCTCGTTCGTGCAGTAAGCACTGCATGAGCGCCACGCTCATCCAGCGTCCAAACTTGCGACCAACTTCGCGCTCGATTCCCACCAACTTGTAGCCGCACGCCTCGTGTAAGGCACGTGAAGCCGAGCCGGATGCTTCGATACGAGCGATGACCGAGTGGAAGCCCGATGCCTCGGCTTGGTCGAGGAGTGCGGTGAGCAGTGCCTTGCCAATTCCCCGTCGAGACATGTCGCGTCGGACGTACACCGAGTTCTCCACCGTGGTGCTGTAGGCCGCGCGATCGCGATATTCCGACAGCGCTCCGAAGCCGACCACATCACCGGAGTCGTCCACGGCGACCAGGGCGGAAAAAGCGCCACTGCGAGCCTGGATCCAGTCTCGCTGTGCCTGGATGCTGCGGGGCACCAGGTCGAAAGTGGACGTTTCATGCTCCACCTCGTGGTTGTAGATCGTCCGTATCGCCTCGGCGTCAGCAAGTTCTGCATTGCGGATTTTGACCACGCTCATCAGGGTGAAACTACCTGTTGTTCGATACCGGGACGCGTAGGACGGGGGACGACTGCAGATTCTTGACGAAGATTTGATCTCCGCAGGCGACTGGCGGAGCGTTCTTGCGGTAGAAAATCGTCCATGACTGATTGGTCGCAACCCCCCGCCCCCCAGAACCCCTTTCCGTCGCTCGAACCGAAGGACACTCCGCCAGTGAACTCGTTTCCACCTCCTCAGGTGGAGCCGCAGGCTGACGACAAGCCGCTCAGCCGGGCAGGTGTGACATTGCTCGCACTCTTCGTCGGAGTGGTGGCGGGAATCGGTGGCTCGTTCATCGCGAATGAAGCAGGATGGACGACTGGAGACACCACAGTCGATGGCACGTCAATTTCGCCGGTAGTGACGAGTGCGGTCGACCCTAGTGATCCGAGCGTTGGCGACTCGCCGGTGGCTCAGGTGGCGAATGCGATGGCCGACAGTGTGGTGACCATCTCTGCGGTCGTCGACGGAGATTTCGGCCCAGGCGAATCGGTGGGCACGGGTGTGGTGTTGTCGGCCAACGGCGAGATCCTCACGAATGCCCACGTGGTGGAAGGCGCCAACGAAGTGCGCGTTCGTTTTGCGGGAGAAACCGAGCCGCGAACAGCGCGAGTGGTAGCTGCTGACGTAGGCAATGACTTGGCCCTGCTGCGCATTGCCGCGACGGGTTTGAAGCCGGCCACGTTCGCCCAACCCGAAACCGTGCGGATTGGTGATGAAGTAGTCGCCATTGGTTACGCACTCGATCTCGACGGAGGCCCGACGGTGACCGAAGGAATCGTGTCGGCACTCAGTCGCACCATCGTCACTGATTCGGGTGCGCTCAATCGTCTGATCCAAACTGATGCAGCGATTTCCTCTGGAAACTCTGGCGGCCCACTCGTCAACATGCGCGCCGAAGTGATTGGAATCAACACCGCCGTTGCCCGCGGTGACGCCAGTTCGGCGGCCAACAACGTGGGTTTCGCCATTTCGGTGGAGGAGATCCTGCGGGTGGTTGAACAGCTCCGTAGTCAGGCTGGCAATGGCCAGCGTGCAGAGGGGTACCTCGGGGTGAGTGTCGATCGCCGAGATGATGGTGGTCAGGGCGCGGTAATTATGAGTGTGCAGCCGAATTCACCGGCCTCGCGGGCCGAGATCCGTGAGGGCGATGTGGTGCTCAGCGTGGACGGGGAGCCGATTGACGGCCAGGCCGGTTTGGTGGCGGCCATTCGGGACTGCGAACCAGGCCAGATCGTGGAAATCCAGCTTTCCCGGGACGGGGAACGGGTGACGGTGGCGGCCACGCTGGACGCCCGCGAAAAATAGGCCCCGCCGGGGCTACCGGCCCTGAATTCGATCTTCGCCCAGGT
>CAZZJH010000138.1:0-2223 GCA_964654335.1 uncultured Acidimicrobium sp.
GCGTGACCACAACGGCAGGCCGAGGGGCGAACGGCCGGCGTGAAAAGGAACTGGCGGCAAAGCGCTCACCCTGTAGTGGGGCCATCAACGGACTGGTGGTCACGTAGTCGCCAAGAATCTCGACACTCACCGAATGGGTGCGGCGATCAAACAACGCCGGAGTGTTGAAGGCAACGCCAAGAAGATGACCAATGGCCCCGCTCACCGAGGGATCTTGGTCAGAGGCGACAACACGGAATCGATGACTCATCGCTTGCTCATCGGTACACACACACTTGGCCTCATCACCTGATTGTGACGAGGGGGTGTGGCGTAATTCACGATTTCATACCCTACATGGTATGAATCACACCACTGAAATTTGTTTTGCGGTTACGTACCTCTAGCGCCGCATGGCCGTGGGGATAAGGCTCGCCAACTGCACGAGCGGCCGCGGCCCTACGTGGGTGATCACCTCCGAGGCCGAAAGCGATCCCAAGTGCCCACACTCTTCGATCGACATACCACGAGTAAACCCGTAGAGGAACCCGGCGGCATACATGTCACCAGCCCCCGTGGCATCCACCACATGGTCGACGGGCACTGCCTCGATGTTCACCAGATCCGAGCCGTTGATCACCACACTGCCCCGCTTGTCGCGGGTGACGGCCCCAAATTCACAATCGTTACGCAGCTGCGCCAGAGCATCGTCGAAAGAGTCGGTTTGGTACAGCGAGGCCAGTTCGAACTCGTTGCAGAACAAGATGTCGATGTCGTTCAGGATCAGGTCCATGAAGTCCTCACGGTGGCGATCCACGCAGAACGAATCCGACAGCGTGAGCGACACCTTGCGGCCCGACTCGTGTGCGTACTTGGCAGCCATACGGAAGGCATCCTTGGCAGCGTCGCGATCGAACAAATAGCCCTCGAGGAACAGCACGGAACCGTTGGCCACCACCTCGCGAGAGATGTCGCTCGGCTCGAGTAGCGATGCGGCACCGAGGAAGGTGCTCATGGATCGCTGACCGTCGGGCGTGACGGCGATGATGCATGCGCCTGTCGGCTCGGTGTCGCTGATCGCACCGGGATGGAAGCCGACCCCCACCTTGTTCATGTCATAACCAAAGGCCCGACCAAAGGCGTCATCCGCGATCTTGCCGATGAAGCCGGCCTTGCCGCCCAGGCTCGCGAGCCCATACGCGGTGTTGGCGGCCGAACCCCCGCTCGTCTGCACCGTTTCGGGAAGTTGTGAGAACAGGTGTGCCGAGCGCTGCGCATCGACGAGCGTCATCGAACCCCGGACCACGTGTTCGCGGGTGAGGAACTCCTCCGTGACCGAGCCGATTACATCGACGAGGGCATTGCCGATGGCGACGACGTCGTAAACGGGCGGTGAAGTCAGATTTACGTCCCCAGTAGGCACGTGCGGAAACCCTAGTCCAGACGCGACTAGCGGCTGGTGGGCACCAAGGTGCCCTTGACGATCTGCTGTTGCAGTTCGCGCTTGAGGAATTTGCCGGCCGCGTTACGTGGCAACGGTTCGTTGATGATGACTACTTGCGACGGGATCTTGAAGTGGGCGATTTTGCCGTCGAGGAACGACCACAGATCGTCCGGGGTCACCGTCACACCATCCTTCGGATAGACAGCAACGGCCACTTCTTCGCCGAGTCGCTCGTGCGGTACGCCGAACACGGCAGCCTCGTACACACCCGGGTATTCGTAGATGACGTTTTCCACCTCGGCGCAGTAGACGTTCTCACCAGCCCGCAGGATCATGTCCTTCACGCGGTCTTCGACGTACACGAAACCGTCTTCATCGATATGCCCAAGATCACCAGAGCGCAACCAACCATCGACGATCGTCTCGGCTGTGGCTTCAGGACGATTCCAGTAACCACGAATCAACATCGGTCCGAAGAACCAGATCTCGCCAGACTTCCCAGCGGGCAATGCATGGCCCTCTTCATCGCGCACCTCAACGCGCATCGGCAACACTGCTCTGCCAGTCGAGGTTGGTCGCTCGAGATAGTCCTTGCCGATGATTCCCGGGCCGAATGCGTTCGTCTCCGTCATGCCGTAACCGAGCTGCGGGCTGCCCTTCTTCACCGAATTGGCCACCTTGGCAACGAGGCTTGCCGGCGCAGGAGCACCACCACCACCCACCGCGCGCAAACTAGACGTGTCGAACTTGTCATAGTTCGGCGAGTTGACCAGATCCCACGCCTGTGTAGGTACTCCAAT
>CAZZJH010000139.1:0-2070 GCA_964654335.1 uncultured Acidimicrobium sp.
ATGTAGATCGCGCCATTCGTCAAGGTGACCACGTTGCTCTCGACCTCACGGGCGTTCGTGAAGGTAATCCCGTACCTGGACTGAACGTCGACGACTGGATGTACGAGGTTGGCAAGGGCTGGGTGTCGCCCAGTTTCGACTCGAAGCTGATCGGCGCGACGCTTGGTCAGAAGATCGAATTTACCGAGGCGCCGAACGGTACGTCTGACGAAGCCGAACTGACGATCACCGTGAAGAAGATTCAAGAGATGCAGCTCGACGACTTGACCGATGAATGGGTTTCATCCCACGTCGCCGAGTTCGACAAGGTCGATGCGTGGAAGGCGTCACTGCGCAAGCGCATCGGTGAGATGAAGTTGAACCAAACACGCAGTGTCTTCGTCGACCGCACCACCTCTTCGTTGGCGTCGCTCGTCGAGCTGGAACTTCCCGAGGCGATGGTGACGAATGACCTGCAGGTTCGCGTGCGCAACATGGTGGAGCAGTTCCAGAGTCAGGGAATCTCGCTCGATCAGTGGCTTTCTGCCACGGGACAGTCGACCCAGTCGTTCATCGACGCCATGCGGGACGATTCGGTACGTGCAGTCAAGATCGATCTTGCGTTACGAGCAGTCGCCAAGGCTGAATCGATCGAGGCGCTTCAGGAAGACATCGACAAGGAAATCGACCGAATCGCGATGCAACTCGGTCGTAAGCGCGATCAGGTACGGAAGGCTTACGAGCAGAATGACGCAATCGAAGAGCTCGCCTCACAGATTCGCAAGTCGAAGGCGGTCGATTGGCTGCTTCGCAATTCGCAACTCGTGGATCCAGAAGGCAAGGCCGTCGACTCGAAGACCTTGTTCGGTGACGAGCAGGACTCTGAGTCGTAGGCCCAATCGCGACTAGATTCGCGGTGGGAGATGATCCGATGAAGCCTGAGCAATTGATCCGCAACTATTACGTTCCGAACGTCACGGAGCAGACCAGCCGAGGCGAGCGCGTTTACGACCTCTATTCGCGGCTGCTCAAGGAAAACATCATCTTCCTCGGCACTCCGATCGATGACACGATCGCCAACCTGATCTGCGCCCAGATGATCCACCTGGAGAGCGAGAATCCGGACAAGGACATCAACATCTATATCAACAGTCCCGGCGGCGACATCACGGCGTTGTTCGCCATCTACGACACGATGCAGTTCATCAAGAACGACATTGCGACGATTTGTCTCGGTCAGGCAGCCTCTGCCGCTGCGGTGTTGCTCGCAGCAGGAACGAAAGGGAAGCGACTCGCATTGCCGCACTCACGAGTGTTGCTACACCAGCCGTATGGCCAAGTTGGTTATTCGCAGGTCACTGACCTGGAAATTGCTGCCCGTGAAATCTTGCGGATGCGCGAATTGCTCGAAGGGATCCTCTCCAAGCACACGGGGCAGTCGATCGATCGGGTCCATCAGGACACCGACCGTGACTTCGTGATGGAGGCCCCGGCAGCGCTCGAATACGGTGTGATCGACGAAATCATCAGTACCCGTCAGATGGTGGATCGCACAGGTCCTATCCGCTGATCGCCTAGTTTTGAAGGCGTGGCGAAATTCGGGGACACCGCCGAACTGGTGAAATGCTCCTTCTGCGGTAAGTCGCAGAAGCAGGTCAAAAAGTTGATTGCCGGCCCCGGCGTGTACATCTGCGACGAGTGCATCGACCTGTGCAACGAGATCATCGATGAGGAGTTCACCCAGCAGGGCGACCCGAATATCGATCAACTCCCCGTACCACGCGACATCCGCGCATTCCTGGACGAGTACGTCGTCGGTCAGGAGCAAGCCAAGAAGGTTCTGGCCGTTGCCGTGTTCAACCACTACCGACGCATCAAGCATCGCGGTGGCGTGAAGCGTGACGACGTCGAATTGCAGAAGAGCAATGTGTTGCTGCTCGGCCCGACCGGATGCGGCAAGACGCACATGGCCCAAACTCTCGCCCGATTGTTGAACGTGCCCTTCGCCATCGCTGATGCGACTGCTCTCACTGAGGCGGGGTACGTGGGTGAGGACGTCGAGAACATCCTGCTCAAGTTGTTGCAAGCAGC
>CAZZJH010000140.1:0-2040 GCA_964654335.1 uncultured Acidimicrobium sp.
TCGTCTTGCTGGTGAGTACCCCAACCTGACGATCATCGATTGGTCTACCGCGCTCTTAGCCAACCCCTCGTGGCAAGCGTTCGACAAGCTGCACCTCGAGCCCGTCGGCTATCGCGCCCGCATCCCCTACTTCGTCGAGGCCGCGTCTGCCGCATGGACGAAACTGCAACCTGCCACTGTTACAACGACTAGTACAACTGTCGTCGGCCAGCCGTCGACAACGACTAGCACGACCGTCGGTTCTTAGCCGCCAATTTTTTTGCGGATCTCGACGATCTTGTCGTTGGAGTGATTCGCGTCTTCGCCCTGTTCGGCGAGTAGCGCATTGCGGTCCTTTGTGGCCTCACGCTCTGCAAGTGCCGTGTCGACACGAGCAATCGCAGCTTCCACGCCGTGCTCGTTGATGAACGTGGCCCACTCAACGAGCGCATCGACCATCTCCGACTCCGGCACTACTGCGACGTTGCGACCTTTCACGAAGAGGTGACCACGCTTGTTGCCTGCGGCAATACCGAGGTCCGCTTCGCGCGCCTCGCCTGGCCCGTTCACCACACATCCCATGACGGCGATCTGGAGTGGAATCTCTTTCTCCGCAAAAGCTTCCTGCGCCCGATTGGCAACGTCGATCACGTCGATCTCTGCACGACCACAACTTGGGCACGCGATCAGGTCGACGTTCTTGCGCTCACGCAAGCCGAGTGACTCGAGCAATTGACGACCGGCCTTGGCTTCCTCAACCGGATCGGCAGTGAGGCTGTAACGAATGGTGTCGCCAATGCCCTCGAGAAGCAGTGCACCGATACCTGCGGTGGCCTTGATGAGGCCACCAGGCAGTGGCCCCGCTTCGGTAACGCCAAGGTGAAGTGGATGGTCGGTGACTTCGCTCAGTTTGCGATAGGCCTCCACCATCAACGGAACGTTCGAGGCCTTCACCGAGAACTTGATCTGATCGAACCCAACTTCGTCGAAATATGCCATCTCTTGAAGGGCGGATTCGACCATCGCATCAGCGGTGAGACCACCGTGCTTCTCGTACAACGCCGGGTCTAGCGAACCGCCGTTGACTCCGATGCGAATCGGGACTCCGCGATCACGCGCCTCGGATGCAACCGCCTTGATGTGTTCGGGACGACGGATGTTCCCCGGGTTGAGACGCAAGCCATGCACCCCAGCCTCGAGGGCAGCAAGCGCCATCTTGTATTGGTGATGGATGTCGGCGACGATCGGAATCGGCGAACGCGGAACGATCTTGGCCAAGCCTTCTGCCGCTTCCGTCTCGTTGCACGTGCAACGCACGATGTCGCAACCCGCCGCCGCCAGCGCATAGATCTGCTGCAACGTTCCTTCCACGTCCGCCGTCTTCGTGGTGGTCATCGACTGCACGCTCACTGGCGCATCGCCGCCGACGGCGACTTTTCCCACCTTGATCTGACGGGTCTTCTTGCGCGGCATCACGATGAACAGTCTCGCATCAGCCAAGGGGCTGTGTGATGTCCAAGTAGAGCCCTGCCACCAGCAGGAATGCGAGCATCGCCACTACAGCTGCGGCTACCGGGACCATCTTGGCGAGATCGGCGCGATAGGACTTGCCCCGACGGGATCGAATTCGTTCGTAGGTGGCGATCGCTGCATGTCCGCCGTCGAATGGAAGCAACGGAAACAAGTTGAACGCGCCGACGAACACGTTGAGGCTCGCCAAGACGAGCAGCATGCCCTTCAAACCATCCTGTCTGCCCACTTCCCCGCCGAACTGACTGGCCCCCACCACGGTGCTCGGTCGTGTGGTCGGATCCGCCACGTCACTCGTGATGCTGTCGATGATGTTCGCTGGATTGAGCACGGTGAACACGCCGCGCACCGAGTTGTAGGCAGTCGTTCCCAGATCGATGAAAGCGAAACGCGCAGCGTCGAGCACTCCTTGCGGCACGTAGTCCACCGATTGCGAGACGACACCGAAGTAGGCAAACTCTCCCGTGTCATTGGCCGCAAGCGTCGCTGAAAGCGAAACGGGAACGCCGTCCCGCACCACGTTGACCGATA
>CAZZJH010000141.1:0-2013 GCA_964654335.1 uncultured Acidimicrobium sp.
CGTGCCCTCGGTAGGAATCGAACCTACGACCTACGGATTAGAAGTCCGCCGCTCTATCCATCTGAGCTACGAGGGCGTGGCTCAACACGCTATCTCCGCGCATGGCGGTGGGATATCGTGCCTAAATGCGTCCACGACTATTGATCGTTTTTGCGGCGCTGTGTTTCTCCACCACGGGAACGATGCAGGAACTCGGTCTCGAAAATGCCGACGCGCTCTCCGTAGCAGCCACACGCACGGCAATCGGAGCGATCGTGTTGTTCCTGATCGCACGACTCGGACGCAACGACTTCTCGATTCAGCAAATGCCACGGCGAGAACTCGTGATTGCAGGGATGGGAATGGCTCTATACGCCGTGGCCTTCTTTTCGGCGGTGCGGGCGACCGGCATTGCCGTGGGCACTGTCGTGGCCCTCGGAACAGCACCGCTCTTTGCCGGACTCGGCTCGCTTGCGATGTGGCGTGAGCGCCCAAGTTTGCGCTGGATGATCACTACGCCGGTTGCCATTTTTGGGATGGCACTCGTCGTGACCACAGGAGACGAGGCACAAATCGATCACATGGGAATCGTGGCAGCGTGCGCGGCGGGTATCGGTTACGCGATGTTCGCGCTTTCAAGCAAGTCGATCATGAATGAATCGAGGAACGCGGCTGGAGCGATGGCAATCGTCTTTGGTATCGCCACTATTTTGCTTTCACCAATTTTTTTCGTCGTTGATCTTTCTTGGTTCTCGAATTGGTCGAGTGTCGGCGCGTCTCTTTGGCTTGGCGTCGTCTCCGTAGCGCTCGCCTACTGGGCGTACTCGACTGGTTTGCGTTCGGTATCGCCGGCCGATGCCACTGCACTCACCATCGTCGAGCCTGTTGCTGCAACGTTGCTTGCAGCATTCGTCTTACGCGAACAACCAGGCCTGCTCGCTTGGTTGGGCATCATCATCGTCATCGGTTCGCTCTTGATCGGATCACGCGCGACAACGGCTTCCATTACCGCCAAGGCCAACTGAGATGATCGTTCACCTCACCACACGCACCGAGTTGGAGATGGCTCACAATTCAGGTGTCGTCACTCCCGATTCACTCCACACGGAGGGATTCGTCCATTGCTCCGCCCCCCATCAAACACTCGCTACGGCCACCCGCTTCTACCCCGACCGATCTGATCTCGTCGCACTCCTCATCGACGACTCGTTGTTTGGTGACATCTTGCGGTGGGAGCCACCAGCTCACCCCGATGGTTCGCCAGCGTTACCTGGCGAGGAGTTCTTTCCTCATCTCTACGCAGCGTTGGACCTCAATGCCGTCAAAGAGGTTCTGCCGCTTTCTTGGAACGGCAGGAACTACGACGAGGTTGCTCCGCTTCATCCATTTCGGATTGTTGGCCTTACCGATCATCGCGAACTCTGGCAAGTTGCAGCTGAGTGGTCGCATCAAGCGTGGCGTCATGAGTTTCCTCAAGACACTGTGGAGACTTATCTCGATCAGTACGCACTTGCTTCGAACGCAGGAGACCGCTTGGTCGAGGTGTACGCAGCACTCGATCCATTAGGCCAATTACTCGGGCTCACCACACTCGTCGATGATGACGAACTTCCGGGCGTTACCGAACCTGGCCCCTGGATCGCCGCCGTGTGGGTTGATCCTTCGTCTCGCACGACTGGAATTGGGGGCTCACTCGTTCGCCACGCCACGCTCCGGGCAACTTCGCTTGGCGTCCGCGATCTCTACCTCTATACAGAGGATCAACAGGCTTGGTACGAGCGCAAGGGATGGCGACGAGTTCGCGAGGCGTCTCTCAATGGCCTCCCCGTCACCGTGATGACCAAACGGCTCAACTGAACCGCGCTACTTCTTGATGCCCCAGCGCACCTCAATGGTCACCGTCACGTCTTGCTCACCGAGATCCACTTGGATGTCCTTCGCTGCCGAATCCATTCCCGACTCAGCCGTCGCGATACGGCCCATGAAGACGGGACTCGACACTTCGGACACCGACTGCACTTCACCAAGATCGAT
>CAZZJH010000142.1:0-1935 GCA_964654335.1 uncultured Acidimicrobium sp.
CGAAAATCGGCGGGATGTATCCCTCGTCCAAGTTGCGCAATCCTTCGACGCGCTCACCGAGTGGAGGTTCGACCGCAACGATCTTCACGTCGGGGTTTCGCTCCTTCAGATAGCGACCAACACCCATCAACGTTCCGCTCGTACCCAGACCTGCAACGAAGTGCGTCACTTCGGGAACGTCCCGCCAAATTTCCGGACCGGTTCCTTCGTAGTGTGCGCGCGGATTCGCGTCGTTTTGATACTGATGCAAGAAGCAGTACTCAGGGTGTTCCTTCGCCATCTGCTCGGCTCGGCGAACCGCGCCATTCGAACCCTCTTCGCCCGGGGTGAGGATGATTTCGGCACCGAACACTTCGAGCATCTGACGACGCTCGATCGACACACTGTCGGGCATCAAGATGGTGATCGGATTCCCCTTCACTGCGGCAATGGCAGCGAGTGCGATACCAGTGTTGCCGGAAGAGGGCTCCATCAACCTTTGGCCAGGGCTGAGTACGCCTTCCTTGATCGCCGTTTCGATCATCGACTTGGCGATGCGATCCTTCACCGAACCGAACGGGTTCTGCCCTTCAAGCTTGGCCATCAATCGCACACGCGGATTCGGAGACAACACGCTCACATCCACAACCGGCGTGTTGCCGATCAGGTCGAGCACGTTTTCGAATGGGGGCATCACGTCTCCGGTAATTGTTGACTGTGTTAGTCAGAATTGTAGCAATTGCCTTGAAACAACCGCCCAGCCGTGCCGACTATTCCCGTCGCCCGAAAACTCCTAATAAATAGACAACGGGGTCTCGGAAATCGTCTCCCCGACGATCCGATAGTTACGGGGCTCGGGCACCCCGCGCTTCAGCGTCACGATCATGTAGTGCCAGGTGGGGTCCGGCGCCTGAGCCACATCGGTCGGGCTCGGATAGGCCTCCGTGTGGGTGTGGCTGTGCACCACACCGATTACTTCCAACCCTCGATCTTCGGCATCGCGCTCGATCAACAAATGCTGCTTCGCATTGATCGTGTACACGCGTGCCGACTTGGCGACATTTTCCGTTGGATGGAACTCGAGCACCTCGCCGAGTGAACCTTTGCCCACGAGCAACCCACATGCCTCATGCGGATAGCCGGCGATGAGGTGCTCACCGATCTGATCAATCACCGTTTGCGGTATGCGTAACGGACGAACCTCGGACATTGCGTTTTGAGGCTAGCGGTAGCCTCATTTAACCCTATGGACAAGGGAGAACGCACCCGTGGCGATGCTTTGGTAGCAAGCAATCGCAAGGCGAGGCACGACTACACCATCGTGGATGTGGTCGAGGCCGGCATTGTGCTGCTCGGGAGCGAGGTGAAGAGTGCCCGCGCCGGCCAGGTGCAACTTGCAGACGCCTATGCCCACGTGATTCGTGGCGAGATGTTCCTCGAAGGCATGCACATTGCCCCGTACCAATTCGCCGTTGGCGTAGGCAGTCACGAGCCGGTGCGACGACGCAAGTTGCTGTTACACGCGGATCAAATTCGTCGCCTTGGCGAACGAATGGCCCGCGAACGACTGACACTCGTACCGCTCGAAGTGCGCTTCAAGAAGGGCCGGATCAAGGTTGATCTGGGCCTTGCGAAGGGCCGGCAAAAAGCCGACCGTCGCGAAGCAATCGCCAAGAAGGAAAGCGAACTGGAGATGCGTCGCGCTCAGGGCAGGGCACGCAAACAGGCGCTCTGACAACGCCCCACCCCACCCGTACACTGAATCGCGTACTACCAATCACGGGGCTGACAGGTTTCGACGTCAGTGTCGCTGGTCGGGCGTGCGACCCGAGTTGCTCAGACTCGTAAAACGGGGCAAACAAACAACTGCCAACAAGCAGTTCGCTCTCGCCGCCTAGTTCCTAGGGGGTAGAGAGCAACCGTGAGCCGCAAGGTCGCACGGGGCCAATTCACCGC
>CAZZJH010000143.1:0-1874 GCA_964654335.1 uncultured Acidimicrobium sp.
TCAACTCGCAGATGGCCAACTATGTGGTCTGGCGAATTCAAGACATGTTGAACCGTTCGGGAAAGTCATTGAGCGGCAGCTCAATCCTTTGTCTTGGTGCTGCGTTCAAGGCCGGCGTGAGCGATGTTCGTAACTCGCGCGCAATCCATGTGATGGAGTTGCTACAGAAGCAAGGGGCATCGATCCTGTATTGCGATCCCCACGTGCCAAGCGTGAAAATCGGCGACGCGAATCTTTCGTCGCTCGATTCGAAGAAATTGAAGTCGGCCAAGTTCGACGCAGTGGCAGTGCTTGTCGGCTCACCTGACTGGCCGATAGACGAGTTGGAGAAGACGGGTAAACCGATTTTCGATGCCGTCAATGCAGGCGGTGCGCCGAACGGCCAGCGCGAGCGGCTGTAACCAACTCGCGGTACATCTCGGCGTGTGCCGAATTGGCAGTTTCCACGGTGAAATCACGTAATGCACGTGATCTTCCGGACTCGCCAAGCTGTTTGCGAAGGTCGGCATCACCAATGAGGCGACGCACCGCATTCGTCAGCGCCTCTTGATCTTCTCTCTCCACGAGGAATCCATTTACGCCGTTTATCACGACATCCGATACTGATCCGACGTTCGTCGTCACTGCTGGCCTCGCAGCCATTCCTGACTCGATGAGAAGTAGTGGAACTCCCTCGTTGTCGCTGCACATCACCACAACATCCACTGCAGCTAAAAGTTGTCCCAGATCACGTTGCCATGGAAGGAAAACAACGTTGGACTGACCTGCGCAGCTCTCGCGAAGCTCGTTGAACAGTGGCCCGTCGCCAACCATGAGAAAATGCACGCTCCGCTCAGAGGACAACTGGCGGGCCAACTGCACGAAACGGTCTGGTCGCTTGATCTGCGCGAAACGTCCAATGAAGGCGATTATCAACCCTTCCGCAGGAAGCCCGAGTCCTTGTCTTGCCTGAGTCGACGAACCGACCTCGAACTCCGTGATTCCCGGGTTGATCACCCGCGAATGCTCTTCGTCCACGACCTTGGCTGTGATGAGATCGCGGCGAACCTGTTGACCAACAACGACCACATGAGTCGTGATCGTCCGTAGTGCCCGTTCGACAAGAACAATCAACTTGGTGACAGAGGGGCTGAAGTAACCCGAGAGTAAATGCCCGTGGTAGGTGTGGACGCGCACAGGCACACGCGCAATGAATGCTGCGACACGACCGATTGCCCCGGCTTTTGCCATGTGTGTGTGAACTACATCCGGCTTTGTCTTCCTTAGGTACCGAACGAGCAGTGTCAGTGCACGTAGGTCGTCCCACGGTCGCACGCGACGCCCTAGAGGCGCAATAGTGACGATCTTGCTTGTGAGAGCAGACTGGTCAAAGTAGTCACCTTCTTCAATCGAAGTGCTTCCACGAACGATCGATTGTTCGATGTCTGGATGAGCGGTGTCCTCGAGAAGTGACCCGACGATCACAGAAGGACCACCGATGTTGGTGCGAGTGATGAGATGAAGGACGCGGATCAACGGTGCTCGCGTCTCCACCAATCGAGCGTGAGTTGCAATCCCTCATCCAATGAAGTGGTGGGTGAGTAGCCGAGGATGCTTCGGGAACGAGCGAGGTCGGGAACGCGTCGCTTGGTGTCTTCGAAGGCCTTCCCGTAACGGCTCTCGTAGGAGACATGGGCGATTTCGGAAGTGGAGCCACTTACCGACTTGATTCGCTCGGCGAGTTCGTTGATCGTGATTTCGACATCGTTGCCGATGTTGAAAGCCGCACCTTCGGCTCCTTTCACCGTTCCTGCGAGAAAAGTGCCCTCGACCGTGTCGCCGATGTAGGTGAAGCAGCGAGATTGAGTTCCATCACCATGCACGGTGAGTGGCTC
>CAZZJH010000144.1:0-1821 GCA_964654335.1 uncultured Acidimicrobium sp.
GTGAGGTGATGACACATCGTGTATGCCTCGCCGTGGCGAATGACCATGCCGAGGTTGTCGCCGGATGGCACCCACGTGTGCACCCAGGTCTCCATGCCGGGCTGGGCAAGGCAGATCTGGTTGCGGGGGCCGTCGTCTTGATGTTCGTGGGCGTTGTGGGGCATCCACTTTTCGTGTGTACCCCAGCCGAGTTCGGCGGGCGCCACACCTTCTTCGTAGAAACCTTCCACCGACCAGGTGTTGCAGAACTCGTCGACTTCCTTCGGACGGTTGGTGATCTGCGTGTCGCGTTCGGCGATGTGGATCACCTTGGTGCCGGTGAGTTGAGCGAGCACGTTGAACTGTTGTGCGTCGAGTGCCGCTTCCAACCCCTTGGCACGGTTACCTGCTTTGCCGTCCTGCAAAAGGGCAGTGGCAATTTCGGTGAGGCCCAACTTCACCAGGTGGCTCACCATGCCGGGGTTTGCGCCATGTTCGACCACTGCGGAGGGTCCATCATTGCGGCCCCAACGATCGATCATCCGACGAATCGATTGGTGGCGCACATACAGAGTGCGGTCGGTGGGGTGTTGTGACGCCATGTCGTCGTAGGGATCCCATAACTCGACGGACGTGTTCAGGTAGCGAACACCGTGATCACGACACCACTCGAGGATGGTGGGGCAATCTATGTTCCACGCGAGGTCGAGGAGGATGTCGCCTTCGGAAACACGTGTGGAGAGGAACGAATCCATGTTCTCGCGAGTGACACGGTCTTGCTCGTACGTGACACCGAGCGCGAGCATGTCAGCCACTCTCGACCGATTGTCACGGAAGTCGACGATGCGGATCGTCTTCGGATCGATCTTTAGATCTCGGACCAACAGCGGAACGGCGCATTGCGCAACGGAACCACAGCCCAACACCAGCATTCGCTGGGGGATTTTGGACTGTGTGGAAGTGGCGGCGCTCACGCCGACGCGATCGGCGATGAGTCGCCAGCGTCGTGGGCGTTGAGCAACACTTCGAGCGAAGCTTCGATGACGGCTTCACTCGGAATGAGCAGATCCTCCCAGTCGTAACGGATGCCCTTACGGCCGGTGAGCATGGGCTCGATGCTCGTGTGACGATTCTCCAGGAACTGATGAACGAATTCGTTCGTGACTTCAGACTGCATTGAGCACCCCCAATCCGTATTGACCGAAATGCGACCATACAGAAAATGTGCCCCTGCGTCCAACATTTCCAGTTGGGTGTTTCCGGAGGTGATGCGAGCGACCCGCTCCTGATATGGTGACGCGGTGCCCCAGGTCGACGCAGTTGAACTACTGCTGCAGATGGTTGAGATCCCCTCAGTCAATCCCACACTCAACTCATCGGGGGGCGAAGCCGCACTGGTAGGGCATCTAGCGGGAGTACTTGACGGGCTCGGTTTTGAGGTCGAGCTCGCGGAGGTTGCTCCTGGTCGGCACAACGTTCTCGGGTGGCTGCGTGGCGCTCCCGGTCGCACGATCGTTCTTGAATCTCATGTGGACACGGTTCCTGAATCGCACGGTGGGCAGCCATGTGCCTTGCGCGATGGACGGGTGTGGGGTCGGGGGGCCTGCGACACCAAGGCTTCGGGAGCGGCAATGATCGCAGCTCTTGCTCGACTCGCCGAGACTCATCGACCGAAGGAGCATCCTTCAGTCGTCTTTGCGGGGATCATCGACGAAGAGTCCCACATGAATGGTGCTGCCGCGCTCACTCGGCAGATTTCGGAACCAACTTTGGTCATCGTTGGCGAACCAACCATGCTCATCCCGATTCGGGCTCACAACGGAATTCTCCGATTCGACGTCG
>CAZZJH010000145.1:0-1797 GCA_964654335.1 uncultured Acidimicrobium sp.
CGGTTGCGCGGAGCAGACGTTGTCGGGTGGCTTCGTCGGTGATCGTCTTGCCCTTATCGATGACACCCAACGCGCCCAATGCGTCAGCTGCCGCGGTTCTTGCCGTACTGAGCGCGGAAGTGAGGCGTTCTTCGTTTTCGATCGTGATCCGTTTGTCGAGGAAAGGGACCAATTCGACGGAGAGTTCATCGGCAGCACGAAGGAACTGTTTGCGAAGTCCATCGTCGGCGACGACCGCACCCACTGTGGACGCAAGGCTTTGTATTCGTCGTGGCGAAAGCGAAGCGGAGGCAACATCGCTGATGACGTCTTCCAGCTGATGTGCTTCATCGATGACGACTACATCGTGTTCGGGAAGGATCTGGCCTTCGGACATCAAGTTCAGGCCGTAGAGGTGGGTGTTGACCACGACGATGTCCGCCTCAGTTGCGCGTTGTCTGGCCTTTTCTGCAAAACAATCTGCTCCTCGAGGGCAGCGGCTCGCTCCAGGGCATTCATCGACTGAGACGGTGACCATGCGTCGGGATGAAACGGGCAACACCTTTTGATAGTGGTCCAGATCCCCGACCGTCGTTTCATCACTCCATGTGCGGAGTTCATGGAGAATCCGTGTTTCACGATCCGAGACGTCCAGCGTGGGTTGATCCCGAAGTTCATCGAGACGTTGGAGGCAGAGGTAATTGCTTCGGCCTTTGAGCACCGCCCATGTGGGCTCGCGCCCTAGGTCAGTGGCGAGAGCGGCGCACGCGTGGGGAAGATCTTTGGTCGCCAGTTGATCTTGCAGCGCCTTGGTGACCGTTGCGATGACGGCTCGCTTACCGGAGGCAAGGACGGGCACCAGATAGGCGAGTGTCTTTCCAGTACCAGTACCGGCTTGCACCACGAGGTGTCTCCCCGTTTCGATTGCCGATGCCACCGATTCGGCCATCGACTCTTGGCCATGGCGACGCTCAGTCCCCTCCAGATCGGCAGTAGCGATTTCGAGCAGGAAGGAGGTCTTGCTCAACGCAGGGATCTCGACTTGTCTCTACTTGACGTCGAGTAGTGACAGAGCGGCATCGAGATCGGTTGCATCGAGTTCCGGCCACGGACGTTCAGTGAGGAACAGACGAGCTCCTTGGATTTGCCACAACAAGAAATTCGAGATCCGAGACTCGCCCGACGTGCGAATGAGCAGATCGACATCGGGAAGTCGGGCGTCGTAGAGGTGATCAGAAACCGCACTTGCCGAGATCGGCGATCGATCGCTTCGGGCGCGACGTGCAGCGCGAACGAGTTCGGCGCGGCTTCCGTAGTCGAAAGCGACGGTAAGCACCATCCCCGTGTTGTGTGCCGTGTCTTCGATGGCCTGACGAATTGCGCGTTGGACGTAGGCGGGGGTTCGGGATCCCGGTTCATCGAATGGGCGACCAATCCAGTTGACGCGCACATTGTTCTCGTTCAGTTCCTCCACTCGACCGAAGAGGCGTTTGTGAAGCGAGAGAATGTGTCGCACCTCTGCGGGTGGCCGAACCCAGTTTTCGGTGGAAAATCCGAAAACGGTCAGCCAGCCAACTTCCCGTTTCGCAGCCAGCCGTACGACTTCGGCCAGGTTCTCTTCTCCCGCGGTGTGTCCCATCGTTCGTGGCAGGCCACGGCGACGCGCCCAACGTCCATTTCCGTCCATGATGCAAGCCACATGGGGGGCGCGGGTCTGAGTCATGACGTTCTCAAACTAATGGACACGACGGTGCGACAATGGGGACATGAGTTCGCGCTCAAAATCGACATCGAGCAAGTCGAGGGCAGGCACCTTGA
>CAZZJH010000146.1:0-1788 GCA_964654335.1 uncultured Acidimicrobium sp.
TGATCGCGGGCACCGCGAGCAATGTCATTCCCGAAACGGTGACGGCACACGGCACCATTCGTGCAATCAGCGCCAAGACGCGATCGAAGGTTCATGAGGAAATTCGCAAGGTGGCGGAAGGAATTGCGTCGGCACACGACATGCAAGTCGAGGTGACGATTGAACTGGGTTATCCCGTCACGGTCAACGATGCACCATCTGCGGATTTTGCGCTCGATGTCTCAGAGGCCCTTGTCGGCAACCAACACGTGGGAAGGATGCCAAACCCGGTGATGGGTGCGGAGGATTTCAGTTACGTGTTGGAGCGCTTACCCGGTGCGATGCTCTTTTTGGGCGGCACCCCTCACGGTGTGGATCCACGCAGCGCAGCACCGAACCATTCAAATCGCGTGATGTTCGAGGAGGATGCCATGGTCACGGGAATGGCGGTCTACACGTCGCTCGCCTTGCGCACCCTCGGTGTTCCACTCGGTTCATGACTAGAGCGCTTCGGAAAAGGGGGCCTCGCCCCCTTGAGGGAATTGTCGTACTCGACTTCAGTCGTGTGCTTTCAGGTCCCCATGCAACTCGAATCTTGACTGACCTGGGTGCTGAAGTAATCAAGGTAGAACCACCGATGGGCGACCTCACACGGTTCACCAATCCACGAGTCAACTCGTTGTCTACATACTTCATGCAACAAAACACCGGAAAGAAGAACATTTCGGTCAATCTTGACTTGCCTGCAGCACGGAAGCTGATGGCTCGACTTGCTGAGAAGGTTGACGTGCTTATCGAAAACTTCAGCAGTGGCGTGATGACAAAAATGGGGCTTGACTATTCAACACTCTCCACCAACAATCCTCGACTCATCTATGTCTCTATTACCGGTTTCGGTTCTGACGGTCCATGGGCGACGCGGAAAGCGTATGCGCCCGTCATTAACGCAGAATCTGGCCTGACAAAATCACAAGGCGATGCGCGGGGTGGTATCTACTCCAACGATCCCCACAGCCATGGGGACGTTTACACGGGCATGTACGCAGCGATGGGTGCTCTGGCTGCACTAAATCAAAGACACGCCACTGGACTGGGGCAGTTTGTAGACGTGTCAATGGCTGAGTCAATGCTCTATGCAAACGAGCATGCTCATGACGACCTGTGGGATCGTGAGCCGCCAACGGGAGTCACAAGATCGTTCCAACCGGGTGACTACCCGGTTCTCAGGGCCGCAAACGGAGAGTTGGCAGTCGCCACTGGCCACCCCGCGGAGAACGGAACTTTTGATTTCTTTATTTCAGCCATGGGTATGCCCCAACTCGCTCAGGATCCAAGGTTTCGCGATCAAGCCTCTCGGCTGGTTCACCTCGATGAACTTCAGGAACTAATTCGAACCTGGGCAGCAACATGTGCGAACTTTTCTGAGCTTGCAGAGAAACTCACCGCAAATCGCATCCCCGTTGGCCGGCTCCAAAGTACCGCTGATCTTGCGGCTACAGACTGGTCCAACTTTCGCAAAGCAACTGTCAGTGTCTCGGATCGAGGCATCGGTCAAATTCGATTGCCAAATAGTCCCTGGCATTTCTCAGATTCCGACACCTCCGTGATTGGCGAGCCGCGATACCGCGGAGAAGACAATCGTGAGATTCTTTCTCGACTACTCGGCTTGAGCGAGTCCGAAATTGACGAATATGAACGCGATGGGGTGATCATCTCGCGCGGACCGCGATGATCAACGGCCCGAGTGGCCAAAGCCTCCACCGCGATCGAACGAGTCGAGTGTCTCGACTTCACGCCACTCGACCGACT
>CAZZJH010000147.1:0-1782 GCA_964654335.1 uncultured Acidimicrobium sp.
GGTCAGCAGTGCGCTCATACCCAAGATATCGGGCTGGTGTTCCTCGAGCGCGGCAAGGAACTTGTCTGCATCGGTGTTGATACCGAGATCGACCACTGCGAAACCGGCGCCTTCGAGCATCATCGCCACGAGGTTCTTGCCAATGTCGTGAATGTCACCCTTGACGGTTCCGATGACCACCTTGCCGATCGACTCTGCACCGGTTTCTGCGAGCAAGGGGCGAAGAATCGCCATACCCGACTTCATTGCATTCGCAGCGAGAAGCACTTCAGGAACGAACAGAATTCCATCACGGAAGTCGACGCCCACGATGCGCATTCCTTCGACGAGTGCGTCTTGCAAAACCTTGTCGGGGCCCCAACCGCGATCGAGCAAGATCGTGGTCCCCTCGACGATTTCCTCACCAAGTCCGTCGTAGAGATCGTCATGCATCTGCGCGACGAGGTCGTCGTCCGAAAGACTCGCCAGATCGATGTCTTCGAAATCGCTCACGTGGGATCCCCTGTCTTTCCAGATTTGCCCGCCTCAACGGCGAGATATATCAGAGCCGAAGGTTATCAGTGGCGTCTGGGTCGGTCACTGTTTGGCGCGGTAGAAGTCGACCGACTCGGCCGGAAGCGGCTCGTTGCCGAGGATCAGGTCGGCGGCCTTCTCCGCGAGCATCATCACGGGGGCGTAAATGTTGCCATTGGTCACGTACGGCATGACCGAGGCATCGGCTACGCGCAGGCCCTCCATTCCCCGCACTTTCATCGTCGTGGGGTCGACCACTGCCATCTCGTCGACGCCCATCCGACAGGTGCACGACGGGTGATAGGCCGTCTCGCCGTCCTTGCGCACCCAATCGATCACTTGCTCATCGGTAGCGACCTCCGGTCCGGGAGAAATCTCGCCCGAGCTGAATTCGGCAAAAGCGGGTTGATTGAGGATCTTGCGAGCGGCCGAGATGGCCTCGATCCATTCCTGTCGATCTTCAGGCGTCGACAGGTAGTTGAAAGTGAACGCCGGCTTGTCTCGCACGTCACCGGAGGTGACGCGCAAACTACCTCGCGAATTCGAATACATCGGCCCGATGTGCACCTGGTAACCGTGGCCACCGGCGGGAGCGGTGCCGTCGTAGCGGACCGCAATGGGTAAGAAATGGAACATCAGGTTCGGGTACTTCACCTGATCATTGCTGCGGATGAAACCGCCCGCCTCGAAATGATTCGACGCGCCCGGACCCTTGCGGAAGAGCCACATGAAACCGATGAACGGACGTTTCCAGAACTTCATCAGTGGATTCAACGAGACCGGCTGCTTGCACGCGTGTTGCACGTACACCTCGAGGTGATCCTGGAGGTTCTCGCCGACTCCCGGGAGATGGTGCACTGGTTGGATTCCAACCGACTTCAAATGCTCGGAGTTGCCGATTCCTGAGACCTGCAACAACTGTGGCGAGTTGAAGGCCCCACCACACAAGATCACTTCCTTGGCACGAGCAGTGCGAACCCGACCGAATGGAAGCCGATACTCGACACCTGTCGCCGTCTTGCCCTCTGTCAACACTTTGGTGACGAGTGCTCGACATTGGATGGTGAGGTTCTGGCGGTGCTTCACGGGGTGTAGGTACGCGCGGGCGGCGCTGTAGCGACGACCCTTCTTCACGTTGCGATCGAAGGCCGCAAAACCCTCTTGTTGGTGACCGTTGACATCGCTCGTGATCGGATGACCAGCTTGTTGCACTGCCTTGAAGAACGCCCCGAACAACGGGTTCTTCACCTTGCCCCGCTCCAGATGCAA
>CAZZJH010000148.1:0-1723 GCA_964654335.1 uncultured Acidimicrobium sp.
ATTCGGCACACCTTCATACATCACTTGGGTTGCACCGTTCGCCAGAGGTCCATAGACGATGTAGGAGTGCCCCGTCACCCAACCTACGTCAGCCGTACACCAGTAGACATCGGTTGCCGGCTTGATGTCGAACACGTAGTTGAACGTGTACGTGACATGCGTGAGATAGCCACCCGTCGTGTGCATGATGCCTTTGGGCTTGCCGGTGGTTCCCGATGTATAGAGAAGAAACATCAAGTGCTCTGAATCCAGTGGAGTGGGTGGACAATCGGACGATGCGTCTGACATCAGTTCGTGGTACCAAAGGTCTCGCCCCGGCTTCATCGTCACGTCGTTTCCGCCACGACGAACGACGACCACCTTCTCGATCGAAGGCGTCTGCTCCATCGCTTCGTCCGCCTGCGATTTCAAGGGAAACACCTCGCCACGGCGCCAACCGCCGTCAGCGGTGACCAACACTTTCGCCGACGCGTCGTTGATTCGATCAGCGAGCGCCTGGGACGAAAAGCCCCCGAAAACGACACTGTGCGCAGCGCCGATTCTCGTACACGCAAGCATCGCTACTGCAGCTTCTGGAATCATCGGCAAGTAGATGTTCACCCGATCACCTTCACCAACCCCGAGATCACGCAACACGTTGGCGAATCGCTTCACTTCGTCCAACAATTCGTCATAGGTGATCGTTCGCTTGTCGCCGGGTTCACCCTCCCAATGAATCGATACCCGATTACCGAGACCAGCCTCGACATGACGATCAAGACAATTGTAGGAAACATTGAGTCGTCCTCCGACGAACCACTTCGCAAACGGCAGATTCCACTCGAGAGTTCGATCCCATGGTTTGAACCAGGAAACGAGTTCTCGGGCTTGCCGATCCCAGAACCCCTCATGATCATTGGCAGCCTCGTCATACATAACCTCGCTGGCAGTGTTCGCGTCTTCAATGAAACGGGAAGATGGCTCAAAGAGCCGCTGTTCATTCGCAAGCGCCTCAATCGCTTCCTTATCAACAGACACTGTTACCCCCTAGGAATCGCAACTTGAGGAGAACTATATGGGCAGTGGCTCACGACCGCCAATGACGGAAGGTCTTCTGCTTACGACCCGATCTCTAATACGTTGAAACTGCCGAGTCCCCGTTCATCACAAAGCGCTTCTGCCTCGCGGATCCGACTGCGCATGGTCATTGCGAGAACATCCGGTCGGGCCGAGTGAGCTTTCCAATACTGGCGACCCTCCTCGACCAACTCATCGATGCCACTGCGTCGCAAGAAGTCGGCCTGTGTCGAAACCTTCACATCATTCAGATCCAATTGGTCGAGACACACCTGCGTCGTGATGTCTTGGAGGCCGACATCCCGTAAATAATGCACGCCACGTTCATGTTGTCGATAGGTGCGCAGCCAATCCCGCCAAGGAATCGAGACCAACTCCGAAGTCGTTCGGGTGCAATAGTCGAAGATCAACACTCCTCCCGAGCGCACCGCGGAACGCGCTTGAGACACCCACGCCCGCGCATCATCCTGAAGAGGGAGACGTGTGCCGTGCGGCGCAGAATCAGGAAACTTCCGCGGAGTCTCCACCTTTTCGCCCAGCACTTCCACCAATGAGCCGTCACTGTTCATGGCCACGAAAGCCTCCCGCCAACCTCCATCGAATACGAACAGCCGAAATGGAAGGTTGTCGAGGAGTTCGTTGGCTACAACGACGCCATGCTCGATCC
>CAZZJH010000149.1:0-1685 GCA_964654335.1 uncultured Acidimicrobium sp.
TTACGGGCGACGTCCATCACCACGTTGGTGCCGAAGCAATTCGTGAGGATGAAGTCCTCGCTTCCCTGAATGGAACGGTCCACGTGACTTTCCGCGGCGAAATGCACGACGGCGTCATGACCCCTCATCGCTGCTTCGACGTCTTGTGGTTGACAGATGTTTCCCTTGACGAACTTGAAGCGCGGGCTGTCGTCGAGGTCCTTCATCGTCGAGAGGTTCCCCGCGTACGTGAGGGCATCGAGCACCGTCACTTCATGATCGGTGTTCTCGAACACCCATCGCACATAGTTCGAACCGATGAACCCGGCACCGCCGGTAACAAAGATCTTCATGTCAACTGCGCAAGCCGAAGTGTGGCCTGAACTGCTCGGGGATGCCAGCACGGTTCGGGTTTGCTTGATCGCGCTTCGACAGGATCGGCTCGGCGATTCCCCAATCGGCCTTCACCGCCGGATCGTTCCACATCAGACCCAGTTCATCCTTCGGGTTGTAGTAGCCGTCGACGAGGTACGTGATCGTCATGTCGGTAAGCGCAGCGAAACCGTGTGCGACACCCGGCGGAATGAACACGCCGCGATGATCATGTTTGCCATCGGGCTGAAGCCCCAGATCGATCGTCTGCGTGGCGCCGTCGGTGGGTGAACCATCGCGCAAATCGTGCAGCACGACTCGGCAGCGTCCGTACGGCACGTACCAGTAGTCGGCTTGATGCAAGTGATAGTGGAGCCCAACCACGCTCCCTTTCGTTCGATCGCCACGATTTCCCTGGATCATCTCGCGACCCAGCGGAAACCACTCGCGTCGATACGTCTCGATGAAAAAACCGCGCTCATCACCGTGCATCGCCGGCTCGACGATCTGAACACCATTGATGACGTTCGACTCGGTGATCGTGGCCATTAGTCGAGCTCGATCTTGGAATCGTCGCCGAGCATCAATCGCAACGCACGAGGTTTCTGTTCGGACTTGGTTACTTGCACATCACGGCCGATCAGCGAATCAGTGAGGCGATGGATGTCGATGATGCTGGAGCCATCCAATACGACCGAGTGTTCCATCTCCGAACGAGTCACCACACAGTTGCGGCCCAACGAGGTGAACGGGCCGATGTACGACTGGTCGATCTTGGCACCCTCACCAATCACGACGGGGCCACGAATCCTCGAGTTCCGCACCACGGCACCCTTCTCGATGATCACACGACCCTCGATCTGTGTCGTTGAATCGACATCACCGTCGTTGCGCGGGGTGAGCACCTCGAGCACCAATCTGTTGCACTCGAGCAACGGATCCTTCTTGCCGGTGTCCAACCACCAACCTTGCAGCACCTTGTGGTGCACCACGCGTCCCTGATCGACGATCCACTGGATGGCATCGGTGATCTCGAGTTCGCCGCGCGGAGAGGGCTTGATTGCTCGCACCGCATCGTGCACGGTCTTGTCGAAGAGATAGACACCGACGAGGGCGAGATCCGACGGCGGATTCTGCGGCTTCTCGACGAGTTTCTTCACGTGACCATGGGCATCGATTTCCGCCACGCCGAACTGACGCGGGTCTTCCACATGACAGAGCAAGATCTGCGCGGTTGGCGCCTTCGCGCCGTCGTGTTGACGCGCATGCTCGAACTCGGTGACGAACTCGGTGAGACCCTGCTCGAGCATGTTGTCGCCGAGATACATGACGAA
>CAZZJH010000150.1:0-1611 GCA_964654335.1 uncultured Acidimicrobium sp.
GATGTCGTCGGACTTCCAGTTTTCGCCCATGTGACGCTTGATTGAGCGGAAGGTGCGATCAGGGTTGGTGATTGCCTGACGCTTCGCGACTTCACCCACCAACACTTCGCCCGCCTTGGAGAAAGCGACAACCGACGGAGTGGTCCGAGCGCCCTCCGAGTTGGGGATGACGACGGGTTCGCCGGCTTCCAGCACGGCAACGACTGAGTTGGTGGTTCCGAGGTCGATTCCGACGGCCTTAGGCATGGGGGACTCCTTATTTCAGGGGATCTTGTTGGGGGATCTGAGGCTCCTCACCATAAGGGCTCCTTTTTGACCTTGACAACCTGTGCTCCAAAAATCTTTAGCGTAGATCACTCAACATTTGTCACATCGTCCCCAAACCCGTGCGGGACCTACGATTACCCCATGTTCGGCACCCTCGTCCTGCTTCGCCACGGCCAAAGCACCTGGAATGCGCTCAACCTCTTTACTGGCTGGCACGACGTGCCGCTCACTGAGCAAGGCGTGGCCGAAGCCAAGGCTGCCGGGCATGTGATGCGTGAGGCTGGGCTCAGGTTCGGGGCCGTCCACACCAGCCTCCTCCAACGCGCAATCGAGACGAATCGGCTGGCACTAGAAGAACTGGGACAGCCCGACGCGCCGATTCAGCGCACATGGAGGTTGAACGAACGGCATTACGGAGCCCTGCAAGGACTCGACAAGAAAGCCACCGCCGAACGTCATGGCCCGGAGCAAACACTCTTATGGCGTCGCAGCTTCGACGTACCGCCACCACCAGTGGATTCGACGAGCCCCGAGCATCCGCTGAACGACCCCACGTACCAGCATCTCGTGAGCGAAGGCCTCGATCCCACACTGCTTCCCGCCACCGAGTGTTTGAAGGACGTACTCGAACGTGTCCTTCCGTATTGGAACGAGGTGATCGTGCCGCAATTGCGCAATGGCACGAATGTGCTCGTCACCGCGCACGGCAATTCGTTGCGCGCACTGATTATGCATCTCGAATCGATGAGCACCGAAGAGATCGTGGACTTCAACATGCCCACCGGAGTTCCTCGTCTGTATGAATTCGACGAGGCAATGAAGGTTCTCGGTGTGAAGTTTCTCGGTGATCAGGAGGCAATCGCCAAAGCCACAGAGGCGGTTGCCCGCCAAGCAGGGCACTAGGTTTTAGGTCGATGGAAACCGCACAAACCGAAAAGGCTCCGCGCCGCTTCAAGCCGTACCAGTTGTCGATCGCGCTAGGCGTGGGCATCGGCGTGTTCACCATGATCTCGGGGATCGTTCCCTTGATCACGGGGTGGGAAGGCGATTCTCCTGTTCACCGCAAAGTGTTCGGTGGTATTCCAGGTCCGCTGAAAATTGCGTTCTACACGATCATTCCCGTGATGTTGATCTGGGGCTCTCTGCGGTTTGCTGATCGCATCCGCAACTGGGAGCGCGGTGCACCGGACAACCGCAAAACCACCAAGAAGAACGTCAAGCGTCGTCTCGCCGACTTCCGTGCAGGTGTGTACATGCGCACCTTGTTGCGTGACAGCGGTGCGGGCTTGATGCACTCGATGATCTACTTCGGCTTCCTCGTGCTGCTCGGTGTCACCACCGTCC